>NZ_BDBY01000260.1 GCF_001613225.1 Nocardia pseudovaccinii NBRC 100343
TGGCACCCAACCCGTAGACGTCCGCGGCCACAGTGGGAGACGCGCCCTCGAGCACCTCTGGAGCCGTGAACGCCGGCGACCCGGCCACCACGCCCGTAGCCGTCTGGAACCCCCCGGCAATCCGCGCGATACCGAAATCGGTCAACGCCGGCTCGCCGTAATCAGTCAACAGAATATTTCCCGGCTTCACATCCCGATGCACAGTGTCCAGCCGATGCGCGCTCTCCAGCGCCCCAGCGATCTTCACCCCGATCCACAACACCGTTTCCACCGGCAGCGGACCCTGCTCGCGGATCCGCGCATCCAGCGAGCCCGACGGGTGATACGGCATCACCAGATAGGGCCGTCCGCTCGCGGTGCTACCCGCCTGCAACATCGTGACAATATTCGGATGGCCCGTCAGCCGGCCCATCGCCCGCTGCTCCCGGAAAAACCGCTCCAGATTCTCCGCGTCCAGCTCGGTGGTCAGGACCTTCACCGCCACCGTCCGATCCAGCTCGGCCTGCATGCAGCGATAAACCACACCGAAACCGCCCCGCCCGATCTCTTCCGCGTCCTCGAACCCGGCCGCAGCCAACTCCTCCGTGACCGGCTCGACCACATCACGGACTGTCCGGAACGGATCATTATCGCTCATCGACTGCAGCCATCCGCCAGCGCATTCCCAGCAACCGGGCAACGCGGGGTCTACTGGACAACCCTCAGCATATCTCACCGACCCGCAACGACAGGCGATCATGAACAGCGGCTTCTGGCCCAGGCCACCCGCGAAGTACTCCAACGGATGGCGCCCTGTAAACAGGTGGACAAGCACGACACCGCGATACTGCCACCGATACAAGACATCTTGCCGCTCTTGCGGGCAACGCCGATCAGAAAGCCACGGTGGCTATATAAGTAACATCACCGGTGCCTGCTCAGGGTATTCGGCAACGACTTCAGCCATAATTAGCCCTCTCACAGCCAATACGACTAACGGCGTCCTCCGCAGCTACGCGCGCCGCCTCGATACCGCTCCTTCCGAGAAAACGTGGCGGCCACGGCGCCGAGGGTGGATAGTTCGGCGCGGATCGTGGTGCCGGGTGGAGCAGGCACCCTCGGTCCCAGCCCACCGGAGAGCACCACCTGCCCAGCGCGCAGCGGGTGACCGTACTCGCGCTCGGTGCGTGCGAGCCACGCGAGAGCCTCGAGCAGGTCACCGAGACAGGCAGCGCTGGTGCCCTCGGACACCAACTCCCCGTTGGCATACAGCTGCATAGCGAACTCGCGCGGCTCGAATTCATCGGGGGGAGCCACTATGCTCGCCCAGCACGTAGACCCGAGTAGTGGTGATTTTCCGCCGGCCGTCCGGCGGATATCGGTCAGCGTTTGCTGGACGGGGTAGGCGCTCTCGATATCATTGGACCCGAGTAGGTCTCGGACTGGTTCACATGGATTCCCGAGGGCAGCAGCCGTTTCGAGACACGGCGACGATTACGGGACCTATCTGTGTGAGCTGAGCGTCGGTAGTCGTGTGTCTCCTCGGAGCGCGGCGGTGGTGACGCCGAAGCCGACGATGTATTCCTTGATCGGCTGGTAGAACTCGTAATTCATGGTGTACTCACCGCATGCGCGCAGTGCGGAGTACGCGGCCACCCAGGTCCGGACCTCATGCGCGGAATGACCGGCAACGGCGTCCATCTCGTCGGCGGTGTAGGCGTCGAAGTCCTGCACGCGGCCGGAGCGGCATACCTCGAGGAAGGTACGGTCCCACGCGGGGTTGAGGTCCATGATGTCGGCCCGCCCGGCGGCGAAATCACGGGCGGCGGCGATGACGCCGGCCTGGCGGGCGGCCCGCACCTGTGGTGTCGGGTCGCGGCCTTCGGTCAGAAGTCGTCGCTGGGCTTCGGTGGCAGTGGCGATCTGCGGCACCGGCGGATCGTGCGATAGGCCGCCAGAGCCCAGGAACAGGATCTTCTTGTCGGAGTCACGGAAGTACTCCCCGATTGCCTGCCCGAACCTGCGGACCCGGGACATCTTCACAAAGGGCCGGGCTACCGAGTTGATGAAGATCGGCACAACGGGTTTGGCGGTGACCTCGCCCTCGTAGAGGATCTCGATCGGTTGTACCGCGCCGTGGTCGACCCGCATCTGCCGGGAGATCGCCACGTCGAAGTCACGGTCGATGACGAACTCGGCCAATGCCTCGGCGATCTCTTCCGGCACGTCCAGGTCCCCGGCGAAGGAGTCGTAGTCACCGGCGCCCCGAGCCTGATAGCCGATGCAGAACGGCGGCATGAGGTCGTAGAAGAATCCGTTGTAGTGGTCGGGGCCGAAGTTGATCACCAGGTCCGGGTCGAAGGCATGCACAAAGGCGCGGGCTTGTGCGAATGCCGCGTCGACCGCGGCCCTGGTCTCGGCGGGCGGGTGCGCGTAGTGCAGCAGCGGACTGTGCGACATACAGACGAGCGCCTGAGGCATAGTGGGTGTTCCTTTCCTAGGAACTGTACGGCTATCGCTTGACGCCGTGGGAGCCGAGGTACTGGGCGAGAATGGCGTTGAACTCCGTGGCGCGTTCGACCTGTGACCAGTGGCCGCACTGGCTGAAGATGTGGGTGTCGGCGTGCGGAATCACGTTCAGCAGTTCCCACGTGCGGGAAACGGGGATGACCACATCCTGAACGCCATGGATGAGCAGGACCGGGATCTCCAGTCGCGCAAGCACATCGAAGTCGAGCGGCAGGGCATAGCGGTCGCGGTCACGGGCGGCCACCACGTCGGCCAGGCGGTCGGACGCGGTGTCGTTGAGCGCAGATCGGTAGCGCAGCGCCACCAGTTCGTCGGTGATGAGTGATTTGTCGACTACGAACAGTTCCAGGGTCTGCCGGATGCCGGCCTCGGTCAAAGTCGGGTTGGCATGTCCGGCAAGGGCACTGGTCATCTTCGCGCCGCCGGTGCCCATCGAGACGATGCCGAGTAGGCGCTCGGGGAAGTCGATCGCGAACTGGAATGCGAGCCAGCCACCGAGTGAATTTCCGACGATCCAGGTCTTCTCGATGCCTAACGCGTCGAGTACGCGGACCGCGTGGCGGACCCACTCCTTGATGCCGTATTCGGTGTCATCGGCGACCACGCTCTGGCCGTAGCCGATCGAGTCGATGGCGATGCACCGGCCCTGTTCGCTGATCGCGGGCAGGTTCAGCCACCAGTTCGCCGCGGCGGTGACACCGGTCCCCGAACCGTGCAGAAAAAGGATCGGCGCGCCCTCTCCCAGTTCGTGATAGTGGGTGAGCTCGCCCGGGGCGGTCTGGATCCACTTGTCGTCGAGCCCGAAGAACGGATCGGTGGTGTAAGCCGGGATTTCCACGGTTGTCATGAAAGATCTTCCTGTACAGGGCGATTCGGGGCGGCGAGTAATTCGGTCAGATAGCGAGCTGCACCGGTTCGCCCGCGGCGGCTACGTGCTCGGTGAACGACATCGCGGTCAGGATGGCGCCGAGGGTGGCCGGAGCCTGCTGGGTCAGACAGGCACCGGCGACGAAACGGTCGGGGCGCAAGAACACCAGGGGTGTGGGGCGATCGTCGAACCATTTCTTCATCCGTCCGGTGTGGTCGCCGAGCACGAGTACCTCCGGGTCCATGTACTGCTCCGCCCACTGTCGCTGCGTCTCCGGAACCACGGCGACCAGCCGTGCTCCGAGGGCCGCAAGGCTGTCCAGTGAATGTTGGGGGAGAACATCTTTCGGACTGTTGCCCCACACGATGACCGCCCACCACGAGCCGATCGCATCATCGAGCAGAACGTTCGGCGAGCTGCGGGTGTTGAAACGTGGCTGCGGAAACTGCACGCCGACAGGGGAAATCGTGGTATTCGCGATTCGTACGGGAATGAGCTTGCTGGTGATCCGAGCACGAGCCCTGCCCGCCTCCTGAGTGCTGGGATCCGCCAGCACACCGCGGGTATAGCGGGGCATCGGCTTGAAGCGCATGTCAGCGAAGTAGCTCTTGACCTGTGGGAAGAGATTGAGCACGGCGGAGGCGGCATCGCGGGCGGTCGCCATGAGCGGGTTGGTGATCGCGATCGCCTTCCCGAAGGTGAGCGAGAGGTCCACCATCGCCTGCGAGTGGTCTTTGCGTTCGCTGGTATAGGTGTCCAACAGCGCGTCGCCGGCCTGACCGGACAGTACCGCCGACATTTTCCAGCCGAGGTTGGTCGCGTCACGCATGCCGGAGTTCCAGCCCTGGCCCAGCCAGACCGGCATCAGGTGCGCCGCATCGCCGGCGATGAGCTGGCGGCCCTTGCGGAAGCTGGACGCCACGCGGGCATGGTGGGTGAACACTCGCCGGCGAATGAAGTCCAGGGCTGCGGGGTTCGGGACATGACCTGCGAGGAGCTCGTTCACAAAGGCTGGGTCGGTGACCTGCTCCTCGGTCTCATCGTCGTGCAGCATGAATTCCCAGCGGCGCACGGCGTGCGGCAGCCCGATGGATACATAGGGCCGTTTCGGGTCGGCACCGAGGAACACGTTGGGAGTTCCCAGCGGATCGTTGTTGACATCGACGACCAGCCATCGGGTCGAGGGTGATTCACCCTCGAAACTCAGACCGAGCCGCTTGCGGGTCGGGGACTTACCTCCTTCGCAGCCGACGAGGTAGCGGGCACGGAAACGCCGCTCCTCGGATTTACCTTCGGATCCGGTGACTGTGGCAATTGCGGTGACCGATTCACCGTCCTCCTCGACTTTCTCGACCAGATGGCCGAAGTGCACCTCAACGGTGCGGAACCGGTCGAGTCCGTCGAAAAGGGCTCGATCAACCTCGGGCTGGATGAATCCGTGCTTGCGCTCCCAGCCGAACTCGTCGGTCTGCGGGTTGTTCACCACAAGGGCCGTCCCGGCACCGTTGACCAGCCGCATGATGTGCTGGGGAGTCGTATGCGGACGAACGGTATCGGCCAACCCCACGGTCTGGATGGTGCGAAAGGATTCGTCGTCGAGTCCGACGCCGCGGGGATAGTCGATCAGCTTGTCTCTCGCCTCGAGCACGGTGACCGTTCGGCCGTACATGCCGAGGATGTTCGCGAGCATCAGCCCCGTCGGGCCTGCCCCGACGATAAGAACCTCGCTGTCGCGGGTGGTGTTCATGGCTTCCTGTCTTCCAGCGCGTGCAGAAGAAGCACGCGCGCAATCGACATACGCGTAACTGACGGTCTCGTGCCTCTGATCGACACTCCCGGCCCGGCGTTATGATCACATTTCGCTCACTGTCGAGCGTTAATTGCACTTGCCCTCTCAATGTGAACACAAGCACACCCCCCTCTGTCAAGGCACCACCCCCTCGATCGGGTGCGGAATCACCTCGGCCCGCGCTGGACAATGCCCAGCGCGGGCCGAGGAAACACTTTGATGGACAACCGGGTTCACCGGTCACACGGGGCTACATCGCGTACGAGCCGAGCTCGGCAGCCATCTCCAATACGGCATCCCGCGCACTCTCGATCAGCTCCCGGGAGGCGCTGATCAACGTCAGACACGCAGCCTGCTGGCCGACCGGCCGAGCCAGCGGAACGCCGAGGCCCCAGAAGCCTGGCGCCACCTCCCCGAAGCTGATGACGTATCCGAGTCGGCGACCCTCCGTCACCTGTGGATTCTCACCCAGCCGCTCCGGTTGAGCGGCAAGCAGCGCATACCCCGCCGCTCCGCGTTCAAGCGGGTGGCGGCCACCTTCCCGAAAGGCGACCCGCACTGTCGTATTCGCGGGCTCGACGACCGCCACCGCTACCGCCTCATCACCCTCGGCCACGAACAGCGCAACGCTCGCGCCGAGGTCGTTGGCCAAACGGCGCATCAACGGTGTGGCCTGTTCGCGCAGCCCGGCGTAGACCTCGCGGGCGAGTGCGGCCAACCCGCCTGCGATGCGGTAGCGACCATCCGGGCCGCGGTTGACCAACCGGAACTCGGCGACCGTCGATAGCAGTCGAGCAGCGATACTCCGGTGAACCCCCAGCGCGTCCGCGACGTCTTGAATCGTCATGCCGCCCGGAGTGTGCGCGATGAGCTCTAGTGCGCGAAGGCCGCGAGCGAGGGTTTGCGCGCCCGCCGCCGACGCGAGCGGGGAGTTCGTTTCGGAAGCCACATCTCACAGTATGTCGAGACGACGATGCGATCAGCGCGTCGGCGGTGCGATTGCAGCCATTTGACTGTCAGTGCATTGACATAAAACGTGATGGCTGTCACTCTGTGTGCGCGACGCGTGTTCGACGGCCCTCGTAGGCGCACCGCGTGCATTCATTTCATCCCCGCCGCTGGCGGGCGACTTCTGGAGTTCTGATGACCACTGAGAAAAGGTCTTCGTTTCGTGGTGGCGATGGCTGGTCAGTCATTGCGGTCTGTTTCGCCATCTTGACCATCGAGGGATACGACCTGGCAATGTTCGGCAGCATCGTCCCCTCACTGCGCCACTACACGGCATGGTCGTTGACCGCAAGCATAGTCGGCTACATGGGCTCGGCCTCGGTGATCGGAATGCTCTGCGGCGCCCTGACCGCGGCCGGACTCGCGGACCGGGTCGGTAGGCGCCCGGTCGTTCTCACCGCCGTCATCACCTTCTCCGCCGCGATGGGTCTGTCCGCCCTAGCCCCGAATCCCGAAGTGTTCCTCTTGCTGCGCTTCTTCGTCGGGCTCGGTGCCGGCGCGGTCATGCCGACAGTGGCCGCCACACTGCTCGAATTCGCGCCCGCCGACCGGCGCAACCGCAACACCGCCCTCGGGTTCGTCGGGGTCGGAGTCGGTGGCATGCTCTCCGGCGCGCTGTCCATCTGGCTTATTCCGACCTTCGGATTCAGGGCCATGTGTGCGGTTGGGGCCCTGCCGCTGGTACTCGTCGTCCCCTTCCTGTTCCGGTACCTGCCCGAATCGATCACGCTGCTGGCCAACCGGGGCCGCACCGAGGAGGCGGAGCAACTTGCCCGCCGACACCGCCTTCTGCTGCCCGGTGGCCCCGCCACAGTCACGACCGGTCACGTACGCACCATCGACCGCAATCGGTTCGCCCTGGTATTCAGCGATGGCCGCGGACGAGGCACCGTGCTGTTCTGGATCGCGACCTCCTGCTGCCTGCTGGTCACGTTCGGGGTCGGTACCTGGTTGCCCGATCTGATGCGCTCGGCCGGCTACGGGTTGTCCACCTCGCTCGGATTCGTCATCGTTCTCCAGGGTGGTGCCGTGGTCGGTGTGCTGGGCGCGGCTCAACTCGCCGACAGGTTCGGGCAAAAGCTTGTCGTCATCTGCACCTTCATCACCGCGAGTGCTGCCCTCACCGCCCTGGCCCTCACCCCGCCGGTCGTCGTCGCGTACCTCCTCGTCGCCGTCATCGGTCTCGGCACCACGGGTCTGCAGATACTCATCAACGCTTTCGTCGGCAGCTACTACCCCACCCGGGTCCGCGCCACCGGACTCGGACTGAATCTGTCCATCGGGCGCCTCGGCGGCGTTTTCGGCCCGACGTACCTCGGCTGGCTCGTCGCGAACGGCATTGGATTCGATGCCAAGCTCTACGCCTTGGCCGTTCCCGCCGTCATCGGCGGTCTCATCATCGCGATGGTGCCGAAACCGGCGACGGTGGCCGCCGCGGAGAACACCGTGACCGAAACCCCCGCATTGCTCGACCTCAACCGCTGACCCACGGCGCACGCTGAAACGGAGAACCTATGCCCGGCCGCATCGACACCCATCAACACATCGTCCCGCCCCGCTACCGCAGCTGGTTGCTCGACAAGGGACTGACCGCCGGCGGCCGGGCAATTCCGGAATGGACCGCCGAGAGCGCCCTGGAGTTGATGGGTGAGAACAATATCGACACCGCGATCCTGTCCGTGTCCACTCCCGGGGTCGAACCGGCCGTCGATATCGCGGCAGGACGCTCGCTGGCCCGCGAACTCAACGAGTTCACCGCATCGGTCGTCCAAGACCATCGCGGAAGGTTCGGATTCTTCGCCACCCTCACACTGCCCGACGTGGGCGGAGCCCTGGACGAGGCCGCCTACGCCTTGGACGAACTGGGCGCCGACGGGATCGTGCTGCTCGCGAACTCGAAGGGAACGTATCTGGGAGACGAAGCCTTCGACCCGCTTTTCGATGAACTCGACCGACGTCACGCCGTCGTTTTCGTCCATCCCTCGCACCTGCCGATCGAACCGGTGCCAGGGCTGCCGCCATACGCGGCCGACTTCCTGCTCGACACCACCCGCGCCGCGCTCAACCTTGCCAAAAACGGCTGCATGGACCGCTACCCGAACCTGAAGATCATCTTGTCCCACGCCGGAGGATTCCTTCCGTACGCCGCTCAACGCGCAGCCAATGTCGCCTCACCGATGGGAACCGACGAGGACGGTCTACGCATCCTGCGCAAGTTCTACTTCGACATCGCCCTGTCCGGGTCGCCCTACACGCTACCGAGCCTCATGGCGTTCGCCGACCCCACACGTATCACCTTCGGCAGCGACTGGCCGTTCGCGCCCGCCGCTCGCTCGGCCGCCTTCACCCGCTCGTTCGACGCATACGGTGACCTCGACCACGGCGCCATCGACCGAGACAACGCCGAGACACTCTTCCCGCGCCTCGCCCTGACCAACTGATCTCACCGACCAAGGACAACCCCACGATGACGTCACCGGATATCAGCCTGGGCCGCTGGTTCGCGGCCCGCGCCGCGCGCTCGGCCCATCGCCGCGCACTGACCTTCGAGGGCCGCACCCGCACCTACGGCGAGCTGCTCAGCCGCATCGACCGGCTGGCGGCCGCACTGCGCACCCGCGGCGTCAGCCACGGCGACCGGGTCGCGTTTCTCGGCGCGAACCAGCCGGCCTTTCTGGAAACGCTGCTCGCCACAGCCCGACTCGGCGCGGTCTTCGTCCCCCTGAACTTCCGCCTCGCCGGGCCGGAGCTGGCATTCATCATCCGCGACTCCGGGGCGAACACCCTTGTCACTGACAGCGCACATCAGCCGACGATCGACAAGATCCGCCACGAACTGACCACTCACTGCTATCTCATCGTCGGACCGGCCGAGGCCGGATGGGAAAATTACGAGGACCTCATCGCCACGCACTCTGCGCTCCCTGCCCCGGATTCGGTCCTCGCCGACGAGACCGCGATCATCATGTACACCTCGGGCACAACGGGGCGGCCCAAAGGAGTGATTCTCAGCCACGCCAATTTGTGGTGGAGCAATATCAATCTCCTTTCGCAGTTCGATGTCCACGAGAACGACGTGACGCTGGTCGCCGCACCGTTGTTTCACATCGCCGGCCTGAATGTCACCACATTCACCACCTGGTTCAAGGGTGGGGAGGTGGTGCTGCAACGGTCCTTCGATGCCGCGGACTGCCTGGCTGCGATCGAACGGCACCACGTCACGACCATGTTCGGTGTTCCGGCGATTTTCTTGTTCATGAGTCAGGCCCCGGCGTTTCCGCACGCCGACCTGAGCAGTCTCCGGATGGCGATCTGCGGAGGCGCTCCGGTACCCGAGCCGCTATTGCGGCTCTACGCCGAGCGCAACGTTCCGATCCTGCAGGGCTACGGACTCACCGAAACCGCCCCCAGCGCAACGTTTCTCGTCGCCGAATACGCCCTATCCAAGCTCGGCTCGGCAGGAACTTCGCCAATCTTCACCGACGTCAAGATCGTCGATGCCGATGGCCGCGCGATAGAAGAGCCGCACCGGCAAGGCGAAATCTGCGTCCGCGGACCGAACGTCACCAAAGGCTATTGGAATCGTCCAGAAGACACCACCCGCGCCATCGACCCGCACGGCTGGTTCCATACCGGCGATGTCGGCTACCGCGACGACGACGGGTTCATGTTCATCGTCGACCGCATCAAAGACATGATCATCTCTGGGGGAGAGAATATCTATCCCGCGGAAGTCGAGAACATCCTGTGCGGGCACCCGGCGATTGCGGAGGTCGCGGTGATCGGCGTCCCAGACGACCGTTGGGGAGAAGCGGTGACCGCGGTGGTCACCTTCCGACTCGGGCACGAGCCGCTCACGCTCGAGGAACTCCGCGACTTCGCCGGCGCGAGCCTGGCCCGCTACAAGTTGCCCACCAAACTGCAGGTCGTGGACGCCCTGCCACGCAACTCGACAGGAAAAGTCGTCAAATATCTATTACGCCAGCAGCTTCAGCCTCAGCGCACCGCTTCGGAAACCGAGCCGACCAGCCCCTGACCCCTCGGTCCATCCCCACTGCGGAAAGAACATCGCATCGATCTCCGTGCCCCCATCGACACGCAACCGACGCGCGATTCGAAATCCAGACAATCGATCTGCCCTCTGGCGCCTGGCACATGCGGGCAACCAGCAATCGCCGCGGCAATATCATGCAGGGCATGGAAGAGGTGCAGCAAGGCTCGGCTCCGCCGACAGGTCCCCCCAGAATATCCGCATCAATGGTCAGTGGCTCCGGATTCGGTGCGATCGCTGCCAAGCTGACACGGGAACGTCATGCCGGCCTCGATGATCAAGCGATTGCCCTCGGGCTGAGCATCATTCGAGCCTCGACCGCACATATGCAGGAATCGGAACGCCGGATCCACCGCCCCCACGGGTGGAGCTGGAGCGGATTCCACATCATGTACATGATCTGGCTGTTCGGCGAAGTCGAGGCCCGCGACATCGCGCGGCTGGCCGGTATCACTCGGCAAACCGCCTCCAGCGTGCTGTCCAATCTCGAGCGAAGCGGATTCGTACACCGAGAACGCACATCGAGCACCGATAAGAGACTCGTCGCAGTCACCCTCACCCCGCAGGGGACCGAAGCCATCGACGAAGCCTTCAGGCAGCAAAACGCACTCGAAACCGAATGGTTCGGCTGCCTGACGTCCGAAGAACGCGGCCTGCTGGCGAGCCTGCTCGATCGCGTCAGCGCGCAGATCAAGCACTCTAAACATACTGCGCCGTAACGGCGGCGGACAGTTAGCCGCTTGTCACAAGTCACCCGAACGGACGATCTGCGCCCCGGTCCGCAAGACGTTACCGTGCAAGACCGCTAGCAGCTGCCCATCTTCTCTGCGGACCGTCACGTCGTAAATGCCCGCCTTGCTCGCCTGGTGCGCCACCCTGCACTCGGCGACCAGGGTATCCCCAACGCGCGCGGCGGCGGGGTAGGAGATGCTCGCCGTCGTCGTCACACTCGCCTGATTCGTTGCACTGGCCGCGTATGCGAGGGCGGTGTCGGCAAGCAGGAAAAGCACTCCGCCATGACAGATTCCGAGTGTGTTGGCCATATCCTCTCGAACGGTCATCTCCATCACGGCGAAACCCTCGTCGATCTCTCGACACTCGATGCCATGAGCTTGCGCGCACCGATCACCAGCCATCAAGGCACGCGCGACCTCATCGGGTGCAGGGGCCGTCACATTGTCGATGCGCAAACCGCAACCTCTCGTGATTTCTGCACCCGCACGGCGTCGCCAGATCGGCCACTGCCAGGTCCGGCCGAGGGCGACCAGCGCCGCTTCGGTGACGAACTCGACCTCATCGGACCTCTCGATCGATGGGGTGCCGATAGTGGACGAACAGGCGCGGTCAGGGGACGAGGCGCTTCGCTCACCATAGCAACGGCATCCGTGGAACCGGCCCAGACGACGAGCGCCTGGCTGTCGCGGTGGCGTTCACGGCTCCCTACCTTCCAGCGCATGCAGATGAAGCACGCGCGCAAATCGACATACGCATAGCTGACGTCTCGCAACCTCGATCGACACTCCCAGCCCGGCGTGACGATCATATTCCGCCCGCAATTGAGCGTTAATTGCACATCGCTGCTCAATGTGAACACGACCACACCCACCTGTCAAGACCCCACCCGCCCTCGATCGGGCGCGGAATCACCTCGGCTTCGCCCCGGGGCCAACCTTCAGTGCGGGCCAAGGAAACACCTGATAGGCGACCGAATTGCCCGCGCATCGAACCTCGTTCCCCGGAGGGATGGCGCCGCAATCGCTACGTCGACACGACGGCACATCCGCAGCTATATGACTGTCAGTGTATTGACATAAAACGTGATGGCTGTCACTCTATGTGCGCAACGCGTGTTCGACGGCCCTCGTAGGCGCACTGCGTGCATTCATTCCACCCTGGTCATCGACGGCGTCGGCTCTTCACTTCCGAAGCCGAAATGCGCTTGCGCAGCACGAAAGCCAGACCTGAAACCCATTCCCCCACGGCTGAACCGGATTCCGATACACGCTGTCGGACGCTTGCACCCGTTTGCCGCCGATTTCCGTCAATCGGAACGGATTTCGGCATCCACCGAAGAAATAGATGAGGAAACCGTCATGAAGTTCCGGAAAATCACCGCCACCGCCGGCCTGGCAACCACAGTGCTGTGCATCACGACAGGCATGGTCCACGCCGAACCCAAGGCCGCGCCCGACACAGTTTCCTATACCGCGAACCCCTCGGAGCGGAACACCGTCATCAAAACCGATGCGGGTTCACTGGCGGTCGAGGACGGTGTCTTCAAAATCAAGGCTGCCAATGGAACCACACTCGCCGGAACTGAATTGAAATTCCGGGTAGACGATTTCGAATTCCCGATCGACGCCCGGATCGACGCCCGGACCGCGACCCTTACCCCGCAGTTCGATCTCGAGCACGCAGCGTACAAGCCGGTCGCCCTCCCCTACGAGAACCAGGCGCCCTGGAAGACCGATTACGACCGTGAGCAGGCCGCCTGGTCGCGCCTCGTCACCACCATCCAGATGGGCGCCGCCATCGGCACCACGGTCGGAGGCATCGGCGGCGCCGCGCTGGGCTGCATCCTCGGCGGCGCGGCGGGCGCGACTCTGACCGGCGCCCTCACGCTCATGTTCGGCGCCTTGCCCGGCGCGGCAGTCGGCTGTATCGCGGGTATGGCCGCCATCGGCTTCCTCGGCACCATCGCAGGGCAACTGTTCGTAACCGCCCCGGTGGCCATCCTGGCGGGCGTCCAGTACTTCACCACCATTAACCAGCCCATGCCCAACCAGCAGCCCGCCAAGTGACCGTGACCTGACCCCGTGGTTTCGGTCCGGCTGATGCGGCCCCCTGGGACTGGTCCGCGGTTGTGAGAGCTGAGGCAGAGTGATCATCGGGAGGTCACTGTGCCGAAGTCGTATTCGCCGTCGGTCCGTCGTCAGGAGTCTGGGCGGTTACGAGAGCCTGTCGCCGAGATCGCCTCCGAGACAGGAATTTCGCCGGCTACGTTGTTCCGCTGGAAAGCCCAGGCGCTGATCGATGTGGGAGTCCGCGACGGAGCGACTGCGGGAGACAGCGATTCGGATGGGGCCGGGCGGGGCCGCGGGGGCTCGCGGCGGTTGCGCGGTGTGCAGGACGATGCCCGCGGCGGGCAGTGCTACCGCTCCCGCGACGGGCACGTGGTTGACCGCGAGGGCCACGTGAACCGCCCAGTCGGTGCGCGGTGGTTCGCCGTATTCGCGGGTGCCGTCGAGGGGGTCGATGATCCACACTCGCTCGTGGTCGAGGCGGGTGGGATCGTCGGGGCTCTCCTCCGAGAGGATCGCGTCGTCCGGGCGTTCGCGGCGCAGGTGTTCCAACAGCAGGTTGTTGGCTTGCCGGTCGTCCGCCGCGCCACCTTGTTCGCGGATCTCAAGCAGGCGTTCACCGGCCAGGCGGGCGAGTTCGGCGGCGAGAGCATGGTCGTCCATGATGCCTACCGTGCGGTCGGGGGTTGGAGTTTGCCCACGGCGCGCAGGTGCTCGATGACCTGTTCGGCGAGAGTTTCGGGGCTGTGGGTGATGAATCCGAGGCTCGAGTCCGGCCACCGAGCAGGTGTGAATGCGGCGCTGATCGTCTTGCGTAATCGCCGATGGTCCTCGCCGTCCTTGTTCAGCATATGGTCGATATCGGTCAGCGCGCGCATCGGCCAGTCGGCCGGAATGGTGCCGTTGTGCAGGGCCGGACAGTTCTTGGCGCTCTTGCTGAAGAGTGTGCCGTCACCGGCGAGTACTTCACTCACCGCCTGGTAGCTCGCCGCGCTCCAGGCGGCGACACCGCCGGTCAGCTCGACCGGAACCATCGCCCCGCGTCGAGCGATTCGCTCATAGGTTTCGATAACCGTTTCGCCGTCGGTGGGCAGCTGGATGACCGACTCGGACATTCTGTCTCCAAATTGGTGTGGTCGACGGATGGCATCCCCGTCCATCCGAGTTCGTGCGAGGTCAGTGTCGATCAGCCGCCACGCCGCGGCGCACCCGATCGATAACCTCTGCTCCGCAACGGAATTTCACCGCGATCGGAACATAATTTCGGGCGCGCAAGTACTTTCGGCAGACGCGTGGCAGGGTGTGCTGGATGGGCAAGTTCAAGTGGAGTCACAACGCGTACTACCAACGGTTTCTCATACGGCAGCTGCCCACTCCGTGTACCCGGGTGTTGGACGTCGGCTGTGGGGCCGGGGCGTTCGCGGGGGAACTTGCACGGCGCGCCGAGCATGTCGATGCGATTGATCGGTCCGCGGTGATGATCGACGCGGCGCAGCAGGCCGTGCCGGAGAATGTCAGGTGCATTCTCGGGGATGTGCTGGAGCAACCACTACCCGATCGAACCTACGACGCGATCGTGTCGATCAGCACGTTGCACCACATGCCCCTCGAAGAGGTGCTGCCGGTATTGGCACGGGCACTACGGCCGGGTGGTGTGATTGCGGCGGTGGCATTGCCACGACCCGATCTTGTTCGGGAACTACCCGTCGAGTTGGTGGCGGCGATCGGGCAGCGGGTGCTGGGGATGGTGTTTCGGATTCTTCGGGCGCGTGGGCAGGGGAGTTGGTATGCGGTCGAGCAGACGCATGATGTCATGCCGGTTGTGCTCGATCCGCCGCTGACGACACGGCAGGTGCGGGCGCGGGTCGCGGCGGTTCTGCCCGGTGCGCGGGTGCGGCGGCTGGTCTTCTGGCGCTACTCGTTGGTGTGGCGCAAACCCGCCTAGACGGCCGCCGCGCGTTTGGCCTCGCGACGTTGTCTGCGGCGAATGCGATAGCGGCGGATTCGGCTCGCCAGCAGATAGACCAGGATCAAGCCGATCACCAGCAGTGTGCCCGCACAGACGGCCGCCACGACCGGGTGGAAGATCGCGATGGTGACGATGCCGCCGACGGTCAGATCCTCGACGAGGCTCATGACCATATTGCTGGCGGGTTCCGGCGAGGTGTTGATCGCCATCCGTGTTCCGGCCTTCACGAGATGGCTTGCCAGGGCGGTGGTTCCGCCGACCGCACCGGCCGCCAGCTGGGGAAGCGAACCGTCCTGGCCCGCGAGCAGCGCCGCGACAACCGCACCCGATGCCGGGCGCACGATGGTGTGCACCGCATCCCAGAAGCTGTCGAGATAGGGGACCTTGTCCGCGACGGCCTCGATGAGGAACAACACACCGGCCGCGATCAGCACATCGGTGCGCTGCAGTGCCTCCGGCACCTCGTCGGACAGGCCGGTCACGCCGAAGATGCCGAGCAGCAGGACCACCGCATAGGCATTGACCCCGCTCGCCCAGCCCGCGGTGAAGATCAGGGGCAGTGCTGACATGGGGGCATCGTATGGTGCTCAGCGCAGTGCGGCGCGACCACGCAGCCGACCGAGGACGACCAAGGCGATCAGCGTCACCGCCAACAGCAGGCAGGTACTCGCGGCCGCGTCGAATACCTCACCGCGATCGGTGAGCCCGAAAATGGTGACCGGCAATGTCTTCCAGGTGGCCGGATAGACCATGACGGTCGCGCCGAGCTCGCCCATCGAAAGCGCGATCGCCAAACCCGCGGCAGCGCCGAGCGCGGGCAGCAGTAGCGGCAGCGTCACCTGGAACAGCACCCGGACCGGACCCGCGCCGAGGGATTCCGCGGCCTGCCGGTAGGCGGGATCGAGCCGATCGAGCGCGGCCGAGACCGCGCTGAAGGCGTAGGCCAGGACGAGCACCGAATGTGCAACGATGACAATCCATTTGGTGCCGCCGAGCAGCAGCGGCCGCTCATTGAAGGCGATGAGCACGCCGAGACCGATGGCCACCGACGGCACCGCCACCGGCAGATGGAAGACCGCGTCGGTGAGTTTGCCCCACCAGCCGGGGGCCTCGCGCGCGGCGAGTGCGGCCCAGGTACCCAGGATCAGGGCGACCCCGCCGGAGAGCAGTGCGGTCTGCAGACTGACCGAAAGACTCGCGGCCTCTTGGCCGGACAGCGCTGCACGGAAGTTGGCTACACCGAGATTCGAGGGCAGCGGCCCGGTCCAGCTGCCCGCCAGCGCGGCCCCGACCACCGTGGCGATCGGCGCGACGAACACCACGACCACGACAAGGGCGAAAACCGTCAACACGATTCCCCGGCCACGACGCGTCCAGACCAGCATGGTCAGCTCTCCCTTCCGGCGAAGCGGGCGAAGATCAGCCGGTAGCCGATATACAGGCTCAGCGACAGCAGCACCTGCACCGAGGCCAGTACTGCCGCGCCCGGCAGGTCGAAGGTCACGATGCCGCGGGTGTAGATCAGCGCGGGCAGGGTTGTCACGCCCTTCGCGCCGGTGAACAGCACGATGCCGAATTCGTTGAGCGTCAACAGCAGAACGAGACTGCCGCCCGCCGCCAGCGCGGGCCATGCCTCCGGCATGACCACCTGGCGCAGCACCCGCCACGGCGATGCGCCGAGGCTGGCCGCCACATCCAATTGTTCGCGCGGCAGTTGAGCGAATCCGGCGAGAAGCGGTCGTACGACGAACGGCGTGAAGAAGGTGATCTCGGCGAGGATCACACCGAGCGGTGTGCTCAGGAAATCCAGCACCGGCGTCTTGTCCCCGGTGATCCGGGCGATCAGCGCGTTGACAGCCCCGGCCGTGCCGTACAGAAACGTGAAGGCCAAGGTGATCAGGAATGACGGCAGCGTGAGCACCGTATCGATCAATCTACCGACCAGCGCCGAACCGGGAAACGGCACGAATGCCAGCACAATCGCGAGAAACGTACCGAGCACCAGACACCCGACGGTCGAGCAGACCGCAATGGAAATGGTGCGCCACAACGCATTACGGAACGATTCAGAGCCGAGCACCCGCGACCAGACGGCCGTACCCCGACCGTCCTCGGTCTCGGTCGATTCGGCGAGTACCCGCACTATCGGATACACCGCGATGAGCAGCACCACGAGTAGCGGCGGCAGGGTCCACAGCACCGGCCGCAAATTGCGCTGAAGAGCTGGCGGAGCGTTCTCGGTGATCTGCGGTTCGAGCAGGGCAGAAGTGCTCATGCCTCGGCCTCATTGCCGCTCGGCTGCGACATGCCCGTCGAGGTGAGTCCCGCCGTCGTCCCGGCGAAGACCAGCACCCACCCGGCGGTCGAGCTCTGGTCGTCGCCGGGACTACGGAGATGTCCCGTGACAACAGGGAACGCGGCGCCCCGCCGAGCCGGAATCGTGCCGCCCCTCATTTCGGCACGCCTAGCTCGTGCGTGGCCGACGTCCCTGCCACACCGAGGGTCGGCGGAATCAACACTCCCGCCGGGTCAGGAAACCGCGCGCCGACGATCGCGCCGACCTCGGTACCGAGGTGGCCGGGCACATCGGCGGTGATCTCGTCATCCAATCCGTCGACCGTCAGTCGCAATCGCGTCGAGGCCCCACGCCACACATTCGATACGACGGTGCCGCGCACCGCATTCCGCTCGGAAGTGGCACCGATCTGCACAGTATGCGGACGCACACAAAGCAATCCGCGTGCGTCCGCGCCCCAACCGCCGGGGATATCCGGTGCCTCAGCCCGCAGCGTAAGAGTCCCGACAGTAACCAGCGCTGCGGTGCCGGACACCCGATTCACGGTGCAGGGCAGAAGGTTTGCGCCACCGAGGAAAGCCGCCGTGAAGTCGCTCGGTGGTCGCCGCCACAGATTCTCGGCGGTGTCGATATCGACCAGCCGCGCATCGCGCATCACCGCGATCCGATCCGCCAAGGCCAGCGCCTCGGCCTGATCGTGGGTGACATACAGCATCGCCGTATCCGGCAATGCCTTTCGCAACTCCTGCAACTCGCCGAGCATCGACTGCCGCAACTGGGCATCCAGGGCGGCCAGCGGTTCATCGAGCAGCAGCACCTTCGGCCGGATCGCCAGCGCACGCGCGATCGCCACTCGCTGCTGCTGACCGCCGGACAGTTCGCGCGGCAACCGCTTCGCATAGGCGGCCATGCCGACCATTGCCAGCGCCTCCGCCACGCGCCCGTCGATCTCCTTGCGCGGCACCCGATGCGCCTTCAATCCGAATGCCACATTGTCGTGCACCCGCATATGCGGAAACAGCGCATACGACTGCACGACCACACCTATCCCGCGCTTGGCGGGCGAGAGGTCGGTGACATCGCGCCCGGCCAGCCGCACCGCACCCGAGGTCGGCCGGACGAATCCGGCCAGCGCCTCGAGTGCGGTCGACTTGCCCGAGCCGCTCGGTCCGAGGAGCGCGACCGTCTCACCGGCGGCGACGCGCAGATTGAAATCGGTCAGTGCGACCGTGGTCTTGCGGCCGCGGCCGTAGCTGACCCCTACCCGGTCGAACACAATCGCGGGTTCGATTGCGGTGGTGGTCAATTCGGCTGCGATTACCGACCTGGGATGCGCGTCACCGACGGACATTGTTTCGGCTCCTCGGTTTGGTGGATCTACTGCCCGGTTGCCTTGTTGTAAGCCGCCACATCGGTGTCCAGGTCCGAAAGCACCTTGGTCCAATCGACATTCACGACTTCGACCCCTTTGAGCACGGCGCTGGCGGAGGGACCGGAACCGGTCGCCGGGGCATCACGCAGCTCCTTGCGGGCAGGCACCGCGAAGGTGTCGGGCAGCGACTTCTGCGCGTCGGCCGAGAGCAGGAACTCCATGAGCTGCTTCGCCTCGCTCTGGTGCGGAGCGCCCTTGGCCAGGCCCATTACGTACGGCACGGCCACGGTGGAGCGCTTGCCGTCGGCGGCGGCCGGGAAGAAGATATTGAACTTCGAGCCCTTGTCCTTGACGGTGGTGAGGTTCATCTGGACATCGCCATTGGCGACAACCAGCTCACCCTTGTCGACCTTGGCCTGCAGCTTGCCGGTGGACGAGGACGGGCCGACATTATTGGCCTGCAACTTGGCCAGGTAGTCCAGTGCGCCCTGCTTGCCGAGCAGATTCTGCAGCAGGATCAGCACCGCGGTGCCGTCACCGGCCTGACCCGGCGTCGAATATTGCAGCTTGCCCTTGAACTCCGGCTTCAGCAGGTCGTCCCAGGTGAGATTGGTGGTGTCGACCGATGGATTGGCAATGAAGGACAGGTAGTTGCCCGCCAGCGTGACGTACTTGCCGTCGGCATCCTTATCGCTTGCCGCGACGAAGCTGGTGTCGATTCCGCTGTCCTGCAACAACCCGGAGCTCTTGGCCTTCTGAATGAACGGCGGCAGCGTCACCAGCACATCGGCCTGCGGATTGGACTGCTCCTTGTCCACCCGGTTGACGACCTCGCCCGAACCGGCCTCGACCAGGTTCACCGAAATACCGGTCTTCTTCTTGAATTCGTCGAATTGGTTCGTGTACCAGCTGCCGACGCCGTCGGCGGAGTACACGGTGATGGTCTTGCCGCCGCCGCTGTCGGTGCCGGTGCCGCCACAGGCCGCGGTGAGCGCGACGGCGGTGACGGCGGTGACGGCCAGCGCGGTCCGGGAAATGGTGCGCGCCAGACGGCCCTGCGTGTTCGAAGTACGCACGATGACTGCAACTTTCGGTTCGTGTCGGGTGTGGAATCGAAGGGACGGGGGATTCGGGGCGATCAGGTTCGGTCGAGGATCAAGTCCGCGAATTCGGTCACAGAGGCCACCACGTGGGTGGCGCCCGCCGCACGCAGCTGCGCCGCGTCATGTGCGCCGGTCAGCGTCCCTGCGACAATTCGCGCTCCGGCGGCCAGACCACTGGCGATATCACTGGTCGTATCACCGAGTACCGCAACCTGATCCACGGCATCGATGCCGAGCCGCAGCAGCGCGGTCAAGACCATGTCCGGGTATGGGCGGCCGCGTCCGGCATCCGCGGGGGCCAGCGTCAGATCGGCGATCTCGTTCCAGCCCAGGGCCTTCAGCAGCCGATCCCGGGTAGTGCGGCTGAATCCCGTGGTGAGCGCGACCTTGACTCCGGCCGCGCGCAGTGCGGAAATCGCCTCGGCCGCACCGGGAATCGGAGTGATATCGACCTCATCGATCAGTGCGTCATAGGCGGCCTCGAAGGCGAGGTTGGCGGCCTGTGCGCGCTCCTCGTCGCCGAGCAGGGCGCGAAAGACCGCGATCTTCGACTGGCCCATGGTGTCGAGCACATACTGGCGGGCCCTGTCACGTTGCGGTCCTTCGATTTCGATACCGGCACTGGTCGCGGCGGCATCGAAGGCGCGCAGTACCAGTCCGCCGTCGGCGACCGTGGTGCCCGCCATATCCAGGACGGCGAGGGTGATGTGCTTATCCGGCACGGGTGCTCCTCAGAGATTCAGCAGGTCGGCGGTTTCCGCGCCGATCGCGGGGCCGAGGGTCATACCGCGGCCGCCCGGACCGGTGACGACCCAGATGTGTGCATCGGCCTTCGCACGGGTCACGATGGTGGCCGGATCGATGCTCTGGCTGTAGACGCCCGCCCAGCGCCGCACTACCTGCGGGAGTTTGCGTCCCAGTAGTTCCTCGGTGACGGCGGTGAGGTGTTCGTACGGCGCCTCGTCCACATCGAAGGCGAAGGGCTGCTCGTATTCGTGGGTGTCGCCGATGGTGAGACCGCCGTTGAGGCGCTGCACGCACAGCAGCTGCATCCTGTGCTCGGCGGCGATCGCGGTCTGCGACTGTTCCGCGTTCAGCACGTCCAACTCCGGACCGGCGAAGCCCGGGTAGTAGCGGAAGCTGTCGCCGTCGGCGATCGCGGTGGTCAGCGGTTCGCCGAGCGGCGCGGTCTGCATCATCTGCAGCCGGACTCGGCGCACCGGGATGGTGCCGACGAGTTCGCGGGTCAGGCCGGTGTGCGCCGCGCCCGGACAGACCAACACGAGATCTGCCTCGAAGGTGCGGCCCTGATCGTCGAGAACCGTTGCGCCGGAACCGGTATCGGTGACCTGGCGGGCCTCGGTGCGCGCATGGAAGGTGTAGCGGTCCGATGCGGTCATATAGGCGCGCAGCGCTGGCAGTGCCTGCCGGGATTCGACGGCGGCGTCGGTCGAACAGTGCAGTCCGGCAAGGAATTTGCCGCGCAGGGCCGGATTGATCGCGCGCACCTGTTCGGGGTCGTACAGTTCGAAGCCGCGGGCTCCGGCATGCGGGCTCGCCGCGGCGGCCTCGGCGACCGCGAGTTCGGCGGGGGTGCGCACCAGCGTGATCGATCCGGCGGCCCGGAATCCGACACCGGGCACCTTGCCGCCGATCTCCTCCCACAGCTGCCGGGAGCGCAGCGTGAAGTCCAGTTCGGTGGCCGAGCGCCCGGAAACCCACACCAGGCCGAAATTGCGCACCGTCGCACCGCGCGCCTCGGGCTCCCGCTCGAGCTGCACGACCTCGTGACCACGGCCGATGGCGGCCAGGGCGTGCGCGGTGCCGAGGATTCCGCCGCCGATGATGACCAATCGCATGGGTACATAATGCGCAATGGTCTAGACCAACGAGTGTTGCCCGCGCGAACGCTGGGTTAACAATTGGTATAGACCAATCCGGGGTAGGCTGTCGGTATGGACACATCAGGTGCGACGAGAGCCGAGGCCGACGAAATGCGCGGCGGGCGTATCGATTCGGCGCCGCGGCTGCCGAAGTCGTACCTGGTGCGCACCGAACTCGAGCAGCTGATGACCGATCTGGAGGAGGGTGACCCCGTCCCCTCCGAGCGCGAGCTCGCCGTTCGATTCGAGGTCGCCCGCGAAACCGTCCGGCAGGCACTGCGAGATCTATTGGTGGAGGGTCGAATCCGCCGCCAGGGCCGTGGGACGGTGGTGTCCCGGCCGAAGATGGTGCAGCCGCTGTCGCTGCGCTCCTACACCGAGGGGGCCATCAGTCACGGCCGCGTGCCCGGCCGACTGCTGGTCGGCTGGGACGACGTCCCCGCGGACGCCGATACCGCCCGTGACCTCGGGCTCACCCCGGGCACCCCGGTCATGCACCTGGAACGCGTACTCCTCGCCGACGGCGAACGCATCGGCCTGGAGAGCACCTTCATGCCCCTCGACCGCTTCGGTCACCTGCGGGATACCTACGATCCGACGACATCGCTCTACGCCGCGGTGCGCGCCTCGGGCGTGGTACTCGGCAAGGCCACCGAACGCATCGAAACCGTCCTGGCCTCCCCGCGCGAGGCCGCCTTGCTGGAGTGCACCACGGCTCTGCCGCTGCTACTCCTGCACCGGCGCAGCGTGGACCAGCAGGGTGCGCCCGTCGAACGCGTCCGCGCGCTCTACCGGGGCGACCGCATCGCCTTCGAAGCGCAACTCGGCGGATAGGCCCTTGGGCTACATCCACTGCTCGGCGTGACGGCTCGAGCCTCGGTATCGCGCGTCGCGAGGCCGAGATCTGTTGCGCGCGTGGATGGTCGGCCAACTACGCTGTGCCGGTGTTTGCCCTCTACAGTGCTGGGATCGCGATCGTGACCGGTGCCACCTCGGCCTGGATCGGTTACTACTTCAACATCCGCAAGGACCGCTTGCAGTGGGACCGCCAGCACGCGACCCGATGGGACGGCGCCAGGCGGGAGGCGTACGTCGCCTTCGCCGCGGCCATCAAGCATGAGGTTCGGCTGCATATCAAGATGGCGGCGGCCAGACATCCGGAACTGTGGCCAGGGCATGAAGCATTGGAGCTGTCGGAAGGTTGGCCGATGCTTGTCGCCGCCGAAGACGCCCGCGCTGATCTGCTCGAAGCGATACTCCTGCTCGCCGACGGTCCGACCGTGGTGGCGGCGCGGACCTGGCAGCAGAAGGTGTGGGACCTGCGAGTACTGCATACCGATCAGTTGGTCTCTGCGGAGGCCGTTGGACTGGCGCTCGC
>NZ_BDBY01000261.1 GCF_001613225.1 Nocardia pseudovaccinii NBRC 100343
GCGCCGAGCAATTCGATGTTGTGCAGCACCTTTTCGTGCGGCAGGGTGCCGACGCTGGTGTGCAGCATGAAGCGGTCCAGGCCGAGGGTGTCGCGGATGTCGGTGATCTTTTCCGCGACGTAGTCCGGGGTGCCCACGAAGAGCGAACCGCTCTGGGAGCGCAGGGCATCGAACTGTGCGCGGGTCATCGGGCCCCAACCGCGTTCGCGCCCAATGGTGCTCATCGCCCCGGCGTACGGCGCGTAGAAGTCGGCGGCGGCCTGTTCGTCGGTATCGGCGATATAGCCGTGCGCGTGCACCGCCACCGGCTGCTGCTCGTGGCCGCCCTGTTCGAGTGCCCGGTGGTACAGATCCACCAGCGGCTTGAAACGGGCGGGCTGGCCGCCGATGATCGCGATCGCCAGCGGTAGGCCGAGCAATCCGGCGCGGACCACGGATTCCGGGCTGCCGCCCACCGCGATCCAGACCGGCAGCGGCCGGTTGTCGGTGCGCGGGTAGATCACCGCATCGCGCAGCGGGGCACGGAATTTGCCGTTCCAGGTCACCGGCTTGTCCCCGCGAATGTGCAGCAGCAGCGCCAGTTTCTCCTCGAAGAGCTCGTCATAGTCGCTCAGGTCGTAACCGAACAGGGGAAAGCTCTCGGTGAACGAACCGCGTCCGGCCATCAACTCGGCGCGACCGTTCGAGAGTCCGTCCAGCGTGGCGAAATCCTGGTACATCCGTACCGGATCATCCGAGCTCAGCACGCTGACCGCGCTGGTCAGCTGGATGCGCTCGGTCCGTGCCGCGATCGCGGCCAGGACGACCGCCGGCGCGGATGCCGCGAAATCCTTGCGGTGATGTTCGCCGACGCCATAGACGTCGAGTCCGGCGCGCTCGGTGGTGACCGCCTCGTCCACCACCTCGCGCAGCCGTTCGGCCGCGGTGGGCGCCGGTCGGTCGCCGACCGGGTACAGCTCCGCGAAAGTCGTGAGTCCCAGTTCCACAGCTCGAGTCCTGTTCGTGTGAAGTTTCTACGTCAACCACCAGCCTAAACGGACCGTGGTCCGCAACTATTCCTTCAGTTGACCGCGCGTTCGCGGCTCGGGCAAGGACAGTGCGCGATGACCGGTGCGGATACTCTTGATCCATGTCAGTGCGTACCCGCCAGCCGCTTGTTCCCGGCACGCTCTCGCCCACCCGTGAGGTTCCGCGCTCGATCGAGCGTCCGGAGTATGCGTGGAAGAAGACCGTGAACGAGGGCCGTGAACCCTGGGTGCAGACGGCCGAGACCATCGAGAAGATGCGGATCGCGGGCAAGATCGCGGCGCAGGCGCTCGAGGAGGCGGGCAAGGCGGTCGCACCCGGTGTCACCACCGATGAGCTGGACCGCATCGCGCACGAATACATGTGCGACCACGGCGCATATCCATCGACCTTGGGCTACAAGGGTTTTCCGAAGTCGTGCTGCACCTCGCTGAACGAGGTGATCTGCCACGGCATTCCGGATTCGACGGTGATCGAGGACGGCGACATCGTCAATATCGACGTGACCGCCTATATCGACGGCGTGCACGGCGACACCAATAAGACCTTCCTGGCCGGTGATGTCGACGAGGAGGTGCGACTGCTGGTCGAGCGCACGCACGAGGCGACCATGCGGGCCATCAAGGCGGTTCGGCCGGGCCGGGCGCTCAATGTGATCGGACGCGTCATCGAGTCCTACGCCAACCGCTTCGGCTACGGCGTGGTGCGCGATTTCACCGGGCACGGCGTCGGCCCCACCTTCCACAGCGGCCTGGTCATCCTGCACTACGACCAGCCCGCCATCGAATCGGTCATCGAGCCGGGCATGACCTTCACCATCGAGCCGATGATCAACCTCGGCGGTATCGACTACGAGATCTGGGACGACGGCTGGACCGTGGTCACCAAGGACCGCAAGTGGACGGCGCAGTTCGAACACACGTTGGTCGTGACCGACATGGGCGCCGAGATTCTCACCGTGCCGTGACGAGTGGACCGCGCAGGCTCGCGCCGTGACCAGCGCATTGAAGGGCGCGCTGCTGATCGCCGGAACAACTTCCGACGCCGGGAAAAGCGTTGTGGTGGCCGGACTTTGCCGCATGTTCGCCCGGCGCGGTGTTCGAGTCGCGCCGTTCAAGGCACAGAACATGTCCAACAATTCGGTGGTCACCCTCGATGGCGGCGAGATCGGTCGCGCCCAGGCCCTGCAGGCGGCGGCGTGCGGGCTCGAGCCGAGTGTCCGGTTCAATCCGGTCCTGCTCAAACCCGGCAGCGACCGACGCTCCCAACTCGTGGTGCGCGGCAAGGCCATCGGCACCGTCGGCGCGCGTGACTATTTCCAGCATCGCCAGGACCTACGCGAAGTCGTTGCCGCCGAACTGGATTCGCTGCGCACCGAATTCGATGTGGTGATCTGCGAGGGCGCCGGTTCGCCCGCCGAAATCAATCTGCGCGCCACCGATCTGGCGAATATGGGGCTTGCCCAGGCGGCGCGACTGCCGGTGCTCGTGGTCGGCGATATCGACCGCGGCGGCGTGCTCGCGCACCTGTTCGGCACCGTGGCCGTCCTCGAACCCGAAGACCAGCAACTGATCTCCGGCTTCATCGTCAACAAGTTCCGCGGCGATGCAGAATTGCTGCGTCCCGGACTCGACCGGCTCACCGAGCTGACCGGACGTCGCACACTCGGTGTCATTCCCTACGCGGACGAACTGTGGATCGACGCGGAGGACTCGCTCGGCACGGTCGCCGACACGCCGGTCGGCCGTCCCAGCCCGCCGGTCGGCGCCGAATGGCTCACGGTCGCCGCGATCCGTTTGCCGCGCATCTCCAATTCCACCGATATCGAAGCGTTGGCCTGTGAGCCAGGTGTCGCGGTGCGCTGGGTCGGCGAACCGTCCCGGCTGGCCGATGCCGATCTGGTGGTGCTGCCGGGCAGTAAGGCGACCGTCTCGGATCTGGAGTGGTTGCGGCGCACCGGAATTGCCGATGCGCTACAGGCCAGAGCCGCATCCGGGCGGCCGATCCTCGGCATCTGCGGCGGATATCAGATGCTCGGAAGTCGCATCGTCGACCGGGTCGAATCGGGTACGGGGGCGGTCGAGGGTCTGGGTCTGCTCGATCTGGAGATCGAATTCGCCGACCCGAAGGTGCTGCGGCGCAGCACCGGGCGTGGTAACGGAATTCCCGTACACGGCTACGAGATTCACCACGGTCGCGTCGAGCGCAGCGGTGATCCGGCCTGGCTGGAGCTGGACGGCTCCCCGACCGCGGAGGGCACTGCGCGCGACGCGATCTGGGGCACACACCTGCACGGCCTGCTGGAATCGGATGAGTTCCGTCGCTCCTGGCTCCGCGAGGTCGCCGCCCACGCCGGACGGCACGGTTTCGCCGTCGCCGGGAATACTTCGGTAGCCGCGATCCGCTCGTCCCAACTCGACCTGCTCGCCGACCTGCTCGAACAGCACCTCGACATCGCCCATATCGAACGCCTGCTCACCGACGGTGCACCCACCGATCTGCCGACCATCGTCTCGGGCCTGGGAGTCGGCAGCACACCCTTTTGATCAGCCCGCACAATCGCCGAAATGGGCATGTGTCGAAGCAAAACCGGCCGAACCAAGCCACTTTCCGTGTGCGCCATGCGGCTTCGCTGAATACGCTGATGTGAACGCGGCCCGCAACATCGCCGCACGCGGTGTGGCGGGCTGGGCAGTGAGTCACGCCGCCGACCACGCGGTCAACGCGACGCCGGTCAGAGCTGCAAGCTCGCGCCCGTACGGACCGAGAAGTTGACTTCGGGCGTGTACCGTATTTCGGGTGAAATCTCGGCGGATCACGGTCGGTGACCGGGCATGGACCGTACGGGTCGACGGCCCGGAGTCTCGGCACAGCGTGCTGCTGTTGCCCGATGCCGGTGATCCGGTCGACGTCTACGACCAGGTGTGCGCGCGGTTGCACACCTCGGACCTGCGCACCATCGCGGTGGAATCGATAGCGGACCTGGATCCGGCGGGTGTGCACGCCATCCTCGACGAACTCGGCATTCCATGGGTGAATGTCGCCGGACGCGGCGCGGGCGCGCAGCTGGGCTGGCAGGTCTGCGCGGGCGGTTTCGGCCGGTTCATCAGCCTTGTCGTCGCCGATCGCGGCCATCCCGCGATTCCGGCCGCCGACGGCGCTGTCGCGGACCCCACGTGTCGGCCGGTGGAGGTCGCCGCCACCGTGCTGGTCACCAAGAATCTGCCGCGTTCGGTCGCGGATGCCTCCGGTCGCTACGTCTACGGCGAATTCCGGGTCGTGGAGATCGACGTCGACAATGTGGCGACCGAGGCCGACCACGAATTGGCCACCGAGATCGTGCTACGCACCAGCCTCTGGTGATCCGGCGGTCTTCCGATGGAAGACCGCCAGCCAGTCCAGCCAGCTGTCGAGTTCGGCGAAGGCCTTGGCCAGCGGTTCGGCCGAGGACAGGAAGACATCGTGGCGCGCGCCGTCGATCGGGACGATATTGGTCCGATCACCGAGGCAGCCCGACCAGCGCTGGATCTGGCGCACATCGAGCACCGCATCCGCCACATCGACGGCCGGACCGTACTTGCGCGCGAATTTCGTGATGCGCGAACGCAGAATCAACGCGGGCACGCCGACCGAGAGCCCCGCCTGCAGCTGGGCGTGCCCGTTGCGGATCGCGCGCAGCCAGCCGAGCCGGACCGGGAAGCCCGTCAGCGGCTTCCAATCCAGGTTGTAATCCCACTCGCCCGCGACGCTGTGGTGCAGGCTGTCGCCGTAGGAGCTGATCTTGTTGCCGGGTAGTTCGACCATCGACCGGATCCGGCCGAGCATCTTGATCACCGGGGTGCCGATGGTCCGGTAGTACGCCGGGCCCTGCAGGTCGAACCAAGGGCTGTTCAGCACCAGGCCGACAATGCCCGACTTGGCCGTGCCCTTCGCCTGGTTGAGCCGATTCAGCCAGAGCGACACGATGAGTCCGCCGGTCGAATGCGCGACCAGCAGCACGTTGTCGCCCGCCTCTTCCTGGACGACGCGCAGTGACTCGTTCAGCTCGGCGTCGTAGAGGGCCAGATCGGTGACGTAGTGCGGTGTCTGGCCGTCGCGCAGCGAGCGACCGCACTTGCGCAGATCCAGCGCGTAGAACCGATGTCCGCGCCCGGCGAAGTGCTCGGCCAGATGCTGTTGGAAGAAGTAGTCGGTGAAACCGTGCACGTACAGCACCGCGGGTTCGGTGGTGGCACCGGTGTCGGGGGTGTAGCGAACGAGGGTCGCGACGGCCTCGCCCTCACCATCGGGGTCCGGACCGAGCGGCAGACTGCGCTGCTCATAGCCCGCACCGAGGACATCTGGCTGCCATCGCTCGGCTGCCGGGGCGGTGATATCGGACACGCTGAGCGAAGCTTTATTCGTCACAAGGATCAATCTAGGCGACGTCAGGGCGGTTTCGAAGGTCGAACCCAGGAAGGAATCTATGTCACATTCAGTAGGTTCGTTGCCGGACTTCGAACAGGTGAGGTGCACAATTGGGCTAGGTGAACGGCGGGTAACCTACACCTCGCCGAGTCACGCAGGACTCGCAACAACCACATAGCGCCCGTGCCCAGCAGGCCCACCGTGGGGGTGGGCGTGCGCAGAAGGACAAGGAAGTCGATCTACCCGTGCCGAACGCTGCCATGACTGAAAAGACCGATGTAGTACTCATCGGTGCCGGCATCATGAGTGCCACTCTCGGCGCACTGCTTCGGCAGTTGCAGCCGGAATGGTCGATCTCCCTATTCGAGCGGCTGGACGCGGCCGCCGCCGAGAGCAGCGATCCGTGGAACAACGCGGGCACCGGACACTCCGCACTGTGCGAACTGAACTACAGCCCGCAGAATCCGGACGGCTCGGTCGATATCAGCAAGGCCATCGACATCAACGAGCGCTTCCAGGTCTCGCGCCAGTTCTGGTCCTACGGCGTGGAGAACGGCATCCTCGGCGATCCCTCCGCCTTCATCAACCCCATCCCGCACGTCAGCTTCGTGCACGGCGCGGACAATGTGGACTACCTACGCAAGCGGTACGAGGCGCTGTCGCGGCATCCGCTGTTCTCGACGATGGAATACGTCGACAGCCCCGACGAATTCGCCAAGCGGCTGCCGCTGATGGCCAGGGGCCGCGACTTCTCCGATCCGATCGCGCTCAACTGGACCGATGAGGGCACCGATATCGACTTCGGTTCGCTCACCAGCGAACTGCTGGCCTACCTCGGCCGCTCCGGCGTCGATCTGGCCTTCGGTCACGAGGTACGCGACCTCACCAAGCAGTCCGACGGCTCCTGGCTGGTCAAGGTGCGTAACCTGCGTACTCGCCAAACCCGGACGCTCATCAGCAAATTCGTCTTCGTCGGCGCCGGTGGCGGTGCGCTGCCGCTGCTGCAGAAGTCGGGCATCAAGGAGGCCAAGGGGTTCGGCGGCTTCCCGATCAGCGGTCAGTTCATCCGCTGCACCAACCCGGATCTGATCTACAAGCACGAGGCCAAGGTCTACGGCAAGGCCGCCGTCGGCGCACCGCCGATGTCGGTGCCGCACTTGGACACTCGCATCATCAAGGGCCGTCCCGGCCTGCTGTTCGGCCCGTACGCCGGGTGGACGCCGAAGTTCCTCAAGGACGGTAAGAACACCGATCTGTTCAAGTCGGTCAAGCCGAACAACATCTTCTCGCTGCTCGGCGTCGGCGTCACCGAACTCGGCCTGACCAAGTACCTGGTCAGCGAGCTGCTCAAGTCCGAGGCGGGCAAGGTGGCCACGCTGGAGGAGTTCATTCCGCGCGCGGACGGCCACGACTGGGAGCTGATCACCGCGGGGCAGCGCGTGCAGGTCATCCGGCGCAAGGGTGCGGGCGGTGTGCTCGAGTTCGGCACGGCGGTCATCGCCGCCGAAGACGGCACCATTGCGGGTCTGCTCGGCGCGTCACCCGGCGCGTCGACCTGTGTGAGCGCCATGATCGACGTGCTGCAGCGGTGCTTCCCGCGCGAATACGACGACTGGTCGCCCAAGCTGAAGGAAATGGTGCCCTCGCTGGGCGTGAAGCTCTCGGAGAACCAGGCGCTGTTCCAGGAAGTCTGGGATTGGTCGACCAAAACCCTGAACCTGAACGGTGTGTCGGACAACACGCCGAAGCACGCAGGGGTCGCGCCGATCGCGTAGTTGTGATAGCAAGACGCGATGATGTCAACGGTTGCACTCAAACGGTCCTGGGCGCTCGATCTCGACACCGCCACCCTGTACCAGCTGTTGAAGCTTCGCGTCGAAGTATTTGTCGTCGAGCAGAAATGCGCGTACCCGGAGCTGGACGGTTTCGACCTGCTGCCGGAGACACGCCATTTCTGGCTCGATGACGAGGGCGAGATCATCTCGACGCTGCGGTTGACCGAGGAGCACGAGAACGGCGTGAAATCGTTCCGCATCGGCCGGGTGTGCACGTCGGTTCCGGCGCGCGGGCACGGGTACACCACCCGGCTGGTGCAGGCCGCGCTCGCCGAGGCGGGTTCGGCGACTGTGCGCTTGAGTGCCCAGACCTATCTGGTCGACTTGTACGCCAAGTTCGGGTTCAAACCCGACGGCGACGAGTTCGAAGAAGACGGCATCATGCATTTGCCCATGCGCAAGGGCTGAGCTCTGTTGTTGGCCGCGTGGGCGCGGCGTGTTCGCGGCCCCTATTGAGTGGAAGGCTCGCTCCTTCCCTCAATGCGGCCCCTGGAGGTCCCGCAGTGGAGGGTGCTGGGAGGTGGGTGTGGTGGCGCTAATAGAGTCTGGGGCGTGTCAATGTCCCGTACCGAAACCGCGCCGCATGCCTCTTCGCTGACCGGGGCTCGTTCCGGTGCCGATGGTGATGCGGGCTTTCCGTTCTCGGCGGTGGTGGGGCAGGAGCGGTTGCAGCTGGCGTTGATCCTGTGTGCGGTGCATCCCGGGATCGGCGGTGTCTTGGTGCGCGGGGAGAAGGGAACCGCGAAATCGACTGTGGTGCGGGCGCTTGCGCAATTGCTGCCGCCCATTGTCGATGAGACGGGTGCGCGGCCCGCTCGGCTGGTCGAGTTGCCGGTGGGGGCCACAGAAGACCGAGTGGTCGGTTCTCTGGATCTGGAGCGGGTGCTGCGCGACGGCGAGCAGGCGTTCCGGCCCGGACTGTTGGCGGCCGCGCATCACGGCGTGCTCTACGTCGATGAGGTGAATCTGCTGCACGACCACCTGGTGGACGTGCTGCTCGATGCCGCCGCGATGGGGCGGGTGCATATCGAGCGCGATGGCGTCTCGCATTCGCATCCGGCACGATTCGTGCTGGTCGGCACCATGAATCCGGAGGAAGGTGAGCTGCGGCCGCAGCTACTGGACCGGTTCGGGCTCACCGTCGATGTCGCGGCCTCGCGGAATGTGGACATGCGGATGTCGGTGGTGCGGCGTCGGCTGGACTACGAGGCAGATCCGGCCGGATTCGCCGCACGCTATGCCGCGGCCGATCGGGAGGTGGCCGAGCGGATTCTCACCGCCCGTGAGCGGGCCGCTTCCGTCGCGCTCGATGATGTGGAGTTGCGGCGGATCGCGGCGCTGTGTGCGTCATTCGATGTGGATGGGATGCGGGCGGATCTTGTGGTTGCCAGGACCGCTACCGCACATGCGGCCTGGCGTGGGGCGGACGCGGTGGCAGAGGTGGATGTGCGGGTTGCGGCCGAGCTGGCATTGCCGCATCGGCGGCGGCGGGATCCGTTCGATGAGCCCGGGATCAGCGAAGAGCAGCTGGACGACGCGATGCGCGCCGCCGGGGAAGAGGCGGAAAAGTCCAGCGAGCGTGCGGAATTGGAGCAGGGGGCGGAGGATCTTGCGGGGGATGAGCTCGACAACGGCCGGTCGAACGATGAGGGTTCGCGTGGTGGTCCGGATGGCGGCCCCAGCGATGTCGATCGTGCGTTGAGCAATGCGAACGATCGAGGTGATGGGCCCAGTAACGGTGGCCCGGATGATCGAGGCCCGGACGACGATCCAGATGGTGGTCCAGGCCCTGGAGGTGCGCCAGCCCCCGACGGCGATGGACCGGATTCGCCGGGCGGCGGGCAGTCACCGTCCGCGCGCGAGGGGCGTATCGGCGCGCCCGCGACATCCGTTGTGACACCGCCGCGTTGGGAGGTGCCCGGCATAGGTGAGGGGGCGGCGGGCCGCCGTTCGCGCGCACAGACCAGGCAGGGACGCACGGTGCGGTCCAGTACCGATACCTCCGGCGGCCTGCACCTGCTCGGCACCGTATTCGCCGCCGCACCGCACCAGCACTCCCGCGGCCGTGCCGACGGCCCGCTGAGACTGGCCGCCGAGGATCTGCGCGGCGCGTATCGCGAAGGGCGCGAGGGCAATCTGGTGGTATTTGTGGTCGATGCCTCCGGATCCATGGCGGCGCGCGACCGTCTATCGGCGGTTACCGGCGCGGTCGTCGCTTTGCTGCGTGACGCCTACCAGCGGCGGGACAAGGTCGCCGTGATCACCGTGCGAGGCGTAGAAGCCGAACTCGTCCTACCGCCGACCTCCTCGGTGGATATCGCGGTGCGACGCCTGTCCGGTATTCGCACCGGCGGTAAAACCCCACTCGCCGCAGGGCTTTTGAAGGCCCGCGAGGTCGTGCACCGCGAACGCGTCCGCGATCCGCGCCGCCGCCCGATGCTCGTCCTGCTCACCGACGGCCGCGCCACCGGCGGTGTCGATCCGGTGCCCCGCGCCCGTGCCGCTGCGAATCTGCTTGCCGCCGAGGCGATCACCTCGATCGTCGTGGACTGCGAACGCGGCATGGTCCGCCTGGGCCTCGCCGCCGACCTGGCCCGCACCCTGCGCGCGGGCTACCTCCAACTCGCCGAACTGACCGGTGACTCGGTCGCCGATGTCGTCCGTGCGGGTTCCGGTCGCCCCGGCGTGACACGAGCGGCCTGATCGTGGCGGATCTACCTACCGAACCCGTAGCCGAACAGCGGTATTCGGCCTCTCGGCACATGATCGCATCGGCATCTCGATCCGTCTTGCGTCATCACGGCGCGGAGAAGGCTGGCGGGCGAACCTGTGCGGGGGACTCTCCGCGCCTTCGGTCGTCGATCGGCTCGGAATCACCGCCGATCGGGTTGCTTGCGCGCGAGCGCCTTGGGGGCCATTACTTTTCGCGAGTTCGGCCGCCGGGCGGTCGGATGGAAGTTCTGATCGATTGGCTACCGAGGAGTTTCGATGCCTAAGGGTGTGCCGGAGACGGTTCCGGATGATGGGCTGACGACGCGGCAGCGGCGGAATCTGCCGGTGCTCGCGGTGCATACCGGGCCGGGGAAGGGTAAATCGACGGCCGCGTTCGGGATGGCGTTGCGGGCGTGGAATCAGGGATTCGATATAGCGGTATTCCAGTTCGTCAAGAGTGCCAAGTGGAAGGTGGGGGAGGAAGCGGCATTTCGCACCCTCGGCAGCCTGCACGAGGAGACCGGTGTCGGTGGGCCGGTCGAATGGCACAAGATGGGTGAGGGGTGGTCGTGGACCCGCAAGCAGGGCACCGATGAGGACCATGCGGCCGCCGCGCTGGCCGGGTGGCGCGAGATCGCGCGCAGGCTGCAGGCCGAGCAACACCGCTTCTACGTCCTCGACGAATTCACGTACCCCCTCAAATGGGGCTGGGTCGATATCGACGAGGTCATCGAAACCCTCCGCAACCGCCCGGGTAACCAACATGTAGTCATCACCGGCCGCGATGCCCCCGCAGCCCTCGTGAATGCCGCCGACCTCGTCACCGAAATGACCAAGCTCAAGCACCCCATGGATGCGGGCCGCAAGGGCCAGCGAGGAATCGAATGGTGACCTCACCCACCGCGGAGCCGCTCGAGAATGCACTGGCGGAGGCCGGTACTCGGGGTTTGCCCGCACCAGCGCTTGGTGATCACTCGACCTACCGAAAGCTGCTGGGGGTCGGTACTCCGCATTCGTGTGCCAGCGTGCGTTCTGATCGCTCGACTCCTTGGAGTACGGTCCGGTCCGAGGCGTCGGGGAATTGGCACTCCGTATCGGGATCGGCGCACGGTGCGGGCATACACAAGGGGGACGAAGCCCGCGAAAGCCTGCGGCCGTGGTGAGCGCGGGGCAGGTTCCGGCGGTGGTGATCGCCGCGCCCGCTTCGGGCAGTGGGAAGACGACACTTGCGACCGGTCTGATCGGGGCGCTGCGGCGCGCTGGGCATCGGGTGGCACCGTTCAAGGTGGGGCCGGACTATATCGATCCGGGGTATCACGGCCTGGCGGCTGGGCGGCCCGGTCGCAATCTCGATCCGGTGCTGTTCGGCGCCGAACGCGTTGTACCGCTGTACCGCCACGGTGCCCAGGGGTGTGATCTGGCGGTGGTCGAGGGCGTCATGGGTCTGTTCGACGGCCGCATAGACGAGCACCATGCCGCACCGATCGCCGAAGGATCCACCGCGCAGGTCGCCGGATTACTCGGCGCCCCAGTAATTTTGGTCGTCGATGCCCGCGGCCACAGTCAGAGTCTCGCCGCTCTCCTGCACGGCTTCGCCACCTTCGACTCTGCGATCAGCTTGGGCGGCGTCATCCTCAACCGCGTCGGCAGCGAGCGTCACGACCAGGTACTGCGCGCCGCCTGCGACCGAGTCGGCCTTCCGGTCCTCGGATCACTACCGCGCATGGCCGAGCTCGAGGTCCCCTCCCGCCACCTCGGCCTCATTCCCGCGGTCGAACACGGCCACGCCGCCACCGCCGCCGTCGAAGCAATGACCGACCTGGTCGCCGCCCACGTCGACCTTCCCACCATCGCCCGCCTCGCCCGCTCGACCGTCACGACTCCGGCTTGGGATCCCGCAACCGCGATTGGTGAAACCGAAGATTCGGTGTCCGCGAGCAACGCGGCAGCGAGCGTGGACGAAGCGGTGTCCGCCGTCGTGACCAGCGCGTTTGCGGGGGGCGCGAGTCGTTCGAATGCTCCTGCGGGTGCCAGTCGCACGGCTGCATCCGCTGGGCACATCCCCGAGCTCGGAGCGGTTGGTTCGAGTCGCGGGACTGGTGCTCCTGCGGGCGTCGCCAACGGAGCGCGTTCAGCCGATGCGGCCGCAGCGGGTCGTGCGGCGCCGGCGGCCACACGTGTCGGGGGTGCGGCCACGCGGTCCGGGCTCGATCCGGTGATCGCGATGGCTGGCGGACCTGCCTTCACGTTCGGGTATGCGGAGCACCGGGAGCTGTTGGAGGCCGCAGGGGCACGGGTTGTGGTCTTCGATCCGATGCGGGATGAACTTCCCACGGGGACAGCCGGTTTGGTATTGCCCGGCGGGTTTCCGGAGGAGCATGCGGCGGCATTGGCGGCCAATGATCGGCTGTTGGGCCAAGTCGCCGAGCAGGCCGGGGCAGGCCTTCCGGTGCATGCCGAATGTGCTGGACTCCTGTATCTCTGCCGCTCGCTGGATGGCCATCCGATGGCGGGTGTGGTCGATGCGACAGCCGAATTCGGACCCCGCCTGTCCCTCGGCTATCGAGATGCCGTGGCGCTGGCCGATTCCGCTCTATGGCGCGCGGGAGAACGGGTGCGCGGCCACGAATTCCACCGCACCCGCCTGGTCACCACCGGCACCGATACTCCCGCCTGGGGTTGGCACACCGCAGGCGATCGCATCCGCGATGGCGCTCTCATCCACCGTGTCCACGCCTCGTACCTGCACACCCATCCCGCCGGAAACCCCAGAGCCACAAGCCGTTTCGTCGCGGCAGCCGCCGACTACGCCCGCACCCGTGCAACCGTCTGACCCGCCCGAGTTGCGCACCGCCGCACCGGTGATTCGGCCTGACTCGTTTGCGGCACAGCCTGGTCCGGCAGTAGATCCACACGATCCCGTGGCAGCGCTGTGCGATACGACGGCAGCGCCAGCAGGACATCCGCGAGCGCCCGAACTGGCTGTTGGTCTCGGGTTCCGGTCGGGCACACCGACCGGACGGATTCTGCATGCGCTGCGAGAAGCGCTGGGCGACAAGCCTATTGCCTGCCTCGCGACCATCGATCGACGCGCCGAGGAACTTCGTCCTGCCGCCGCTGGTTTGGGCGTCTCGGTCCGCACATTCACAGCGGCCGAACTCGCCCAGGTCGACGTCCCGAATCCCTCGGCACGCACCGATGACGCACTCGGCACCGCCAGCGTCGCCGAGGCGGCCGCGCTACTGGCCGCCGACGGTCCGCTCGTTATTCCCAAGCGGACCGTCGACGGAATAGTGATCGCGGCCGCGCTCACCCCGAAATCGCCACTGACATAACGAGAGTCAGGACACCTTTCCCAATTCGATCGGCAGGGACAACGGGCCGATGGTGAAGAACGACGGCGAGTAGGGAATGTCGTCCGGATCGATGGTGAGCCGCAGGTCGGGTAGCCGCCGGTAGAGCGAGGCGAGGGCGAGTCGGCTCTCCGATCGGGCGAGCGGTGCGCCGATGCAGTAGCGCGCTCCGTGTCCGAAGCCGAGATGGCCCGTCTGTTCGCGGGTGAGATCGAACTGGTTCGCGGTCGCGCCGTACTTCTCCGGATCGACGCCGGTCGCCTGATAGACCACACCGACCGCATTCCCCTTGGGAATGGCGACCCCGGCGATCGTCACATCGGTCAGCGTGAACCGGTAGCTGGTCATCATCACCGAATGGCGGTACCGCAGCGTTTCCTCGACCACATCGGCCCAACGGTCTTCGGCCTTGGCCACTGCCAGCTGATCGGGGTTCCGATGCAGTGCGACGACGGCGTGACCGAGCAGATGCACCGTGGTCTCGTGACCGGCGATCAGCATCAACCAGAGCACGCCGACCAATTCGTCGGTGGTGAGCCGATCGTCCGCATCGCGGGCCTGCACCAGATCCGAGGTCAGGTCGTCGCCGGGTTCCTGTTGCTTGTGCCGCACCAATTCGTGCAGGAAAGCCCCGAGTTCGTTCTGGGTCGCGAACGCCACCTCCGGCGGGGTGGTATGCGCCAGCAGAGTGGAGGTCCATTTCCGCAGCCGTGGCCGGTCTGCTTCGGGCACACCGAACAATTCGGCGATGACCGCCATCGGCAGTGCGTCGGTGAAGGTCGGTACCAGATCCACCCCGTCACCTGTGGCGATCACCTCGTCCAACAGACTGTCGATGAGCTCTTGGATGCGCGGTTCCATCGCCTGCACCCGTCGAGGTGTGAATCCCTTCCCGACCAGACCACGCAGCCGACGGTGATCCTCGCCATCCTTGGTCGACAGGTGGTCGCCTTGGACGATGGCCCGTAGCGGCCAATCCTCCGGTATCGATCCGTCGTATAGCGCGGGCCAATGCTTCGGGTCCCTGGCGAAGGTCTTGTTGTCGCCAGCGAGGACTTCCGCAACGGCGTTGTGCGTCAAGGCCAAATAGGCGGGCACGCCGCCCGGGAATTCCACTTCGACCACCGGTGCGGTCTGCTGTAGCCGGATGCAGGTGTCGAGCGGGCTTTCGTCGGCGGCGGGGAATGCGGGAAGACTTGTCATGATGACCCCTCGGGCGGTGCCGACCCGTTGGCACGGGTATGGACGATCGGTCGCTTACGCAACCAGACAAAGCTTCCGCCGAATCACCTTGTTCAGCAAGATGTTTCGCCGGTGGAGCGGCATGGTGCCAGGGATCGGCCGCGCCCGCCAGCAGGACGGTTCTCAGTCGCGGGAAGCCCGTCGGACGTCGCGAGTCGGCACGGCCGACGAGCTGAATCCGGTGGGCACGCACGAGCACGTGCCCACCGAAAACCCTACGGCGCGACCGAACCCCAGTCGGCGAACCCGGTCGGATCGTGCCGCCCGAGACTTCCGTGTTCGAACAGGCCCCACCCCTCGGCATCCCCGCAGCGCGCGTGCGCGACATGATCGATGACCCCGAACGGGATGCGCCCCGCGATCGCCGGATCGGTGAGGTCGTAACTGCTGCTGGAGGACCAGTCGCGACCCATCCATCGACCGTGCAACCAGTCCGGATCCCCGCCGTATCCGCAGCCGACGTGCAGGGGGATATTGGTGACGGTCCGTACTTCGACCTCCAGCGGCTTACCGTCCTGGGTGGTCATCTCCAGCCGCGCGCCGATGGGATGCCTTGTGCCGGAGCGGTATTCGATGTGGTAGCGCGGCCATCCCAGCTGTTCGGTGCGACCGTCCGGGAAGATGCGGACGGCGTCGTTGAGGGTGCGTTTGCCGTCCGGTTCCTCCTGCAGGATCAGCACGATGGCGAAATCGTCGAAGCGCAGCGGCACGTACATCCACCAGAATCCGCCGGACGGTTCGGCGGCAGCCCGGCCCGGCGGCTCGGGTTCGCCGACCGGGCGAATGCCCCAGGAGCGGTCCCTGGTGCCCATCCAGACGGCCGGGTCGACCGTGAGATCCGTGCCGTCGACGTGCAGCGTTCCCTCCCACGAGCCGACCTGTGCGAACCGGGTGGCCTGGATGATCGGCCGGTTGCCGTTGAGGATCAGATGCGGTTGTTCCTCGACGGTGGGGAAGGATCCGTGCCAGGTGAGGTCGAAGCCGAGATCATCGTGCTCGCAGATCACCCGGATCCGCTGCAGCGGTTCCTGCACCTCGATGCGGTAGCCGCCGACGCGCAACTCGACGCCGCGATCGCCGAGCGCGTCGGAGAAGCGGACCGTGCGCTGGATGTCGCCACGCCGGACGCAGGCGTACGCGTCGATCACCCCGAGGTTCGGATACACCCCGCCGCCGGTGACGAAGAAGGTGCCGCCATCGCGGTCGTGACCGTTGAAATAGCTTCTGTCGTAGAAGTTCCGGTCGCTGCTGGCGACTCGGGACATGGACAGGTGGGTCTGGTGGATGGGGTATTCGTCGAGGGGCGAGGGAGCGGAGCCTGCGGAGCGACCATCAGATGCAGCCATGATTTCCTCTAATCCCATTCGTAGGTTCCGTCGAGCAGCGCCTCCAGGCTTGCTCGGTGCATCACGTAGTCGTCGCGATCGGGGGTGTCGGTGTCCTCGCCGAAGTGGATCATCCGGCGCTTGACCCTGGCCATCACGATCGCGTGCCGCAGCGCGGCGTACACGATGTAGAAGTCGAGATCCCGAACCGTATATCCGGTGGTCTCCTCGTATTTCGCGACGACATCCGCGCGCCGCAGGAAGTCCGGCAGCCCTGGCTGATCGAAGCGGGTGGCAAGGTCCTGGAAGAAGCGGTGAATGAAGATGACCCAGGCGATATCCAGTTCGCGCGGGCCGAGTCCGGCCATCTCCCAATCGAGTACCCCGACCGGGGTGAAGCCGTCGTACATGATGTTGCCCGGTCGCGAATCGCCCCAACTCAGTACGTCCGGACCTGGATCGGCGGGCCAGTGCGCGTCGAGCCAGTCGAAGGTCCGCTCGATCAGGGGAATCGGGTAGCCGTCATCGGCCAATGCCCAGCGGTACCAGTTGCGGTGCCATTCGACATGTCGGCGCAGCGCTTGACCGGGACCGTCCAGCATCGGGAATCGCGTTGCCGGATCGGGGATTTCGTGCACCTTCGCAATGACCTCGACGGTCTTCGCGGTCAATTCCGCCCGCTCCTCGGGACTCGCGTCGAAGAGCCAGCCGATGAACACATACGGTGGGTTGTCCGACGGCACCCGCCCATCGACCCGCCGCATCACGAAAAACTTTGTGCCGAGCGGCTTCTCGTCGGTCTCCAGCCAGCGCAGCTCGGGAACCGGCACCGCCGAGGCGGCCGCGACTCCGGCCATGATCTGATATTGCAGCTCCAGATCGTAGTTCTCGAAGACCGGGAACGAGTCGGCCTCCGGTGTCATCCTGGCCACGAACGAACCACCGTCCGCGCGCCCGTCCACACTCCATTCGGCGTCGAACAGCACCGTCGGACTCGACATCCCCGCACCCTGCGGCCGCGACAGCGCCGATATCTTGGGCGGGTGATCCGCGTGGACCTTGCCGTCCAGCCACCGGGACAGGTCCTCGGCGAGGGTGTCGAGGTCCCGCGCGCTGACGGTCAACTGCCGTCGCGCGGTGGGATCGGGATCGTCGGCCATTCTTTGTCCTCCTGACGCATGTGCCTGCGGAAACTGTAACGCGTTCTAGTCGGTGCTTACCGCAGAAATTCGAAGAAATCGAGCGACCCTCACTGGGTGATATTCGGTATTGACAATCCACTGCACCAGGTGGGGGTCATACTTCCGGCGGAGTCGCGTACGCCGATGGATGGGGGTTCGAATCGGGGTTTTCCTGGAAGCGGCCGGGGCTTCGTCGCCGATACCGTCGGCTGACGTGGAGTCGTGCGAGGGAGGGATCGGCGTGAGTGCGGTCGGTGCAGAGATTCTCGATCGAAAAGAAAGCGTCATACCGCCCGAGCGGCCTGTGCGGTGGAATCCGTTGACCAGGATTGCTTTTCGGTTCTCCTTCGGCTATTTCGGACTGTTCTGCCTGCTGTTCACTCAGATTCCGTTCGCCTTCGCCGGGCCGCTCGCCGGTTCGCTGTCCGAGAATGCCGTGCTCTGGGAATTTCGCGCCTTGCGCCCGGTCATCGAGCCCGCCGGACGGCTGTTCTTCGATACCGATGTCGTGCTGCACGAGGATTCGGGCAGCGGCGACCAATACTTCATCTGGACATTCGTCCTCTGTGTGCTGATCGCCGCCGCGGTGGCGACCCTCGTCTGGACCGCGCTGGACCGGCGCAGGCCGAACTATCGGCAGCTTCAGGCCTGGTTCCTGCTCTTCATCCGTATGTGCCTGGGCGGTCAGATGCTGCTCTACGGGTTCGCCAAGGCGATTCCGACGCAGATGCCGGAGCCGACGCTGGCGAAACTGCTGCAGCCCTACGGTGAGTTCAGCCCCGCCTCGGTGTTGTGGAACCAGGTCGGGAGTTCACCCGCCTACGAGATCCTGCTCGGCTGTGCCGAAGTGCTGGGCGGACTGCTGCTCTTCCTGCCGAGGACCGCGACGCTCGGCGCAATGCTGAGCCTGGTGAGCTTGGCGCAGGTGTTCGTGCTCAATATGACCTTCGACGTCCCGGTCAAGATCCTGGCCTTCCACCTCATGCTGCTGAGCATGGTGCTGCTCGCACCGCAGGCGCGGCGGTTGGCGAATATGCTGGTGCTGAACCGGCCGTCCGAACCCGCCACACAGCCGGATCCGTTCCGCGGCAACCGAACTCGCCGGATTGCGATCGCTCTGCAAGTCGCTCTGGGGCTGTGGATGGCCGTGGGCTTCGTGCACACCGGCCTGAAATATTGGAACGAAGGCGGCGGTGGCAGCCCGAAGCCGCCGCTGTACGGGATCTGGGCGGTATCGGAATTCACCCAGGACGGTGTGCCGGTCCCGCCGCTGACCACTGACGAAACTCGTTGGCAGCGAGTTGTTTTCGACGTAGCCGGGATGACCTACCAGAAGATGGACGGCAGCCTGGTGCCCGCCGTCCCCTCCGTCGATGCCGCCGCCCACAAGATCTCGGTGTCCGCGCCGCCGGAGCGGCCGGACGCGCAACCCGCCCAGATCGCCGACTTCACCTTCGAACAGCTTGCGCCTGACCGTCTGACGCTGAACGGGCAGCTGAACGGTCGGCCGGTGACCATCACCTTGCAGCAGGTCGATCTGAACGGCTTCCCGCTGCGCGGCCGTGGATTCAGCTGGGTGCAGGACTATCCGTACTTCCGCTGAAATCGTTTGTCCGACATCAATCCTCAGCCACCCCGATGTCCTCGTGCCAGAGCAGCGGTTGGTCGGCGATGAATTCGGCCATCAGGTCGATGCAGCGCTGGTCTTCGAGCACGGTCACCGCGACGCCGTGCTCGGCCAGCCAGTCATGCCCGCCGCAGAAGGTCTGCGCTTCCCCGATGATCACCGCACCGATCCCGAACTGGCGCACCAGCCCGCTGCAGTACCAGCACGGTGACAGGGTGGTCACCATGATGGTCGAGCCGTAGTCGCGGCGGCGGCCCGCATTGCGGAACGCATCGGTTTCGGCGTGCATGCTGGGATCACCGGACTGCACCCGCCGGTTGTGCCCGCGTCCGAGCAGGGTGCCATCGGTCGCGAACAGGGCCGCGCCGATCGGAATCCCGCCTTCGGTCCGGCCGCGCAGTGCCTCCTGGTAAGCCATCTCCAGCAGTTGTTCCGCCTGTGTCATGTCATGGCTCCAACCTGCAGCCGAACCCGATATGCTCCGTGACCGCCTGCGGTCCGGCCGGAAAGTAGGTCGCCCTCGGTTCCCGCGGCGAGGACATATGGCCCCGGATCTGCCTGCGCGGCAACGCCCGACGCGAGCCACCCGATCAACGTTGCCGATACCGCCGCCCGGCCCCAGCGATGCATGCGCAGAAGTATAGGGAGGCTGTCCGCGGCGGGTGATTGCCGGGCACGCGCGCACAGGACGTAGGCTCGAACATTGTGCCGAACACGTCAGTACCTATCGATGACCAGCCGGAAATCAACCCGGCCGACCGTCCCGCGAGTGATCCGAACTACCTGGTCGGGCTCGATCTCGATGGGCGGCGCGTCGTCGTGGTCGGCGGGGGGACGGTCGCGCAGCGCAGGCTCGGCCTATTGATCGCCTCCGGGGCGGACGTGCACGTCATCAGTCGCGAAGTCACCCCGGCCGTGGAGGGAATGGCTACGTCGGGGCAACTCACGCTGACATTGCGCGCCTACGCCGACGGCGATCTGGACGGCGCCTGGTACGCGATCGCATGCACCGACGAACCCGAGACCAATGCCGCGGTCGTCGAGGAGGCCACGCGGCGACGGATCTTCTGTGTGCGCGCCGACGTGGCGCGGCTGGGCACCGCGGTAACTCCGGCGACAGCTCGGCACGACGGCCTCACGCTCGGCGTGCTCGCCGGTGGTCAGCACCGGCGATCCGCGACGGTGCGCAACGCATTGCTCGAGGCGCTGCAATCAGGTGTGGTGACCGACGATTCGACGCCGATCACCCCGGGTGTCGCGCTGGTCGGCGGCGGTCCCGGCGATCCGGATCTGATCACGGTGCGCGGCCGCCGCCTGCTGGCCCGCGCGAATCTCGTTGTCGCCGACCGGCTCGCACCGCCGGAGCTGCTCGCCGAACTCGGCTCGGACGTCGAGGTGATCGACGCGGCCAAGATTCCGTACGGGCGGGCGATGGCGCAGGAGGCGATCAATTCCGCACTGATCGAGGGCGCCAAGGCGGGCAAGTTCGTGGTGCGGCTCAAGGGCGGCGACCCGTATGTGTTCGGGCGCGGCTACGAGGAGCTCGAGGCCTGCGTCGAGGAAGGCATTCCGGTGACCGTGGTCCCCGGCATCACCAGCCCCATCTCCGTCCCCGCCGCCGCGGGCATTCCGGTGACCCATCGCGGCGTCACCCATGAATTCGTGGTGGTCAGTGGTCACGTCGCACCCGACCATCCGGATTCCCTCGTCGACTGGCCCGCACTGGCCCGCCTGCGCGGCACCATCGTGCTCATGATGGCGGTCGAGCGCATCGAACAATTCGCCACGGCTCTCATCGAGGGCGGCCGACCGGCCGACACCCCGGCCACGGTGATCCAGGAGGGCACCCTGCGCACCCAACGCGTGCTGCGTGCGGACCTCGGCACTGTCGCCGCTCGCGTTCGCGAAGAAGCCATCCGCCCGCCCGCGATCGTTGTGATCGGCCCCACAGCGGGCTTCTCCACCGAATCCGCCGCAGCGCGAGCCGAGTCCTCCACCGGGTGATGCTGCACAACCGCTGGACTCCCGCAACTGGAGGGTCTCACAACCGACTAGTGACTTTCGCTATGACTAGATGAATCGCACCCGCGGGAGCGGAGACCCGGGTTCCGGATCAATTACAGTGGCTCACCGTGCTCGATAACCCCCCTGCGAAGACGCAGTACCCGGTGACGCAGCGGGCCTTCGGGCTCGCCATTCTCGTGCTGAGCGGGCTGCAGCTGATGGTTGTGCTCGACGGCACCGTGGTCATTTTCGCGCTGCCGCGGCTGCAGGAAGAGATGGGCATGTCCAGCGCGGGCGGCGCGTGGACGGTGACCTCCTACGGTCTGACCTTCGCGGGGCTGATGCTGCTCGGTGGGCGACTCGGGGATGCGTTCGGTCGCAAGCGCATGCTGATCCTGGGCGTCGGGATGTTCACCATCGCCTCGCTGCTGTGCGGGTTGGCGCAGAGCCAGGCCATGTTGATCGCGGCCCGAGCCGTGCAGGGCGCGGGCGCGGCGATTGCGGCGCCGACGGCATTTGCACTGGTGGCAACCACCTTCGCGCCGGGGAAGGCGCGTAATCAGGCTATTGCGATCGTCGGCTCGATGGTCGGTATCGGCTCGGTCGGCGGTCTGGTGGTCGGCGGTGCGCTGACCCAGCTGTCCTGGCGGTGGATCTTCCTGATCAATGTGCCCATCGGTGTCCTGATCATCCTCGGTGCGCTGTCCCAACTCGCGGATACCGAACATCATCGATCCGCACTCGATATCAAGGGTGCGGTGCTCGGCACCGTGGCCTGCGCGTCGATCGTGTTCGGCGCGACCGAGGGGCCCGAGTTGGGCTGGGGGAGTCCGGCCGTTATCGGCGCGCTGATGGCAGGTGCGTTGCTGCTGATCGTCTTCGTGGTCGTCGAGCGCACCGTCGAAGACCCGCTGCTGCCGTGGTCGCTGTTCGACAGCCGCGATCGGGTCACCACCTTCATGCTGATCTTCCTGGCCGGTGGCGTGCTCGGTGCGATGACCTTCTTCGTCGCGCAGTTCCTGCAGAATGTGCTCGGCTACGGACCGCTGGTCGCGGGTATCGCTTCGATCCCGTTCACCATCGGCATCGGCATCGGCGGCGCGGTGGCCTCCAAAGCGGCGTTGTTCGTCGCGCCGCGCTGGTTGGTGTGCGGCGCGGCATTCGTGCTGGCCGCCGGACTGCTGGTCGGCTCGCAGCTCGACGGCGGCGTGAATTACCTGACCACCCTGCTGCCGCTGTTGATCGTGATCGGCTTCGGCGTCGGCGTGGCAATGGTGCTCGCGCCGCTGTGCGTGCTCGTCGGGGTGCCTGCGTCCGATATCGGTCCGCTGTCCGCGGTGGGTCAGATGTTCATGAACCTGGCGACGCCGGTATTCATCGGTCTGCTCACTCCCATCGCGGCATCGCGCACCATGTCGATGGGCGGGCGCACCGGTAAGGCGGCCGATATGAACGAGGCCGAGATCTTCGCGCTCGGCAGCGGATACACGCTGGTGCTCGCGGTCTGCTCGCTGGTCGCGGTGCTGGCGGGTTTCATCGCGCTGACATTGCGCTATTCGCCGAGACAACTGGCCGAGGCGCAGCACGCGCAAGAGGAATCGCAGCGGACCGGCTCCATGCCGGTGGTGCCGCGGACGGGGCCGCTACCTGTCATCCGTCGCTCTGACTACAGTGGCTGACTGTGCCAGACAATCCCGCTACGACGCCATATCCGGTGACGCGGCGGGCCTTCGGCCTGGCGATCCTGGTGCTGAGCGGGCTACAGCTGATGGTCGTCCTCGACGGCACGGTGGTGATTCTCGCCCTGCCGCGACTCCAGGACGAACTCGGTCTATCGAGCTCCGGTAGCGCCTGGATGGTCACCGCCTACGGTCTGCCGTTCGCGGGTCTGATGTTGCTCGGTGGCCGGATCGGCGACTCCTTCGGCCGCAAACGCATGTTCATCGTCGGCGTCGCACTGTTCACGCTGGCCTCGCTGCTGTGCGGACTCGCGCAGAACGAGGGCATGCTGATCGCGGCCCGCGCGATCCAGGGCACCGGCGCCGCGCTCGCGGCTCCGACCGCACTTGCCCTGGTGGCGACCACTTTCGCGCCCGGCCGGGTGCGCAATCAGGCGATCGCGATCTTCGGCTCTATGATGGCGGTCGGCTCGGTCGGCGGATTGGTGATCGGCGGCGCGCTCACCGAGGTGAGCTGGCGCTGGATCTTCCTGATCAATGTGCCGATCGGTGCGCTGATCCTCGTGGGCGCGGTGCTGCGGCTGCGCGATACCACCCACCACCGACTACCCCTGGACGTGCGCGGGGCGGTACTCGGCACCCTCGCCTGCTCTGCCCTGGTGTTCGGCGCGACCGAAGCGCCCGAATTCGGCTGGGACAGTCCGGTCATCATCGGTTCGATTGTCGCCGGTCTGGTGTTGTTGATCGTCTTCGTACTCGCCGAACGGTGGGTGGACAACCCGCTGCTGCCCTGGTCGCTGTTCGACAAGCGCGATCGGGTCGCCACCTTCGGCGCTATCTTCCTGGCCAGCGGAGTATTGGCCGCGACAACCTATTTCGCGGGATTGTTCGTGCAGAATGTCGTCGGTTACAGCCCACTGGTCGCCGGAGTCGCGTTCATCCCGTTCACCATCGGCGCGGGTATGGGCACCGCCACGGCTTCGCAGCTGGCGATGACGGTTGCGCCGCGCTGGCTGTTGAGCGGTGCCTCGGCGATTCTGGTCGTCGGGCTGTTGTTCGGCTCGACGCTCGAACGGGGCGTACCGTACTGGCCGACCCTGTTGGGGCTGTTCATCATGATCGGATTCGGCATCGGTATGGCCGTGGTGATCGTCCCGCTGTGCGTATTGGTTGGTGTCGCGCCGGAGAATATCGGCCCGCTCACCGCGGTCGGCCAGATGTTCATGAACCTCGGCACACCCGTCGCGATCGGTCTGCTCGCGCCGGTCGCCGCATCCCGCACGGTGTCGCTCGGCGGGCGAACGGGTAAGCCCGCCGGTATGACGCCCGCGGAGTTGGATGCGCTCGGAAGTGGTTACACGCTGGTGCTTTTCGTCACCGCGTTCGGCGCACTGCTGGTGGGGCTGGTGGCACTGACACTGCGCTACACGGCGGCCGAGGTCGGCCAGGCGCAGCACGCAAGGGAAGAGGCCGGGCAGGGCTGAGCCGCCCGGCCGTGAGCTCACAGGCGACCGGCGACCTTGCGCGGGGTCACCCGCACGATTACGCGGGGTCCGTCATTGACGGAGGCGGGGTTGAATTCGACGTACGGCAGCCCGGTGTAGTGGTGCGAAAGCTTGTTCGGCAGCGTCTTGTCGGGATCTGGGGTGATTGTGGCGGTGCCGCGAATCTCCGCGTACGCGTATGGATTATCCGGCGGATTGATCATCACCGTGATCCGCGGATCACGGGCGAGATTCTTGCCCTGCTGCCGATCCACCGTCGTGGAGAACAGCAGATCGTCGCCATCGCGCTCGAGCCAGATGACGGTCAAGTGAGGTTGTCCGTTCGGTCCGATCGTCGCCGCGGTCGCGAAGACCTTCGACTCGTCCAGGTACTTCTTCAACTCGTCAGAGAGCACAGCTGTACTGGTCATGCGCGGATAGAACATCCGTCGGCTCGAGAACATTCCCGATCCGATCGAAATCACCTGTCGGTCCTGGATTTCGAGTCGGCGGTCAGATCGCGAATGAGCAGTGCGGTATGCAGTGAGGTGCGGGATTCGCCGTCCTCGAGGTCGACGTGGAGAATCCGCTCGATGCGGGCGAGCCGGTCGTAGAGGGTCGGTCTGCTGATATTGAGCCGCTTGGCGAGTTCGGTCTTATTGCCCGCGACGTCGAGGAACTGCCGCAGCGTGCGGGTCAGATCGGCCGCATGCCGAATGTCGTAGCGCAGCAATGCACTCAGCTCCGTTTCGGCGAAGCTCTGTACACCGGGTTCGTTGCGGATCAGCGAGAGCAGTCCGCGCAGCCGGATGTCGCCGCTGCGATAGAACGGTCGCGGCCGATCAGATGCCGCGTCCAGCGATAACGCGACCTCGGCGATGTGCGCCGCCTGCGCCAATTCGCGTGCGGTGTCGAGCAGTGAATCCGCTTGCGCGCCAACACCTATGGCCACCCGCCGCACCCCCTCCACCCGCCGCACCTCGGCGATGATCGCCGAGCACACGGTGCGGAGCGTGTCATCGAGATCGGCGCTGCGCGGGATCGCGAGCACCATGCCGACGCGGTCGCCGTGCTCGGCCGCGGTCAATGCGGTGGCCTTCGACAGTCCGAGACCGTGGGTGACCGCGTCGACCACGCCCGCGCTGCGGCGCTGCCTGGCGACCTGATCGGATTCGGCAAGGGCGGCAACGTCTATCGCGAGCGGAACGTAGTGCGCGCGTCGGGTCGACAGGCCCAATGCGGCCGCCCTGGCCTGCGCGTCGCGTTCGTCGAGGACGCGGCCGTTGACCATATCGTCGATGAGTCCGGTCTGCGCTTGGCGATGCAGGCCGAAGCGATCCTTATCGATCATCCGATGCAGCGTCAGGGTCTGTGCGGCACGCTCGAGTACCATGCGGGCGCGCGGCGTCGCCAGCCCGCTCGAACGCAGGATCAGCCGACCCCAGCGCTGGGTATGCGGGCCGACCTGCACCACATCCCAGCCCTCGGGCAGCAGTCGCGAGGTGGTCTCCCAGTTCTCCAGAATCGCCGAGGTGCTGGTATGCCGGGCGGTCAGCGCCAGCACCCGGTGCGCCAGATCTTCCAGTACGACCGAGGAATCGAGCATGTCCGCGGCGGTCTCGACGATTTCGGCCAGCGCGGCGCGGCGCACGCTGAGCTCGGTGAACGTCTCGTGCACGGTGCGCGCGAATTCGAGTTCGGCGTACTGGTCGGCCACGATCACCCGGTGCACCGCCTCGGTGATCTCCACGAAGCGCGTGATGCGATGTAGCGCGATGACCGGGAGTCCGAGTGCGTCGGCGGTCTCGGCGACGATCGGCGATAACCGCGGCACGGCCTCGCCGAGCTCGACGACCAGTCCGGCGACCCCCGCGGCGGCCAGCGAATTCAGATACATGACCGTCGACTCGTCGCTGCCGGTCAATGCCAAGCCCGTAGTCAGCATCAGCTCGCCGCCGACCAGCAATTCGGCGACCTCCGGCAGGTCGCTCACATGCACCCACCGCACCGGCCGATCCAGCGCCGCCGCAACGACGACCTCTGGCTCGCCCGCGCGCACAACCGGCATCGCCAGCACATCGGCGACAGAGAGCAGCATCCGACAAATCGTAATAGGAAATCCGAAATCGCATACAGAACGTCGGGCCGAAATCGGGCATCGATGGTGCAGAGTCGAAACCACGACACCATCCGGCGCTCGGGATCGAATCGAGGAGATATGCAGACAATCGCGCACTGGCTCGACGGCAAACCCTTCGCGGGCACGAGCCCGGCGACCGCGCCGGTGACGAATCCGGCGACCGGGGTGGTGACCGGGCAGCTCGCACTGGCCGGTGTCGAGGATGCCAGGGCGGTGATCGCATCGGCGAAGACGGCGTTCCCGGAATGGCGCGATACCTCGCTGGCGCGGCGCACACAGATCCTGTTCCGCTTCCGCGAACTGCTCAACGAGCGCAAGGAAGAACTCGCCAAGCTGATCACCGCCGAACACGGCAAGGTGCACTCCGATGCGCTCGGCGAAGTGAACCGCGGTCTCGAAGTGGTCGAATTCGCCTGCGGTGTGCCGCATTTGATCAAGGGCGGCTTCACCGAGAACGCCTCGACGAAGGTGGACATCTTCTCGATCCGCCAGCCGCTCGGCCCGGTCGCGGTGATATCACCGTTCAACTTTCCGGCGATGGTGCCGATGTGGTTCTTCCCGATCGCGATCGCTGCCGGGAATACCGTGGTGCTCAAGCCGAGCGAGAAGGATCCGTCATCATCGCTGTGGCTGGCCGAGCTGTGGCACGAAGCCGGTTTGCCCGCCGGGGTTTTCAATGTACTGCAGGGCGATAAGGTCGCGGTCGACGAACTGCTCGACAATCCGCACATCAAGGCCGTCTCGTTCGTCGGCTCCACACCCGTCGCGAAGTACGTCTACCAGCGCGGCACCGCCGGTGGTAAGCGCGTGCAGGCGCTCGGCGGCGCAAAGAACCACATGGTGGTACTGCCCGATGCCGATCTGGATCTGGCGGCCGATGCCGCGGTGAATGCCGGATTCGGGTCCGCCGGGGAGCGCTGCATGGCGATCAGTGTGGTGCTGGCGGTCGGTGCGGTCGGCGACGAACTGGTCGCCAAGATCGCCGAGCGCGCGAAGACCATCAAGACCGGTGACGGCACCCGCGATACCGATATGGGTCCGCTGGTGACCCGCGAGCATCGTGATCGCGTCGCCTCCTATATCGATGCGGGCGAATCCGCCGGTGCCAGTGTCGTTCTCGACGGCCGGGGCGTCGAAGCCGATGGTGCAGCGGATGGATTCTGGCTCGGCCCGACGATTCTGGATCATGTGGGCACCGAGATGAGCGTCTATACCGACGAAATCTTCGGTCCGGTCCTGTCGGTTGTGCGCGTCGACGGCTACGACGAGGCGCTGGCACTGGTCAACGACAATCCCTATGGCAACGGGACCGCCATCTTCACCAATGACGGTGGTGCGGCCCGGCGCTTCCACAATGAGGTGGAGGTCGGCATGGTCGGCATCAATGTGCCGATCCCGGTTCCGATGGCCTACTACAGCTTCGGCGGCTGGAAGAATTCGCTGTTCGGCGATTCGCATGCGCACGGCATCGAGGGCGTGCATTTCTTCACCCGTGGTAAGGCCGTCACGACGCGTTGGCTCGATCCCAGCCACGGTGGTCTCGAACTCGGATTCCCGCAGAACAAGTAGCTATGCAGGAGAATTCGATGACCCTCCCGAATGGATCGGCACCCGAACTCGCCCGGCAGGCCGCCGCCCGCGCCTACGAGCTCGACCGCCGCCATGTATTCCACTCGTGGTCCGCGCAGGCGCACCGGACGCCGATGGCCATTACGGCCGCCCAGGGCTGCTACGTATGGGACGGCGACGGTAATCGGCTGCTCGATTTCTCGTCGCAGATGGTGAACACCAATATCGGTCACCAGCATCCGAAAGTCGTTGCCGCGGTGCAGGAGCAGGCCGCCAAGCTGTGCACCGTCGCACCGCAGCACGTCAACGATGCCCGCTCCGAGGCCGCCCGGCTGATCGCCGAGCGGACCCCGGGCGAACTCGACAAGATCTTCTTCACCAATGGCGGCGCCGATGCCGTCGAGCACGCGGTTCGGCTGGCACGCCTGCATACCGGCCGCTACAAGGTGCTTTCGCGCTACCGGTCCTATCACGGCGGCACCGAGACCGCGATCAACCTCACCGGCGACCCGCGGCGCTGGCCCAACGACCACGGCAACAGCGGTGTCGTCCACTTCTTCGGTCCGTTCCTGTATCGCTCGCAATTCCATGCGAGCACCGAAACCGAAGAAGCCGAAAGGGCTTTGGCGCATCTCGAGCAGACCATGGTGTTCGAGGGTCCGGATACGATCGCGGCGGTCGTGCTCGAATCCATCCCCGGCACAGCGGGAATCATGGTCCCGCCGCCCGGGTATATGGCCGGTGTCCGGGCGCTGTGCGACAAATACGGCGTCGTCTTCATCGCCGATGAGGTGATGTCGGGGTTCGGGCGCACCGGAAAGTGGTTCGCCATAGAGCATTTCGAGGGTGTCGTCCCCGACCTGCTGACCTTCGCCAAAGGGGTGAACTCCGGTTATGTGCCGCTCGGCGGTGTCGCGATCAGTCCCGCCATCGCGGCGACCTTCGATGATCGTCCGTACCCCGGCGGCTGACCTATTCAGGCCATCCGCTGGCGACGGCCGCCGCGGTCGCGACCATCAACGCGATGCGGGACGAGCGCATCGTGGAGAACGCCGCCGATATCGGTACCCGCGTCCTCGGACCCGGCCTGCGTCAACTCGCCGAACGTCATCCCAGCATCGGCGATGTGCGCGGGGCGGGTGTGTTCTGGGCACTGGAACTGGTGCGGGACAAGCGAACTCGCGAACCGCTCGCCCCGTACGGCGGGACCAGCGCGGCCATGACCGAAACGGTCGCCGCGGCCAAGGCGGCGGGCCTGCTGCTGTTCGTCAACTTCAACCGACTGCACGTCGTTCCGCCGTGCATCATCAACGAGGCCGAGGCCAAGGAGGGGCTGGACATTCTCGACCACGTACTCGCGATCGCCGACGAGCACACGCTCTGACCTGTTCCAACGCAAGGGAACCCGAGGGCGTAGCCTGCCCTCGGGTTCCTTGGCGCCACCCAAATTCGCGCACCGGGTCGGTGGGATCGGATCAGACTGATACGACGTGTCATACGATTAGACCATCTTCCATTGTGGCTGGAAGAACGGGATTTGAACCCGTATCTCGTCGCGATTGTGTCCTTCCTCGTGATCGGGTGTTCGGCGGCGAATGCTCAATCTGGAGCGAGAGTCTGAGATTCCGGCTGCCTCTACCGCTTTGGGCTATCCGGGCCTGTGCCCGGAGCGGGATTCGAACCCGCACTGTCACCGTGTCTTCAGGCTTATCTTCAGTTCGAGTTTGCGCTCTTGCGCTTCCCCCGCACGCGGCGGGGGAGTCTGTGGGGTCGGGGGCGATAGTTCGCCCCCGACCGGTTCAGCGGAAGAGGTAGCGGAAGATCACGTCACCGGTCTTGCGGTCGGTGACCTGGCTTCCGTTCGCCTCTTCACGGGCGAATTTGACTGCCTGCAGACCGATCATTTTGCGCGCATCCGAGTTTTTGCGTGCGGGACGGCTGAAGGTGGTCGAGGTCATCACGCCGGGGACAGCCGAATCGGCTCCGCGCCGCTGCACAAGCCGGTTCTCGGCTGCCGGGCGCGCATGAAGCCTGGCGTCGGTGCCTTGGAGCGGTCGTCACAGCCGACCTCGACACCGAATTCGGTTCGTCGGCCGTCTCCAACGCGCCGACTGCGTCGGATTGTCGCTTGCGCGTGCTGGTGGCGGCGCTGTTTATCGCCGCGGAACCGTCGTCGAAGCCGGTGTGACCGTCAGCCGCGACATCGGGGCGCACCGATGGCATGTCGGAACAATCGCGGCCGCAACTCGGTTGGGATCGGGCATGACAACGCTTGGATTGATCGGTAGCGGGAATATCGGCGGCACGCTGGCACGGTTGGCCGTCGCGGCCGGACTCGATGTCGTGGTCAGTAATTCACGTGGCCCGGAAACGCTGGCGGAACTGGTGGCCGAGCTCGGGCCGCGGGCGCGCGCCGCCACCGCCGCGGAGGCCGCCGCGGCCGGTGACATCGTCGTGGTCACAGTGCCGTTGAAGAACTACCGGCAGGTCCCGGTGGAGCCGCTGGCAGGCAAGGTCGTCATCGATACCAACAACTACTACCCGGACCGCGACGGCACCTTCCCCGAACTCGCGGACGGCACCACCACCAGCAGCGAACTGCTGCAACGCCACCTGCCGACCTCGAAGGTCGTCAAGGCCTTCAACAATATTTTCTATCCCCACTTGGCCGCCCTCGCCCGCCCCTCCGGTGACCCCGACCGCTCGGCCCTACCCATCGCGGGCGACGACGCCGCTGCGAAGCAGGCCGCCGCCGAACTACTCGACATCCTCGGCTTCGACATTGTCGACGTGGGCTCTGTGAAGGAGAGTTGGCGCTCCCAGCCCGACACCCCCGTCTACGGCGCCCCCTACGCCGCGGACCTCCCGTTCTGGGAGCACCCCGCTGCCCCCGCTCCCGCCGAAAAGATCCGCGCCGCCCTCGCCGCCGCGCAGCGCTGACAGCGCTCTGGACGGCACCACCCCGAGCAGGCCACAGGTGGTGTCACATATCCACTGGACGTCGCGCATAGGTTGCACAGCTTGTGCGCGGCGTTGCCCTGTTCTGCGCCAACCTCTGTCACTGTGGCTCGCGTGGCCAGGCAGGGGAGCGGCGTGGAGTTATGCACAGGGTGCGAGTTATCCACAATCCGTGGGTTGGGGCTTTCGGCTCGGCGGGGGTGGTCGGGAACATCAGGGGGTGGACATACCTCGAACTATTTCCCGGCGGAATGCGCTGGAAGCTGGATTCACCGGACGTGAGCTGAGCAGGCGGCCTTGGCAGCGGGTGTGTCGGGGGCAGTACGTGAGTGCGGTCGATATCGGCGAAATGTCTACTGAACAAAGGCATCTGGTGCTGACCGGTGGTGTCGCCGCGGGCTCCAGTTCAGCTGCCGTCGTCAGTCATATCTCCGCGGCTGTCGTGCACGGTCTGCCGGTGTGGTCGATCCCGTTGGCACGGGTTCATTTGACCCGCAATCGAAGAACCGGGGCACGCACGGGTAGCCGGGTCATGATGCACGCCGCGTCCATCGAGTCGGACGAGGTGGTGCGGATCGGCGACCTGCGGGTGACGACAGCGGCGCGCACGATCGTCGACCTGGCAAGAACTGTGCCCTTCGAACAGGCTGTCGTGATGGGTGATGCCGCACTGCGCCTCGGGCGTACCAGCAGTGCCGAACTGGCGGAACAACTACTGCGGGCGAACGGCCGCCCGGGCTGTCCGGCCGCGCGCCGCGTCATCGACTTCCTCGACGGCCGCGCCGAGAGTCCCGGCGAATCGCGGAGCCGGGTTGTCTTGTGCCGTGCCGGACTGCCCGCACCGGAACTCCAGTCGACCATCCTGGATATCAACGGCGGATTCGTCGCTCGAGTCGATTTCCTGTTCCCGACGCTGGGCGTCATCGGTGAGTTCGATGCAATGATCAAGTACCGCAACAACTCCCGCCACGGCTCGCCCGAATCCATCATGATCGCCGAAAAGCTCCGCGAGGACGCCCTGCGCGCCCTGGGTTGGGCCGTTGTCCGCTGGACCTGGCCTGACCTCGACACCCCGGACCGCTGGCTGACCCGGCTGGCCCGAGCCGCCGCCTTCGCTCACCGGTTCCACCGAGTCGGTACCTGGTGTGCCACCGAGCGCGGATGACTGACGCAACCCACCGACTTCCGCGAGTAAAGCGCTCACACAGAGCCAGCGCATACCTCGCAGAAGGCCGCGGGCCGTACCTCAGCTGGTGATGATGAGGAGTTCGGTGGGGGAGGCTATTTCGGCGCGGAGGCCGGATTTGGTGGCTATGCGGGCTACGGCACGGATGTCGGTGGGGTCGGCGCGGGTGAGGACGAGGGCGCGGGCGAGTAGGCCCTTGTGGTGTTTGTTGAAGTGGCTCACCACGGTTCGGGAGCCGTCCGGATGTTCGGTGAGGACATTGGCGGTGATGGCGTCGGGGATGCGGCCGAGCTGCTGGTAGGTGCCCGAGCGCAGGTCGATGACGAGTTCACTGGCGGCCTCGGCGACCAGCGCGTCGGGCAGGACATCGCGCCAGATGGCGGAAAGGGTCGGGAGGCCGGGAAGTTTGGCACCGCCGGATAGCCGGTAGGCGGGGATGAGGTCATCGGCGCGGACCGCGCCGAACAGGGCGGAGCCGATGCCGAGGCGGGCATAGGCCTTGGCGCGTTGGACCTTGGTGAAGGAGCGGGCATCGAGGGCGTCGTAGAGCACGCCGGTGTAGCGCTCCAGTGCGGGCCGGGTGGCTGACGTGCGCAGCGTCGCATTGCGCGCGATCTCGGTATCGGCCCCCTTGCCGAGGCCGAGCACCGCGCGCGAAGCGTCCGGGTCGGCGGCCAGCTTGACGATCTCGTGGATGAGCCGGTCGCGCACCGCCGTGAGCTGCGGCATCGCCAGCGACGCCAGCTCCAGCGGCACATCGGTTCCGCCATCGGACTTGGTTTCGGAAGGGGGCAGCAGCACCAGCACGAGCGGATAGGGTAATGCGTTGCAGACATCGTCGGGCCAGCGACTACCCTGTCGTTCCGTGATCACCCGCCTCTCCCACCTGTTCCTGCGTACCCTGCGCGACGATCCCGCCGACGCCGAGGTGCCCAGTCACAAACTCCTCGTCCGCGCCGGATATGTGCGGCGCATCGCCCCGGGCGTGTACTCGTGGCTGCCGCTGGGCCTGCGGGTGCTGCGGCGGGTCGAGCAGGTCGTGCGGGAGGAGATGAACGCCATCGGCGCACAGGAGATCTCGCTGCCCGCGCTGCTGCCGCGCGAACCGTACGAGACCACCAACCGGTGGACCGAATACGGCGACGGACTGTTCCGGCTGCAGGACCGCAAGGGTGCGGACTATCTGCTGGGGCCTACGCACGAGGAGTTGTTCGCGCTCACGGTGAAGGGTGAATACAGCTCGTACAAGGATCTGCCGGTCACGCTCTACCAGATCCAGACCAAGTACCGCGACGAGGAGCGGCCTCGCGCGGGCATTCTGCGCGGCCGCGAATTCATCATGAAGGACTCCTATTCCTTCGATCTCGACGAGGACGGACTGAAGGCAAGCTACACCGCCCATCGCGAGGCCTACCAGCGCATTTTCAACCGGCTCACGGTCAAGTACGTCATCGTCGCGGCCACCTCGGGTGCGATGGGCGGCAGCGCGTCGGAGGAATTCCTCGCGGACAGCCCGGTCGGCGAGGACACCTACGTGGTGTGCCGCGAGTCCGGCTACGCCGCGAATGTGGAAGCGGTGGTCACGCCCGCTGCCGAACCGCAGCCCATCGAGGGCCTGCCCGCGGCCGTCGTACACGACACCCCGAACACCCCGACCATCGCGACGCTGGTGGATTGGGCGAACGGTGCGGGCTTCTCCGCGCAACCTGTCACCGCGGCCGACACCCTGAAGAACATCATGGTCAAGCTGCGCCACCCGGACGGCAAGACCGAACTGCTCGGCATCGGCATTCCGGGCGACCGCGAGGTCGACGACAAGCGCCTCGGCGCCGCCGTCGAACCCGCCGAGGTGGAACTGCTCACCGAGGCCGATTTCGCCGCCAACCCGTTCCTGGTCAAGGGCTACATCGGCCCGAAGGCATTGCAGGCCAACGGTGTTCGCTACCTCGTCGACCCGCGCATCGGCACCGGAACCAGCTGGATCACCGGTGCCGACGAGCCGGGCAAGCACGTCGTCGGCCTGGTCGCGGGCCGCGATTTCACCCCCGACGGCACCATAGAGGCCGCCGAGGTGCGTGACGGCGATCCCTCGCCTGACGGGCGCGGCGTCCTGGTATCCGCGCGCGGCATCGAGATCGGCCACATCTTCCAGCTCGGCAACAAGTACACCGACGCGTTCGAGGTCGATGTGCTCGGCGAGAACGGCAAGCCGGTGCGGCTCACCATGGGCTCCTACGGCGTCGGCGTCTCCCGCATGGTCGCGGTGATCGCCGAACAGCAGCACGACGAGAAGGGGCTGCGCTGGCCGCGCGAGGTCGCCCCGTTCGACGTGCACGTGGTGATCGCGAACAAGGACGACTCCTCGCGCGAGGGCGGCGAACAGGTTGCGGCGCTGCTGGATACGGCCGGACTCGAGGTCGTCCTGGACGACCGGAAGGCCTCGCCCGGTGTGAAGTTCAAGGATTCCGAGCTGATCGGCGTTCCGCTGGTCGTGGTCGTCGGCCGCGGCTGGGCCGAGGGCAAGGTCGAGATCCGCGACCGCTTCACCGGCGAATCCACCGAGGTCCCGGCCGATTCGGTAGTCGAATCGGTGCTCGCGCAGGTCCGCGGCGGGCGGTAGGTCGGCCTTCGACAACCGGTAGGGAAGCCCGGTCGACCGAGCCCGGTCGGCCGGGCTTCTCGCATTCGTCCGTACCTACGGTTCCGTAGGCACGATTCGTGGCGCGCGGTAATCCCGGACCCGCTTCTTACTGCTGTTACTCGCTGGTAAGTTAGCGGCATGACGAGCACCGACGCGTTGTTGTTCAACCCCACCAGCTATGACCCGAAGCAGTTCGACGCCGAGACACGGCGGCTGCTGAAAGCCACCATCGAGTGGTTCGAGTCGCGGGGCAAGCGGCAGCTGCTGGCCGATGACGCGGATGCGGTGTGGGTGTCGGACTTCCTCGAGTTCGTCAAGAGGGAGCGTCTGTTCGCGACCTTCCTGACTCCGGCCGCCTATGCCGACGGCGACGCGAACCGGCGGTGGGACGGTGCGCGCAATGCGGCGCTGTCGGAGATCTTCGGCTTCTACGGTCTCGCGTACTGGTACGCCGAGCAGGTCACCATCCTGGGGCTCGGGCCGATCTGGCAGAGCGATAACGAGGACGCCAAGAAGCGCGCGGCCGCCGATCTCGCCGACGGCCAGGTGATGGCATTCGGTCTGTCCGAGCGCGATCACGGTGCCGACATCTACAACACCGACCTGATCCTGACGCCGACCGAGCCGGGCAGTGCCGATGCCGAGGCCGGTATCCTGTTCCGCGCCAATGGCGTCAAGTACTACATCGGTAATGGCAATGTCGCATCGATGGTGTCGGTGTTCTCCCGCCGCGCCGATATCGAGGGCGCGGACGGCTATGTGTGGTTCGCCGCGGACAGCCGCCACGACAACTACGAGCTGATCGACAACGTCATCCACGGTCAGCTGTATGTCAGCACCTTCGCGCTGCACGACTACCCGGTGACCGCCGCCGACATCCTGTCCACCGGTCCCGAGGCCTTCTCCGCCGCGCTCAACACCGTCAATGTCGGCAAGTTCAACCTGTGCCACGGCAGCATCGGCATGGTCGAGCACTCGTTCTACGAGGCCATCACGCACGCCGACAACCGCATCCTCTACGGCCGGGCCGTCACCGAATTCCCGCATGTGCGAACGAATTTCGTGGATGCGTACGCGCGCATCGTCGCGATGAAGCTGTTCAGCGACCGCGCCGTCGACTATTTCCGCAGCGCCGGCCTGGAGGACCGCCGCTACCTGCTGTTCAACCCGATGACCAAGTCCAAGGTGACTTCCGAGGGCGAGACCGTCATGACGCTGCTGCTGGATGTGCTCGCCGCCAAGGGATTCGAGAAGAACACCTACTTCGCGCAGGTCGCCCGCTATATCGGGACGCTGCCCCGGCTCGAGGGCACGGTGCACGTCAATGTCGGTCAGATCCTGAAGTTCATGCCGAACTACCTGTTCAACCCGAAGGACTACCCCGAGATCGGCACCCGGGTCGATGCGGCCGACGACGAGTTCTTCTTCCGGCAGGGCCCGGCTCGTGGCGCGGGCAAGGTGCAATTCGCCGACTGGACTCCGGTATACGAAAAGCACGCCGATCTGCCGAATGTAGCGCGCTTCTACGAGCAGGCCCAGGCCCTGCGCACCCTGCTGACCACGGCGGCACCCGATGCCGATCAGCAGAAGGACCTCGACTTCATGCTGACCATCGGCCACCTGTTCTCCCTGGTGGTCTACGGCCAGCTGATCCTGGAGCAGGCCGCAGTCACCGGCCTGGACCGCGACATCATCGAGCAGATCTTCGACTTCCAGATCCGCGACTTCAACGGCCACGCCACCACCCTCTACGGCAAGCCCTCTGCCACCCCCGACCAGCAGGCCTGGGCCGCCTCCGCCCTGCGTCCACCGGTCGCCGACCGGCCCCGCTTCGACCGCGTCTGGGCCGAAGTCGCCGCCTACGACGGTACCTACGAAATGCGCCCGTAGTCACTCGCACCCGCCGCGCACGAATTCGCTGACGAATCCGTGCGCGGCGCGCGAAAACTGCCCGCTGGTCGCTGCGGGTGTCGAGATCCGCGGCCGTGGTCGCCATCGTCGGACAGCAGGACTCGAGCTGTTCGTAGTCCAGGTCCGGCAGTGGGTGTCGCGTTCGGGAAATTCGGCACGGAGCGCGCGGTCAGACCTTGCCAGGGAAGGCGACCGTCGGCGGATCGGCGCCCAGGATCGCTTGCCAGGTGGCCAGGCGCAGCGCGCATTCGGTGAGGGCGTCGACACCCGTCCGGCGGATCGATTCGGAGCTGCCGTTCTCGACGACCGCGCGCCAGGCTACGGCGGTGTCGGTCTCCACCGTGACGGCCAAATTCGCCGCCGGAATCGGATCGTTGACCGGGAAAGGCGTGGTGTAGGCGGCGTCCGGCGGCGGCACGGCGACTCCGGACGCCTTCAACGCATCGATGGTGGTGTCGCGGCGGGCACGGTGGGCGGCGGTGTCCTGCGCGACCATGCGGACTCGCTCGGCGGAGGCGTAGGCCGCGATCACGCCGTAGGCGTACACCGCCGCGTATTCGGCGCGCAAGGCGTCGAGCAGGGTTTGGCGTTCGGCTTCGGTCATGTGCGCATCCCTGTCCGGATCAGTTGAGCGGTGCGCACGGCATGGCGTGCGAGGTAGGTGGAGGCGGCGGCACGACTCATGCCAGCAACACCCCCGCCTGCGCCGCGCACGATGCGCTGATCGAGGCCAATAACCCTGCCCGATAACCGGATTGGGTGCGGGCGAGATCCCCCGCGGACTGCTGCGACTTGGCCAGCCGGGTGCGCAACTCGTCGATGCTCGGCGGCGTGGTGGGCGATCCGGATCCGCCCGATGCCGCGGGGGAAGTGCCGGAAGTGGACGGCGAGACTTCGCGGGTACGGTGCGCCGGAGTGGTGCCGTCACCGTAAACGCCGATCACACGGTTGATTTCGGCACGCAGCGCATCCGCGTGTGCGGTGCGTTCGTCCGCGATCGCGGTCAACGCGGCATGCCGCTGCGGCGTCACCGCGATCGCCGCCGTCGCGGCCGCTGCGTCGGCGCGCGCCAGGTTCTCTTGTGCGGCAAGCGGATCGGGTTGATACACCGTCTTGTCCGTACATCCGGCCACCGCGCCGACAGCTAGCACACCCACGGTCGTGCCGCCGGCCAGCCGCAACGCGGTGCGGCGGTCGACGATGCCGATGCGGCCGACACCGGCGCTGCCGTGCTGGGATTGATGCCGGTCGACGGGGATGCCGGAAGTGCACCCGGCGCGCGGCGGGGCGGGGAGGCGGATTGGCACGGCACCATCGTGCCAGATTCGCGCGGCACGGCCGACCGAGCGTCTACCGTGCGGTCGGTGCGAGGCCCGGCGCGCTGTATTGCGGTCGCGTGGCCAGGAAACTTGCTCGAGGCCGCTGGTCCTTTACACTCTCGAGGCGCGTTACGCTAGATCTCCGGTAGAGAAATTTCCCGCCGTCTGACAACTGAACCAGGAGCCGCCCCACATGCCCATGCCGACCGAGGAAAGGGTGAGCCAGCTCGTTGCTGGGCTCGTCGAGCGCCGAGGATTCGACCTCGAGGGTGTCGAGATCTCGACGGCGGGCAAGCATGTGGATGCCCAGGCTCGGGTGCAGGTGATCGTCGACAGCGATGCCGCTTCCGATCTCGATGCCATTGCCGGACTGAGTACGGAACTCTCCGAGGCCCTCGACAATGCGGGCGATTTCGGCGAGACGCCGTATCTGCTCGAGGTGACCAGCCCTGGCATCGACCGCCCGCTCACCGCCGACCGCCACTGGCGCCGCGCCCAAGGACGCAAGGTGCGGATCAAGCTACGCACCGGCGCGCCGTCGCCGGATCCGAAGTCATCGGACAAGTTCGAGGCCAGGGTCGGTGTTCTCACCGATGACACCGTGGCGCTGGTGCTCGGCGGGAAGAACAAGCCTCACCGGGTGACGATTCCGCTGGCCGATATCGCCGAGGCCGTCGTCCAGGTGGAGTTCAACCCGCCCGGCGCGCGGGAACTGGAACTCGCGGGCGGAGTCGCGCCCGGTCGTCCGCGGCCGGGGCAAGAGGAAGCGGTGGACCCCACCGCTGACGTCCGAGGAACAACCGATGTACCAACCAAATCTGTAGAAGCGTCCGATTCGCCGACCGAAGGGATCGTGGAATGAACATCGAAATCGAAGCCCTGCGCGCGATTGTCGCCGATAAAGGGATCTCGATCGAGACCGTGATCTCCGCGATCGAGTCGGCACTGCTCACGGCCTACCGCCATACCGAGGGCCACCAGCCCAACGCGCGCATCGATATCAACCAGAAGACCGGCGTGGTCCGGGTGATGGCGCGCGAACTCGACGCCGACGGCAATGTGATCTCCGAATGGGACGACACCCCAGAGGGTTTCGGCCGGATCGCGGCGACCACCGCGCGCCAGGTGGTACTGCAGCGGCTGCGCGATGCCGAGAACGAGAAGTCCTTCGGCGAATTCTCCACCCATGAGGGCGACATCGTCGGCGGCGTGGTGCAGCGCGATGCCCGCGCCAATGCCCGCGGCACTGTCGTGGTGCGTATCGGCAGCGAACTGCACGGCACCGAGGGACTGATCCCGCCCGCCGAGCAGGTGCCCGGCGAGAGCTATGAGCACGGCGACCGGATCAAGTGCTACGTCGTCGGTGTCTCCCGCGGCCCGCGTGGCCCGCAGATCACCCTCTCGCGCACCCATCCGAATCTGGTGCGCCGACTGTTCGCGCTCGAGGTGCCCGAGATCGCCGACGGTTCGGTGGAGATCGTCGCGGTCGCCCGCGAGGCCGGACACCGTTCCAAGATCGCGGTGCGCACCACCGTGCCCGGCGTCAATGCCAAGGGCGCGTGTATCGGCCCGATGGGTCAGCGTGTGCGCAATGTGATGAGCGAACTGGCGGGGGAGAAGATCGACATCATCGATTACGCCGATGATCCGGCGACCTTCGTCGGGAATGCGCTGTCGCCGTCGAAAGTTGTCTCGGTCACGATCGTGGATCCCGAGGCCCGCGCCGCCCGCGTGGTCGTCCCCGACTTCCAGCTCTCGCTCGCCATCGGCAAGGAGGGACAGAACGCCAGGTTGGCGGCCCGTCTGACCGGTTGGCGGATCGATATCCGCAGCGATGCCACCCCGGATGCGGGCAGTGGCAGTGTGCGGACGGAGGCGCATCGGAGTTGATCGATTCCCGCGAATCGAGCCCGCCGGATGACATGTTCGTAACTTCCGAAGGGGCGGGGTTCGGTGTTCCGAGCGGGACAGCGGTAGAGTGGTCTCAGGTTCAACGCGAGCCTTCGGTTTCTTTGCCCGAACGCATCACCGAGCTGACCCCGGCGCACCGACGCCGAGCGGCTCCGATGCGGACGTGCATCGGGTGCCGAAAGCGCGAGTTGGCCGTCGATCTGTTGCGGATCGTGGCGCAGGACTGTGAAACCGGTGACGGTTCCGAGGTTGTTGCGATAGTTCCCGATCCGCAGCGCAGACTTCCCGGACGGGGTGCCTGGCTGCACCCCGTTTCGGTTTGTTTGCGCACCGCAGAACGACGCCGAGCATTCGGCAGAGCACTACGAGTGTCCGGAAAACTGGATATCTCAGCCCTGGAGAAGTACCTCGAGAACAGGCACGAGCACTCATGAGCACACCGTGAAGCACCAACGATGAACGTCCATCGGAGATAACCCGAGGTCGTGCGGGCCCGCCACCCCTAGGCGGAGGCACTGCTCGACCTCTCAGTGAGGAGAGCAGTGGCAGGCAAGGCCCGCGTGCACGAGTTGGCCAAAGAACTCGGTGTCACGAGCAAAGAACTACTCGCAACGCTCAAGGAGCAGGGCGAGTTCGTGAAGTCGGCGTCCTCGACGGTGGAAGCACCCGTCGCACGTCGACTGCGCGAGTCGGTCGCGGGGAAGTCCGCCCCGTCGAACGGCACCGCGAAGTCCGGGGCCCGTCCGGGA
>NZ_BDBY01000262.1 GCF_001613225.1 Nocardia pseudovaccinii NBRC 100343
GATGTGGTCAGCGCGGTGCTCCGCGCTGGTGAGCTGATATCGGGCCCGGGGTGTCCGCGATCGCGTCGACCTCGCCGTCGACCTCGAGATCGGCGAAATGGTCGTATGCGCTCATCGCGATCGGGACCAGCTCAGGCGCTACTGTGCCCGGGGCCGATTTACGTTGCGGCTAAGTGCATTATGTCTTCCCGCGACCATGCGATCGCCGACGCAGGTACCGGCCGATTCGTTGTGCGTCGGTATCGTGCGTGCAGCCGATGCGCTCACCGCCCTCTCTCGTACGAAATCCGCGATATTGCTGAGAATTGGCGCTACGGCGATAGGAGCGCGGATGTCGCAGGCGCCCGGCTGTCGTCACACGGTGAGGGTGGCGGATTACAACGTTGCCCGATAGTTACCGACGGTGGGAAGTCTGCGTGCGCGTTCCATGGCATTGTCGACGCGAATCAGCCACGGACCCGAAAGGGCCGACTGTCGATGAGAGGGTGCACATGGGTTTGCGCATGTCGGTGTTGCGAGAACGTCGAGGTTTCCGTCGAATTGTGGCTGTCGCTGCGGCCATGGCGATCGCGCCGCTGATCGTCGCGGCTCCGCAGGCGAACGCGGCCGCCACCGTCGAGCGGATCGAGCACACCTCCGCGCAGCAATGGCAGATGTATGTCCGCTCGCCCGCGATGAACCGGACCATCCACCTCGACGTGCTGGTACCGGCGAACCAGTCGGCATCCCGGCCGACCCTGCTGCTACTGGACGGAAACGGGGCGTCGGAATCCCAGCCGGCGAGCACCTGGACGCTGCGCGGCGGCGCCAAGGAGTTCTTCGCCGACAAGCCGGTCAATGTGGTGATGCCGGTCGGTGGCGGGGGCACCTACTACACCGACTGGTTGAAGGATGACCCGAAACTGGGGCACCAGAAGTGGGAGACCTTCCTGACCTCGGAGCTGCCGCCGTTGATCGACCGTGAGCTGAAGGGCAACGGGGTCTACGCCGTGGGCGGACTTTCGATGGGGGCGGGAGCGGCAGCCATTCTGGCCGTTCGACACCCTGACATGTTCCGTGCGCTGGCGGCCTTCAGCGGTTGCTACTCCACCGACGGTGTCGGGCAATTCTCGGTGCGCCCCGTGGTCGAATCCAAGGGTGGGGACCCGGACAACATGTGGGGCAAGGTGGGCAACCCGGAGTGGGCGGCGCACGATCCGAGCAAACACCTCGACGCGCTGCGCGGCAAACCGGTCCACCTGTACGTCGGCACCGGTGTGCCCGGCCCCGACGATGCCCCGTTCGATGATCGCTGGTCGTGGCCCAACGACCCGATCCGGTCGAACGAGATCGAAAACATCTCGCACGACTGCACCCTCGCCATCTCACCCGCCATGAAACTGTTCGGCGCCGACCTCTCCATCGACTACGGGGCCGTCGGCGTCCACTCATGGCCGTACTGGAAGGCCGCACTGCCCAAATCCTGGCCTGCGCTGAAAGCGGGCCTCGGCGTATAGGAGGCCGCGAACAGCTGGCTTCTGAGGTAATCGAGATCCGTCGAGCGCAGTCACATGGCGGTGTCCCGGGCGTGTCGTGCCGCGTTTCGACTGCGCTCGGCGAGCGAGCCGGACCGGATAGCGCGGCGGCGCAGTAACGGATCAGGGCTATTAGCCGCTGCGCACCTTTTGTCGCGCCGCGCCGTGATTTTCTGGGCAAATCGGTGCGCGGCGTAAAAATCGTGCGCGGTGTCGCTGAGCATGAGTGGGAATAGGGCGGGTGTGGGTTGGGTTACACCCGCTAGCCGTGGTTTGTGCGCGGCGGAATTCGGTGCGACGGTGGGAGATTCGATGAGTGTGCGAGCTATATGGAATGGCACGGTGCTGGCCGAGAGCGACGACACCGTGGTGGTCGAGGGGAATCATTACTTTCCGGCGGGAGCGCTGAAGACGGAGTACTTCCGGGACAGCGGTACGCATACCGTGTGCGGGTGGAAGGGGCTCGCATCGTATTACACGGTCGAGGTCGAGGGCACGAAGAATCCGGATGCCGCCTGGTACTACCCGGATCCGAAGCCGGAGGCCGAGCAGGTGCGTGACCGGGTCGCGTTCTGGAAGGGCGTCGACGTCGTCGAGGTGTAGTGCATTCGGGTAGTCGGCGCGCGGCGGCGGCGGGTTCCGGGTAAGAACGATGGCATGCGACATCCGGCCAGTCCGATCCTCAATGCGCTGACCTTCATGTCCGATCGCCAGGTCGTGCAGACGCCGTCGATCCTCGAGATGGATTACATCGAGTTGTCCATCCGCACGACCGATGGCGAGACGCTGCAGGGTTGGTGGCTGCCCGCCGCACGCTCGATCGGGCATGTCCTGTTCGCGCACGGCAATGCGGGCAATATCGGCGACCGGGTGCCGATCTACGCGCTGCTCACCCAGATCGGTTTGGATGTACTGACTTTCGACTATCGCGGCTACGGACGCAGCACCGGGCGACCCACCGAGCACGGCACCTATCTCGACGCCCACGCGGCCAGGCGGGTGCTATTGGAACAGCCGGGCGTCGATCCGGATCGCGTACTCTACCTGGGCAAATCGCTCGGCGGCGGTGTCCTGCTCGAACTGGCGACCGAGCATCCGCCCACCGGACTGATACTGATGTCCACCTTCACCGGCCTGCGCGACGCGGCCCGCTCGGTATATCCCTTCCTTCCCAGCCCGTTCGTCCCGGACGCCTACCCGAGCCTGCGCCGGATCAGCAAGCTGCGCGCACCCGTCTTGATCATGCACGGCGATCAGGACGAACTCCTACCGCTGCGGCATGCCGAGCGGCTGTTCGCGGCCGCGCCGGAGCCGAAGCGATTGGTGGTCTTTCCCGGCGGGGGGCACAACGATCTGATCATGTCGACCGGGGTCGATTGGGCGGATCTGATCCGCTCCTGGGCGGGTGATGTGCTCGCCCGCTGATGGCGCTCGTGCGTAGCCTGGCGATATGAGTGATTTGGGTGAGATCACCGCGCGGCTCGCGGCGCTGTCCGATGACGAGCTCTTGGCGGTACTCGGCACTGCCACCGCGGGCCGACCTCGGCTCTCGTGGGTACACACCGCGGTCGTGGAGGCCGCCGGACTCGGCCATATGGGATCCGAGTCGACTGTGAGTCCTGCCACTGTGACGCCGCAGCCGCATGACGAAGAGCCGGGGGCGGGCGCATCCGGGCAGGTCGGAGGCTTTTCTCCGGTACCGGCGGTACCGGTACCGTCGACCGGTATCCCGTCCGGCTCCGAGGTGGGCGGATATTCGTCCGGCGGCGTACCTACTTTTGAGTCAGTTCGCGATAAGGTCGAGCAGCGCTTCGGCACCGCGCAGGGGATGGGCGAACTCGACCGGCAGACTCCTGCGGGCCGCAGCGCCGACGAACAATGGGAGGCGCGCGAGAAAGCGGCGCGCGAGCGTCTGGCTCAGATACGGAAATCGTTGCACGGCAACGATGTCGAATCGAACGATCCGTAAGCTGACCGAGCGCGACGGACTACGAATGTGATGGTGATATTCGATGAGCGAGCCGCGTGAGATCGCCGAACGGCTACTCGATGCCCAAGTGGAGTTCCTGCTGGCGGAGGTGAGCGGCGAACGCTTCACCGAGGTCGTCGGCAGGGACGTGGAATCGGTGCTCGGGGTGGCCGACACCCTCGTCTTCCGCGATGTCGTCGGCATCGACGATGCCAAGGAGACAGTCCGCACCGTCGTCGACCTGATCGGCGGCAGTCCGGTCATCGCGGATATGGTCGGGGTATTCGCCGATTCGATCTACGACCATATCGCCGCGAACAACGACTACACCCTGGGCCAGGTGGTCGACCGCGAACCGGTCGAGGCACTGCTGGAGAAGATCTTCGGCATGCACCAGGCGCAGGAGCGCATCCTGGAGCGGCTGACCGAGAGCCCGTTGGTCGCCACAGTCGCCGCCAAGTTCGTGGATAAACTCATCTCCGATTTCATGGAGGCGAATAGGCAGATCGCGGGCAAGATTCCCGGTGTCTCATCGCTGATCTCCATGGGACAGTCGGCGGCCAAGACCGCCAAGAAGGCCACCGAGAGCACCTTCATCGGCGATATGGCGGGCAAGGGTGCGGTATTCGCGCTCAAGCGCACCAACAATGCCATTCGGGAGATGTTGCGCGACGCTCCGGTGCACGATGCCGCGATGGAGTTCTGGGATCTGCACGCCGATGAGCCGGTGAGCGGCCTGCGGGACTATCTGACCCAGAAGGATCTCAACGAACTGGTGCTGCTCTGCTACGAGATCGCGGTGACCACCAGGGAGAAGGAGTATTTCGGGCTGCTCGTGGACGAGTGCGTGGATGTCTTCTTCATCAAGTACGGCGATTTCACGCTGGCCGCGATGCTGCCGGAACTCGGTCTGTCCGGCGACGATATCGCCAAGGAGATCCTGCGGTACGGTCCCGCCGTCATCGAGGGTGCGAAGCGTAATGGCGTGCTGGGCAAGCTGATTCGCGAGCGGCTGGAGCCGTTCTACACCTCGGATGTGGTGCTCGGGATCCTGGGCGACGTCAAGGGCTGAGCCGTCAGCGTGCGAAATGATCGCCGTTGCGGACCTCTTCGACTGTGCGGCCGATCATTTCGCGCAGCGTCGCGGTGACGCGCTGCCGATCGGTCGGCTTCACGATCACGGTGCGACTGCCGAAACTGACGTAGCGGCCGTCATTGTCGAAATCGGTGATCTGGAAGTCCTTGCGGCCCTTGGTATGCCGATTGTCCACGCTGCCGAGCGGATACACCCCGACGTGCACGGTGGCGGTCGTCGGGCGACGGAAGAATTTGTCGAACTCCTCGCGTACTGGAAGACCTCGGTGGAACGATGTCGCAGTGGATAGGGGAGCACACCCCGTCCGGTCGATTCCCAGAGCTTGGTCGCGATGGGACGTGGGAGTGAAGGATTCGGCCGGAATCGTGCACAGTGAATCCTCGGCGCAGCTGTCTGCGACGGCCGTCACGTCACACTGTCCGGCGACATGATGTGAGCGGATCGACACCGCGAAAACAGTGGATTACCAGCATGTATACAAATGTGCTCTGTGACCGTTTTGTCCGGTTTTCGCGTTGACAGCGACCTGCCCCTGCAGCAGGCTGCTGCGTGACTTTCCGTGCGCTCGCCGTGGAGCTGTCACGGCTTGGCAATCGGAGGAGCAGGGTGGTGCGTTTACGTCAACGGTCGGAAAAACCCGGTGGCACAACGGATATGACTGCCGACTCCAGAAGTGAACGCCAGGTTGCCGGAAGCGGAATAATGCGACCGCGCACGATTCGGGGGCAATTGGCCCGAATCCTCGTCGTCTCATTGGTTTTGGTACTGGCGCTGCTCGGCGTTACGGTCGCGCGGGAGGTCGAGGCCTTCCGAGACAGTGGCGACACCGTGCACGCGGTCTCGCTCGCACTGGCCGTCCAGGATCTGGTGCAGGAGGCACAGCGCGAACGCGGGCTCAGCAATGGTCTGCTGGGCGGCGATGCCCGGCTGGTGCAGACCGTGGCGGATCAGCGGGTCGAAACGAATCGCTCGCTGGCCGCACTCGAGGAGGCCGCGGCCGGGGACGCGCCGGGCACGGCCCAGGTGCGTTCGGCGATCGGCCAATTCGACGCGCTGGATGCGACCCGTTCGCAGATCGATGCCCGCCGCACCAGCAGGCAGGCCGCCTTTCAGTTCTATACCGACGGCATTTCCGCACTGAATCGTCTGACACTCGGGCTCGATCAGGCGCGCGACGCCGAGGTTCGCCACGGCCTCGAGGCGCTGTACGCCCTCGGCGAGGCCAAGGAGCAGACGGCCAAGGAACGTGGATTCCTCAATGGCGTCTTCGCCGCCGACGAGTTCCGCAGTGGCGAGTATGTCGAATTCCTCGATATCCGTGCCGCCAAGATGGCCGGTCTGACCGCCTTCGCGCGCGACGCGACCGCGGCACAGCAGGCCGAGCTCGATGCGGCGCTGCGCAGCGAGAATGCCGTCAAGGCAGCCGAATCGGAGCGGATCGCGATCGCGTCGAGCACCGGTCCGCTGGTGCGTTCGGTGGATCCGAGCACCTGGTGGGCGCAGATGACGGGGGTCATCGATGAGCAGCGCACGGTCCAGCAGGCGGTCGGTGACGATGTGCAGCGGCGCGCGGCGGCGCTGCGCCGGGATGCGTTCTCGACCCTCGGCGGCTTCCTGCTCGCTGCGCTGATCGCCGTTGCCGTCGAGGTCGCGCTGGTCTTCACCAGTGTGCGCGCCATCGTGCGTCCACTCGCCGAGTTGGCGGCGGAGGCGGATGACGTCGCCAATCACCGGTTGCCCGGGGTGATCGCGGCCTGGCGGGAATCCGATGACACTCAACCCGATCCGCCTGCGCCGGTGCGCACACCGCGCGGCGCGAGTGTCGAAATCGCCGCGGTGGCGGGGGCATTGGATGGTGTGCAGACTACCGCGTTCGAATTGGCTTCGGAGCAGGCGCTGGTCCGCCGCAATACCACCGAGTCGATGGCGAATCTGGCGCGGCGCAACCAGAATCTGGTTCGCCGTCAGCTCGGCCTGATCAGTGAATTCGAACGCGAGGAACTCGATCCCAAGGCGCTGTCCAATCTGTTCGAGCTCGATCACCTCGCTACCCGCATGCGGCGCAATGCCGAAAGTCTGCTGGTGCTGGTGGGTGCGGGAAGCCCGCGGCGCTGGGCCGAGCCGATTCCGCTCACCGATGTGATTCGGGCCGGGTTGTCGGAGGTCGACGACTATCGCCGGGTGGTGCTGCGGCGGGTGGACGATATCGCGATCACCGGCGCGGTTGTCACTGATCTCGCGCATATGCTTGCCGAGCTCATCGAGAACGGATTGGCCTTCTCTCCACCGGATATGGAGGTGGAGATCTACGGACGCAAGCTGCCGACCGGATATTTGCTCGCGGTGGTTGATCACGGTGTCGGGATGCCGGTGGAGCAGTTGGACGAGGCGAATGCCCGGCTGCGCGGCGAGGCCGATTTCGTCGTCGCGCCGACGCGGTACCTGGGGCATTACGTGGTCGGCCGGTTGGCGCGGCGGCTCGGAATCGATGTCGAGTTGAATGTGTCGCCGGTGAGCGGGATCGTCGCGCGGCTGCTGTTGCCCGCGGGAATCATCGCGGGAGAGAAAGATCGGCGCGCACCCGCAGCGCGAGACCAGAGCGATTCGGCTGCGGTGGCCGGTGTGCGAGGGCAGGTCGAGTCGGCGGCGGCCGGTGTCCTCCCGGCCTTGGGGGGATCTCCCGCGAGCGAAGCTGTTTCGCCGAGACCGATGCTCGGCAGGCCGCGGCACAGTGCTCCGGCTGATGGGGCTCCTGACGCTCCGGTTAACGGCGCTCGGATAGCTGGTGCCTCGGTGAACGGGACCTCGGTGCCGGTCGCTCTGGTCAATGGTGCCCCAGCCGATGACGCGGTGGTAGGTGGCGGCTCCATGCCTGGTGCCCCGCTCGCCAGTGCTCCGGACCCCGACGCTTCGGTGCCTGGCGCTCCGCTATCCGGTGCGCCGACCCGTGATGCGCGGACGACCAGCGCATCCGACCCCGACCGCACCGCGTCTCGGCCACCACGCTCCGGTGGACCCGCGCATTCCCGACCGGGATTCGCCGCACCGGGACCCGCGCCGTTCGCCCAATTCCTTTCCACGCCGGACGGTTCCGATCACAATGCCGAATCCATCGGTACCGGGATCGATGGATTTGTATACACACGCGACGGGAGCAATGGATCGCTGAGCCGTCTGCCCAGCGCTACCGGAAGTGATGGTGCCAGCCGAGCCCCGCACGGTGTGCCCGCAGCCGACGGATCCGGTGCCCGCCCTATCGACGGCATAACCGCATTCAAGGGTTCACAGCCCGCTTCGCCGTCTTCGGCCAGCGGATCGCTATGGCAGGTTCCCGAAACGGAAACAGCGGCAGCGGAATCCGATGCTGCACCGACGGGGGTGCAGCGCACCAGGAACGGATTGGTCAAGCGCAACAAGCGAGCGCGTCCAGCGGACATCGGAAGTGACAGCGCACCGAAGGCTCCTGAGTCGCCGAGCGCTCCGGTAGCGGATCGCTCACCGGCCGAAACTCGCAGCATGCTCTCGTCCTTCCGGGCCGGACATGAGCGCGGCGCTCTCACCTCGCCACGAGCGGGGACGCCCGAAAACATCCCGCGCGCCACGGATTTGGCGCAAACCTCGGCTTCACCCACCACCGCAGAGGAGTTTCGATGACCACCCACATACAGGCTGCGGACCCGCACACCTTCAACTGGATGCTGGCCAACTTCGTCCGCAATACCGATGGCGTCCGCGATACCGTCGCCGTTTCCTCCGACGGTCTGCTCATCGCCATGTCGGAGGGCTTGGACCGTACCGGTGCGGATCGACTGGCGGCCATGGTTTCAGGACTGTCCAGCCTGGCCCGAAGTGCCTCGCGCAGTTACGCATTCGACGGCCTGAAGCTGATCATGATCGAGATGAAGCGCGGCTTCCTGCTGGTCTCCGCCCTCGGTGACGGCAGCTGCCTCGGGGTCATCGCCGACGGCGGTTGCGATGTAGGTCTCGTGGGCTACGAGATGGCGGTGCTGGCCGAACGGGCCGGTGCGCTGCTGGACCCGGCGCTCATTTCGGAATTGCGAGAGTCGTTGCGCCGATGAGAGATCCATACCGGCCGCGGTTGCCGGACCCGCGGATGATTCCGGTCAACCACACTTTCGGCTGGCTCGCGGCCGACCGGTCGCCGAAAGACAGTCCGGACGAACAGGGCCTCGATGACCGATTCGTGCGCCCGTTTGTCGTCACGGCGGGACGCACCACGCCATTGATCGACGGGCTGCGCATCGAAACACTGGTGCGGGCGCTGCCCGCCGCGCTGTCCGCGCCGCTGCACTTCGAACAGCGCACCGTCGTTCGGCTGTGCCAGCAGCCGCATTCCATCGCCGAAATCGGGACGGCGCTGCACGTTCCGGTGGGCGTCGCGAAGGTGATCGTCAGCGATCTCGCGGCCGCCGGGCATGTTTCGGTCCGGGACGCCCCGGAACTTTCCACCGCAGCCATCGAGAGGATCAGGGACCTTGTACGGGCACTCTGAATATCGGACACCACCGGCCGAGCGGTCGATGCCCTCGTCGGTCAAGATCGTGATCAGCGGCGGATTCGGTGTCGGCAAAACAACATTCATCAGCGCGATCTCCGAAATCGAACCGCTGGTGACCGAGGCGGCGATGACCGAGGTCGCCATAGGCGTGGACGATCCGGGGCGGCGCGCGGACAAGACCGAGACCACCGTCGCTCTGGACTTCGGCCGCATCACCCTCGACAGCTCGCTGATCCTGTACCTGTTCGGCACCCCCGGCCAGGACCGCTTCGTCTTCCTGTGGGACGACCTGGTCGACGGCGCGCTCGGCGCGGTGATCGTGGTGGACACGGGCCGGGTCGAGGACTGCTATCCGGTGCTCGACTACTTCGAAGAGCACAACACGCCATTCGTGGTGGTGGTCAACCGATTCGAACAGGGCGAGCACTTCGAACTCGACGAGGTCCGTGAGGCACTCGAGCTCGACGAGTGGATCCCCATCCTGGAATGTGATGCGCGAGACCGGGGATCGGTAAAAGAGGTGCTCGTCGCGCTGCTCGAGCAGGTGCTCGTCCAGCGCCTGTCCGCACCGCGCAGGCAACCCAGCGAGGTCGGCTGACCGTAGCCTGGCGCCCGTGGGCGAGCAAAAGTAACGGATGCTGCGCGGCGAGTTGTACCGGGACAGCGATCCGGAGTTGGTTGCCGAGCGCATCCGGGCACAGCGGTTGTGCGACGAGTTCAACCGCACCGGCCCGGAGGAAACCGACGCGGTGCTGCGGGAGTTGTGAGCGATTCACCGAAACCGAATATTTCGCGGGATCACCGATGAATTCCGGAAGCACTCGCCGTCTTTGCTGGTGAACCCGCTCGACACCAGGAGATATCAAATGAGCAACGGCAAGGATTTCACTCTTACCCACGTCGCGGTGCTGGTCGGCGACCAGGACAAGGCGCTGGAGTTCTACCGCGATGTCATCGGCTTCGAGGTTCGCCAGGATATGCCGTTTCCGGGCGGCCGCTGGCTGACCGTCGGACCGGCATCGCAGCCGGGTATCGAATTCATCCTGGAGAACCCAGGGATGAACCCGAACGAGGCCGCTCGCGAGGCCGCCGAGGCCAGGCTGGCCAGCGGTGCGCAGGGCACCCTGATCTTCACCACCGAGGCCGTCGACGACACCTTCGCCCGGCTGCGCGACGCCGGTGTCGATGTCGATCAGGAGCCGATCACCCAGCCGTACGGCGTCCGCGACTGTGGTTTCCGCGATCCGTGGGGCAACCACCTGCGGTTCTCCCAGCTGCTCGGCTGATTCGCCGCGAACCGCCCGAGGCGAATGTCACCGCCAACCGGGTCGCACCTGGCACTAGGGTCGAATCATGACTCAGGCGCGGATCGAGACGGAACAGGATGCGACCCGGCCGCTGCGCGATGACATCCGCTTCCTCGGCGGCGTCCTCGGCGACACCATCCGCGATCACGAGGGCCCCGAGGTCTTCGACCTGATCGAGCGGGTGCGGATCGAGGCGTTCCGGGTGCGGCGCGAGGAGGTCGAGCGCAGCGCGGTGGCGGAGATGCTGGACGGCGTCGAGATCGCGGTCGCGCTGCCGCTGATCCGCGCGTTCACCTATTTCGTGCTGCTGGCGAATCTGGCCGAGGATATCCAGCGCGATCGGCGGCGCGCGGCGCATGAGGCGGCCGGGGAGCCGCCGCAGGATTCCTCATTGGCGGCGACCTACCGCAAACTGGATGCGGCGGCCCTGGACGGCGCCGAGGTCGCCGATCTGCTCGCCGACGCCCTGGTGTCGCCGGTGATCACCGCACATCCGACCGAAACCCGGCGCCGCACCGTCTTCGATGTGCAGACCCGCATTACCGAGTTGATGCGATTGCGGCAGCGCTATACCGAAACCGAGCGGGCGCGTGCGGACCTGGAGCTGCGGATCCGACGCCAGGTGCTCTCGCTGTGGCGCACCGCGCTGATTCGATTGCAGCGCCTGCGGATTCAGGACGAGATCTCGGTCGGACTGCGCTACTACGACATCACGCTGTTCGACGTTATTCCGGCGATCAACGCGGAAGTTCGGGCGGCGCTGCGGTCCCGGTGGCCGGGCGCGGAATTGCTGCCGCGGCCGATCCTGCGTCCCGGCTCCTGGATCGGCGGCGATCGTGACGGAAACCCCTATGTGACAGCGGATGTCGTGCGTCAGGCGGCATCGCAGGCGTCGGCCGTCGCGTTCGGACGGTACCTGCACGAGCTGGTGGAGCTGGAGAAGTCACTGTCGCAATCGGCGCGGCTGGTGCTGGTGACACCGGAGGTGGCCGCACTGGCCGAGGCCGGTTATCCCGATCCCGCGACGCATTCCGATGAACCGTATCGCCGTGCGCTGCACCGGATTCGGGCGCGACTGTCGGCGTCGGCACTTGCCGCGCTCGGCGAATTGCCCGCGGACGGCCTGGATATGGGTGCACCGGCATACGCGACACCACAGGCGGTACTCGACGATCTGGACGCTGTGGACGTCTCGATGCGGGCCAGCGGTGACGGTCTGCTCGCCGACGACCGGCTGGCCGCATTGCGATATGCCGTCGAGACATTCGGATTTCACCTGCAGGGCCTGGATATGCGCCAGAACTCGGAGGTGCACGAACAGGTCGTCACCGAGCTGCTGGCGTGGGCGGGTGTACATCAGGACTACGCGAGTCTCGCCGAGCCGGAGCGGGTGGAACTGCTCGCCGCCGAGTTGCGTACCCGTCGTCCGCTGCTCGGCCCGCATGCGCGGCTCAGTGAACTCGCTGCCAAGGAGCTCGATATCGTCCGTGCCGCACGGGATGTCGTCGTCACCTTCGGCGTCGAGGCGGTGCCGAACTACATCATCAGCATGTGCACCTCGGTCAGCGACATGCTGGAGGCGGCGCTGCTGTTGAAGGAGGGCGGCCTGCTCGATCCCGGTGAGCCCGATGGACCGCCGAGCTGCCCGGTGAATATCGTGCCGCTGTTCGAGACCATCGAGGATCTGGGTGCCGGTGCGGCGACGCTGTCCGCGGTGCTGGATGTCCCGGTGTATCGAGAGCTGGTGGCTGCCAAGGGAATGCGGCAGGAGGTAATGCTCGGATACTCCGATTCCAACAAGGACGGTGGGTATCTGGCCGCGAACTGGGCGCTCTATCGGGCGGAGCTGGATCTGGTCGAGGTGGCGCGCAAGACCGGAATTCGCCTGCGGCTGTTCCACGGTCGCGGTGGCACGGTCGGTCGCGGTGGCGGGCGCAGCTATGACGCCATTCTCGCCCAGCCCGTCGGCGCCGTGCGTGGCTCGCTGCGGTTGACCGAGCAGGGTGAGGTGATCGCGGCCAAATACGCGGAATCCGGTGCGGCGCATCGCAATCTGGAGTCGTTGATCGCGGGCACCCTGGAGTCGACGCTGCTCGATGTGGAGGGCCTCGGTCCCGATGCCGAGCCGTCCTATGACCTCATGGACGATCTGGCGGCGCGCGCACGTGCGGCCTATGTGCGGCTCGTGCACGAAACACCGGGATTCGTCGAGTATTTCCGGCAGTCCACGCCGGTCGCCGAGGTCGGCGATCTGAATATCGGCAGTCGTCCCGCCTCCCGCAAGCCGACGAATTCGGTGAACGATCTGCGGGCCATTCCGTGGGTGATGTCGTGGAGTCAGGCCCGCGTCATGCTGCCGGGCTGGTACGGGACGGGTGCGGCGCTGGAGGAGTGGGTCGGCGGCGATCCCAACCGCTTGGCGATTCTGTCGGACCTCTATCGCCGCTGGCCGTTCTTCCGGACGGTGCTGTCGAATCTGGCCCAGGTCATGGCCAAGAGCGACCTGGATATCGCGGCCAGGTACGCCGAACTCGTCGATGATGTGGCGTTGCGCGAGCACATCTTCGGGATGATCCGCGACGAGCACGCCCGCACCATCCGCATGCACGCCGCGATCACCGGCAATGATCACCTGCTCGCCGACAATCCGTCACTGGCGGAATCGATCCACAACCGCTTCCCGTACCTGGAGCCGCTGAACCAGATGCAGGTCGAGTTGCTGCGCCGGCTGCGGGCGGGCGACGATTCCGAACTCGTCAAACGCGGCATCCTGCTGACCATGAACGGACTCGCCACCGCGCTGCGCAACTCCGGCTAGTTACGCCGACACGATGGCGACCGCATCGATCTCGACCAGCATTTCCTCCCGCGGCAGTCCGGTGAATACCGTTGTGCGGCTCGGCAATACGTCGCCGGTGGTGTTGGCGGTGACGAATTCGCCGTAGGCGTCGTTCATGACGGCGAAGTCCTCGCGCTTGGTCAGGTAGACGCGCAGCATCACCACATCGTCGAAGGTGGCACCGCTCGCCTCGACGATCGCCTTGACATTCTGCAGCGTCCGAATCGTCTGGGCGGCAACGTCGCCGGGGAAGAGGTACTCATTGGTCGCCGGGTCGACCGGACCCTGGCCCGAGACCTGTACGAACGGGCCCTTGCGCACGCCCTGGGAGAAGGTGTGCGCGGGTGCGGGGGCGTCGGTGGTACGGACGGCGATCTTCTCACTCATGAGTGGCCTTTCAGTGGGTTGCGGCCGGGAGTCCAGCCGAGTTCGGCGGAAATGGCATCGGCCGCCGCGCGGACCCGCGGCAGTTCGGCCAACACCTGGTCGTGGTCGAGCAGCATGTCCGGCACCGACATCGAGACCGCTGCGACCACGGTCCCGGTGCCATTGCGCACCGGGACGCCGATGCAGTTGACGAAGCTCTCGTGTTCCTCGTGGTCTTCCGCATAGCCCTGTGTCGCAACGAGTTCCAGCTCTTCCAGATAGCGCTCCGGGGTGCGGATGGTGCGGTCGGTGAACTTGCGATAGTCGAGGCGCTCGGCGATCGCGAGCCATTCCGTGCGCGGCTGTGCGGCGACGAGCACCTTCCCGACCGCCGTGCAGTGCAGCGGGGCGGGTCGGCCGATGCGGGAATACATGCGCACGCTCTGGATGGCATCGAACTTGTCGATGTAGATGGCGTCACCGGATTCGTAGGTGGCGAGGTGAATCGTCTGTCCGGTAGCGGAATTCAGTGCGCTCAGGTGCGGGCGGGCGAGGGTGCGAACATCACGCTGTTCCAAGGCGCGGTTGGCGAGTTCGAAAATCCGGGAGCCGAGGACGTATTGGTGCTGGCTGTCATGGGTGACGAAGCGCTGCGATTCCATGGTCTGCAGCAGCCGCAGCACCGTGGACTTGTGCACGCCGAGTTCACCGGCCAGCTGATCGAGCGAGCGCGCATCCTCCCCCAGCGACAGCAGGATGGTCAACGCACGCAACAAACTCTGACTCATGACTGCGCCTCGCTGATGCTCGGCTCCGTCATCGTCATGGACGCTGTGGCTTCGATTCGCTCGCTCATGACGCCACATTCTCTGCTACGACATCTCTGCTGTAATGCACACGCCCCCAGGCGGACTCGTCGAGTATCGCCAATGCCGCCAGCGCGCCGGGTGAAGGCAATTCCGCGACATCACCGGTGCCGGTCAGCGCCGCGGCGGCACACAGATGCCCGAAGCGCAGCCGCTGCTCCAGCGGGCGGCCATGCAGCAGGGCGGCCAGATATCCGCCCGCGAAGGCATCACCGGCACCGATCCGCTCGGTGATCTCGAGTTCCAGCGCGGGCACTTCGACCCGCTCGGTTCCGGAGAATCCGGTCACCGAATGCTCATTGTTCTTGACCACCAAGTGTTCCGGCTCGGGGAACAGTGCCCGCAAGCGGTCGGCATCGTCGGTGCCGAAGACCGCCTCCGCCTCGTCGGCGCCGAGGAACACCACATCGCAGCCGCGTACATGACGAGCCAGCACCTCAGCGGCCTGCTCGACACGCCCTGCCCACAGCGCCGGACGGTAATTCAGATCGAAACTGACCAGCTTGCCGCGGCGAGGAAGCGCGACAAGGGTTTCCGTGAGGCGGGTCGCGGAATCCGAGAGCGCGGTGGTTATTCCGGTGAAGTGCACGAGGTCGGTGCTTTCGAGCAGTCCGGCCGCCGCCGTCAGATCGGCCGTGGACAGCGCGCTGGCGGCGGAGCCGGTGCGGTAGTACAGCATGCGGCTGGCCCCATCGGCCAGATCGGTCGCCTTGCCCGAGCCGCTGCCGCGCTCCTTCACATAGACGGCGGTGGGACGTGCGGGATCGATGACAACCGCTGACACATCCACGCCGCGTGCCGCGAGGTGTCCGGTGAGATACCGGCCGAATCCGTCATCGCCGACCCGGGAAATCCACCCGGCGTCCACATCGAGCTGAGTGAGCGCGGTGGCCACATTCGCCTCGGCGCCGCCCGCGGTTCGCTCGAAGTTCTCCGAGTCCTCCAGCGGACCGGGACGCGCCACCAGCACGGCGAGCCCCTCACCGATGGTCACCGCCCGTGGGCGGAGCGACGTAGTAGGCCACGTCACATCGATCTCCCTTCTGCCCTTGCGGCCCTCGGCCATCCAGTGCAGAATAACCACACAAAACACGATGTGCAACAAGCGTTGCAAAATATGCAATGCCTGACCGATATGATCCGGCGGAGACGATTCCGCGGGAAGGAGCGACATGGCTATCGATGAGAAGGCCGTTGCCGCACTGGCGGATCGGACGCTCGGACCCGAGCACAAGGGCCTGCCGCCCGCGGCCTGGGGCCGCACGGTTCGCGACTTTCTGGACTCCGCGCCGCACCTCGACGAGTTCGAAACCCCGGTACTGACCGTCGACCGCGCGGCCGTCGCGGCGAACGTCGCGGTGATGGCGGACTGGGCGGCGGCCGCGGGCGTGCGCCTGGCGCCGCACGGGAAGACCACCATGGCTCCGCAGCTCTGGGCGCAGCAGTTGGCCGCCGGGTGCTGGGGGATCACCTTCGCCACCGTGTGGCAGGTGCAGGTGGCCCGGTCGTTCGGAGTCGGACGGATAGTGCTGGCCAATGCACTCGTCGATCCGGTCGGATTGCGCTGGGTCGCCGCGGAATCCGCGCGGGATCCGGAGTTCGAATTCTTCTGCTGGGTCGACAGCGTCGAGACCGTCGCGCTGATGGAGCAGCACTTGACGGGTGATGCGCGCATTCGGGTGATCGTCGAACTCGGTGGGCCGCACGGGCGTACCGGCGCACGCACGGTCGAACAGGCGCATGCGATTGCCGAGGCGGTCGGTCGCGCCGAGCGACTGACCCTGGCCGGAGTCGGCGGCTATGAGGGTGCGCTCGCTCACGATCGCACCCCGGAGGGGATCGCCGCAGTCCGGCGCTATCTGGACGAAATCGCTCGCCTGCACCGCGAACTCGCCGCGGCCGGACGCTATCCGGAAGGCGCGATCGTCACCGCGGGCGGCAGCGCCTTCCCGGATCTGGTCGTCGAATGTCTGGCCGGACTCGCCGACGAGCAAGGTGTTCCGACCACAGTGGTGCTGCGCTCCGGTGCGTACATCATTCACGACGACGGCTTCTACGCGGGCATTTCGCCGCTGGCCGCGCCACGCAGCGAACGACCGCTGCGCTCGGCGATGCACGGCTGGGCGCGGACCGTTTCGCGACCCGAGGCGGAACTCGCGCTGCTGGACGCCGGTAAGCGCGATCTGCCATTCGATGAGGGGCTTCCGGTCCCGCAATTCGTTGCGGGACCGGAAGGTTCGTTGAATCCGGCGGCACATGTCAGTGCGCTCAATGATCAGCACACGTTCCTGCGGCTGCCGGGCGGTGCCGCCGGTGATCTGCCGGTCGGCAGTGTGGTGCGGCTCGGTCTGTCGCATCCGTGCACCGCTTTCGACAAGTGGCGGTTGATCCCGGTCATTGATGACGCCGACGCGGAGCGGCCACGTGTTGTCGACCTCGTTCACACCTTCTTCTGACGAGTGGCCATGACGGACTTAGTGTTTCGCGATATCGACGTCATAGACGGCACCGCAGCGCCACACTTCCGCGCCGATGTCGGCATCGATCGAGGACGGATCAACACTATCGCCGACCCGCGAACGATCACCGAGGCGGCGCGGTTCATCGACGCGCCTGGTTCGGTGCTCGCCCCCGGCTTCATCGATATGCACGCGCACTCCGATCTGCATCTGCTCACCGAGCCCGGTCATTTCCCGAAGATCAGTCAGGGCGTCACCACCGAGGTCATCGGACAGGACGGGCTCTCGTATGCCCCGATCGATGACACCGCGCTGGCGGTACTGCGGCGTCAGATCGCCGGATGGAATGGCAATCCCACCGATCTGGACTTCTCCTGGCGCACGGTCGCGGAGTATCTGGACCGCCTTGATCAGGGCATAACACCGAACGCCGCGTACCTCGTCCCACAGGGCACGCTGCGGCTGCTGGTCGTCGGTAGCGAGCAGCGCCCGGCGACGGTGGCGGAGATCCGGCGGATGCGGGAGCTGCTCGCGCAGGGGCTGCGCGAGGGCGCGGTCGGTATGTCGAGTGGGCTCACATATACGCCGGGAATGTATGCGGACACCGGGGAATTGGCGGCGCTGTGCGAGATCGTCGCCGAATACGGCGGGTTCTATGCGCCGCATACCCGCTCCTACGGTAAGGGCGCGTTGGCGGCATACGCCGAGATGATCGGCCTGGCTCGCAGCACCGGCTGCGCACTGCATCTCACCCACGCGACGATGAACTTCGGCGTGAACCGCGGGCGCGCACCGGAATTCCTGGCGCTGATCGATGCCGCCCGGGCCGAAGGGTGCGATATCACCCTCGACACGTATCCGTACCTCCCCGGCTCCACGACACTTTCGGCGCTGCTGCCGAGCTGGGCGATGTCCGGTGGCCCGGATGCGGCATTGGCTCGCATCGATGATCCCGAGATGCGCGCGCGAATCACGGTGGACGTGAATGTGAATGGTTCCGACGGCTGCCACGGCGTCACCGTCGAATGGGAGACCATTCAAATCAGCGGTGTCGCCAATGCGGAGCTGGGGGAGTACGTCGGTAGGACCGTCGCGGAAATCGCGGCCGATACCGATCGCGCACCCGTCGCGGTGTTCTTCGACCTGCTGCGCAGAGATCAGTTGGCCACGACCATTCTGCAGCACGTCGGGCACGAGGAGAACGTGCGCGCGATCATGGTGCACCCGGTGCATATGGGCGGCAGTGACGCACTGCTCGTCGGTGATCGGCCGCATCCGCGCGCCTGGGGCACCTTCCCGCGCTATCTGGGCCATTACGTTCGCGAGCTCGGTGTGCTCGGGCTGGAGGAGTGCGTGCACCACCTCACCGGTCGGCCCGCCGAGCGGCTGCGACTGAGCGACCGCGGGCACGTATTCACCGGATACGCAGCCGATCTCGTGCTGTTCGACCCATTGGCGATCACCGATACCGCGACCTTCGACAACCCGAAGCAGCAGGCGCGCGGCATTCAGCACGTGCTGGTCAACGGCGAATTCGCCATCGAGAACGGTGCGCCCACCGGCAAGCTCGCCGGACGCGCGCTGCGCATGGATGCCACGCGGAAGGAGACATATTGAACGCCACGAGCGCTCTGGAAGTCATGCGCGCCGACCGCGTGCTGACTGTGGTGCGGGCGCCGGAGATTCCGGATCCATTGGCGCTCGCGGATGCGCTGGCGCGCTCCGGGATTCGCACCTTGGAGCTCACCTTCACGACGCCTGGCGTACTCGATTACCTGTGTGTCGCCGCGACAGCTCCCGATGCTGTCGTCGGTGTCGGAACCGTACTGCATGCCGATCAGGCCGCGGCCGCCATCGACAACGGTGCACGGTTCCTCGTCACGCCCGGTGTGCGCGCGGAGGTCGCGGCCGTCGCGACCGAACGCGACATTCCGGTCGTCATGGGCGCTTTCACCCCCACCGAGGTGCTCACCGCACTCGACCTCGGCGCCGCCGCGGTGAAGATCTTCCCCGCCAGGGCGCTCGGTCCCGGCTATTTGAAAGACCTGCGCGGTCCCTTCCCCGATGTGGCGCTCATTCCCTCCGGGGGCGTCAATGCGGGCAACGCCGCCGAATTCCTCGCCAACGGAGCCGTGGCCGTGACCGCGGGTACCGATGTCGTGGCCCCATCCGACGTCGCCGCGGGCCGATGGTCCGAAATCGCCTCGCGTGCGGCGTCATTCGTTCGATCCATGAATTGAGAGGTACCCACAGTGAGCGAGCGAAGCGAGCGAGCCATCCAACACAGCGCCGAGTGGCGTATGCCTGCGCCGAGCGCTAGCGAGGCGCAGGCATGAACGCCACTGTCGACTGGCTGCGCACCACCACCCCCGGATTGCTGGTGCTGTGCGGTCTCGCGATTGCCGTACTGCTGTTCGCCATTATCAAGGTCAAGCTGGAGCCGTTCATCGCGCTGCTGCTCACCGGACTCGGGCTGGCGCTCGCCGCCGGACTGCCGGTGTCGAAGATCGTCGGTACGGCGATCAAGCCCGGTGATTCGCTGCTGGAGACCGGTTTCGGCGGCATTCTCGGGCATATCGCGGTCATCATCGGCCTCGGCACGGTGCTCGGTGCGATCCTCGAACGCTCCGGTGGTGCGGATGTTCTGACCGGCAAGCTGCTGAGCATCTTCGGTGAGAAGGGCGCACCGGTCGCCATGGGTCTGCTCGGGCTCATCTTCGGCATCCCGGTCTTCTTCGATATCGGCATCTTCGTGCTCGCACCGCTGATCTATGTGGCCGCCAAGCGCGGTGGGCGATCGCTGGTGCTGTACGCCATGCCGATGTTGGCCGGTCTGTCGATGACCCACGCGTTTCTGCCGCCGCATCCGGGCCCCGTGGCACTGGGTGGATTGCTCGGGGTGAGCCTGGGATGGCTGATCATCATGGGATTCGTCTGTGGTTTACCGGGTTTCATCGCCGCGGGCATTGTGTGGGGCACCTACATCGGCAAGCGGGTACAGGTCGAGGTGCCTGCCGAGTTCTTGGTGCGGCCGGAGGCCGAGTCCGCAGCGAAGGGCGAAGGTCCGGGCACCGCAACGGATCCGGAGGCCGTACGCACCGAGACCCGCCCGCCAGCGGTCGGGCTCATCGGCGGCATTATCGCGATTCCGCTGGTGCTCATACTCGGTGCGACCTTCGGCAGCCAATGGCTGGACAAGGATTCGGGGCTGCTGCAGGTGCTCACCTTCCTCGGCACACCCGCGGTGGCGCTGCTGATCGCGGTGCTCGTCGCGTTCTATCTGCTCGGTGTGCGGCGCGGTTCCAGCGTGCAGGAGCTCAGTACGCTCACCGCGGAATCGCTGAAGCCGGTCGGCATGCTCTTGCTGGTGGTCGGTGCGGGTGCGTTCTTCGGAAAGGTCATCTCCGCCACCGGTATCGGCACCGCACTCGCCGATACCATGTCGGCCGCCGGTCTGCCGGTGATCGTGCTCGCGTACATCATCAGCTGCGGTCTGCGCATCGCACAGGGCTCGGCAACCGTCGCCATCGTGACCACCGGCGGCATTGTCGCGCCGCTGGTCACCGGGCACGGCTACTCGCAGATGGCCATCGCACTCATCGCCATGGCGATCGCGGCGGGCTCGATCATCCTCAGCCATGTGAACGACGGTGGCTTCTGGATCATCTCGAAGTACTTCAACCTGACGGTGAAGCAGACACTGCAGACCTGGACGGTGCTAGAAACCGTGCTCTCGGTGGTCAGCTTCGCTGTGGCGGCGGTGCTGTTCGCGATTGTCGGCTGAACTCGTCCAGCCCGGCGTCGGATCCCGGTGCCGGGCTGGTCAATTCGTGCAGTCGAAGTTCTGTAGTGCGGCGGCGCAGCGGTCGGCTTGGGCACGAATGGCCGCGACGAGTTCGGGTGGGCCGCTGAGCAGCGTGAAGTCGATATCGACCGAGGTGATCATCCAGACCAGCGCCTCCGGCGTGTCCGCGCCGACGTGCAGTTGGCAGCTGTGGTCGTCGACTGCCTCGATGACGCCCATGCCGGGCCAGACATTCGCCGCGGCGTCCTCGGCGGATTCGTGCAGCAGGGCAATTGCTTGATGCGGCCACGCCCGCGCGGACAGTCGCAGCGAAAGATGGTCCGCGACATCGCCTTCCGGGAGTTCGCGCGGAGTGAAGCGCGGGCCGGTCGGGGTTCGTGGCGAGATGCGGTCGGCCCGGAAGGTGCGCCAATCATCGCGATCGACATCCCAGGCCACGAGGTACCAGCGCCTGCTGAAGTGCACCAGGCTGTGCGGCTCCACCGCACGGCGGGTGGTGGCACCGCTGTGTGCGCGATAGTCGAAGCGCAAGCGCTCGTGCCGTTGACAGGCCTCGGCGACGGCCATCAAGGTGTCCGGTTCCACCGTTGCGTCCGGTGTCCCGACGCGGACCGTCGCGCCACGCAGCGTGCGGACGCGGTGGCGCAGCCGCGGCGGCAGCACCTGCTCGAGTTTGGTGAGCGCGCGCAGCGATGCCTCCTCGATGCCCGCGACGGTGCCGTCGGAGGCGCTGCGCAGCCCGACCGCCACCGCAACGGCCTCCTCGTCGTCGAGCAGCAGCGGCGGAAGCGCGGCCCCGGCGCCGAGTCGATAGCCTGCGGTGCCCTGTGTGGCGTGCACTGGGTAGCCGAGTTCACGCAGCCGATCCACATCGCGTCGGACCGTGCGGCCGGTGACGCCGAGTCGTTCGGCGAGTTCGGTTCCGGTCCAGTCGCGGTGGGTCTGCAGCAGGGCGAGCAGTTTGAGCAGGCGCGCCGAGGTTTCCAACACGGAATCCAGAATGTCAGATGCTTAGGAACGATCCTGTCCTAAGGGAGTAATACCGTCGCTGTCATGAACCCCGAACAGGACATCCGCCCCTTCCGCATCGATATCCCGCAGGCCCAGATCGACGATCTGCACGCCCGGCTGGCGAATACCTTGTGGCCGGATGAAATCCCGGGCGGCGGTTGGGATAAGGGCGCGTCGATCTCGTATATGAAGGGCCTCGCCGATTACTGGCGGTCCGAATACGATTGGCGCGCAGTCGAAGCGCGGCTGAACGAGCTGCCGCAGTTCGTCACCGATATCGACGGGCAGCGGCTGCACTTCCTGCACGTCCGCTCGCCCGAACCCGGCGCCGTGCCGCTGGTACTGAGCCACGGCTGGCCCGGCTCGTTCATCGAATTCCTCGATGTGATCGGACCTTTGAGCGATCCGCGAGCCCACGGCGGTGATCCGGCCGATGCATTCCATCTGGTGATCCCGTCATTGCCCGGATTCGCCTTCTCGGAGCCCGGACCGAAAGCCGGGGACGGTTCGACCGAGCAATTCGCGCAGGTGGTGGCGAAGTTGATGGCCCGGCTCGGCTACGACCGGTACGGGGCGCAGGGCGGCGACGCGGGCTTCTTCGTCTCGACCGAACTGGGACGGATCGCCACCGACCATGTGCTCGGGATCCATGTGAACGGGCCGATCACGCTGCCGTCGTGGAGCGCTGACGGTACGGAACCGGAGTACAGCCCGCAGGATCGGGCGAAGCTGGACAAGCTCACCGGTAGCGAGAGCTACACCCGTTTCGGCTATGCGATGGTGCAGGCGGGGCGTCCGCAAACCCTGGCGATCGGCATGCACGATTCACCCGCCGGTTTGCTGACTTGGATCGTGGATCTCTTTCAGCGCTGGACCAATCCCGCGCTCGAGTTGCCCGACGAGGCGGTGGATCGCGACGCGCTGCTGACGAATGTCAGCCTCTATTGGTTCACCAGGACCTTCGTCTCCTCGATCCGGCTGTACGGGGAGGGGGACTCGTGGGGGATGCCCGCGCGGAATTCCGGCGTGCCGACTGCGGCCGCGGTATTCGCCGGTGACAATTCCATTCGCGTGCTTGCGGAGCAGCAGCACAACATCGTGCGCTGGACGGAGTACGACCGGGGCGGTCACTTCGCCGCGATGGAAGCACCGGACCTGCTGACCGACGACGTGCGCGCGTTCTTCCGCTCGCTGCGCTGAGCGTGGTGGCGACCGTGCGGCTTACGCAAGGTCAGGGAGCGTGCGGGCCCCGGTAGCGTTCGGCCATGGCGAAGGCCGTCGCAGCGAGCCGGTCGCGGAATTCCGGCGGGTCGAGAACCTCGCAGAATTCGCCGAGCGGCAGGATCGCACCCGCCAGCACCTCGTAGGACTCCGAGGGAATGGTTACTTCGACCCAGCCCTCGGCGTCCGGTTCGGTGGCCGATGCCATCGCCTCGGCGACCGCGGCGGGCTCGTTCATCAGCCGGAGCAGCCGCAGCTGCGCGGCCGCGATCCGGCAGCGAGCCCGCACTCGCAGCATCGATCGGGCGAAATCGTCGGCGGACTCCGACCAATGCTCGGCGAGGTTGAAATCGTCTGGCCGCGTGAATGATTCGCCGAGCTGCTCGGCCGCGGCGATCCGGCTGACCCGATAGGAGCGGATGGCCGATCCGTCCCGTGCGACGAGATACCAAGTCCCGGCTTTCAATACGAGGCCGAGTGGATCCAAGCGGCGTTCGACGGCTCGATCCTTGCGCCGATACCGGATATCGAGTCGCCTGTCGTGCCACAAAGCGTCGGCAACCGCTGCGAGCGTTGGTGTTTCGTCGGGACGATGAAACCAGCCCGGCGCGTCCACGTGGACACGTTCCGCGATTCGTGTTGCCCGGCCGCGCAATTCGGGTGGTAGTGCGGCGAGCACTTTGAGCTGCGCGGTCGCCAATACCGTGCCGAGTCCGAGATCGGCAGCGGCCGCGGGTTGCCCGGCGAGCAGTACCGCATCGGCTTCCTCGGTGGTGAGACCGGTCAACCGGGTGCGGTACCCGTCGACCAGCCGAACGCCGCCGGTCCGACCCGGTTCGCTGTAGATCGGCACGCCCGCGGCGGACAGTGCCTCGATATCGCGATACACCGTGCGCACCGACACCTCGAGCTCGCGCGCCAGCTCCGGCCCGGTGGTCCGGCCGCGGGTCTGGAGCAGCAATAACAGCTGCACCAGTCGACTCGCTCGCATGATTCGAGATTAGCCATAAAACCTGACAGAGGGTGTCAAGTTTGCCTCGTACCGTCGATCTCATGACCACATGGAGCCAGTTCACCGAAGAAGCGCCACGCATCGCCACCGTCTTCACTCGTCGACACCAGGCCACCGGCAATCTGTGCATGCTCGGCACCCTGCGCTCCGACGGCTTCCCCCGCATCAGCCCCATAGAGCCGCGGATCTTCGAGGGCATGCTGGTAATCGCGGGCATGCCGAACACCACCAAATTCAAGGATCTCGCCCGCGATCCGCGCTTCTGCCTGCACACCGCGACCGTCGACACCCAAGTCGGCGACGGTGACGCAAAGCTCTTCGGCACCGTCATCGACCTCCTGGACAAGGAAGTCCACGCCCGCTTCGCCCAGCAACTGTTCGACGAAACCGGCTTCGACATCCGCGGCCAGGAATTCGACCACTTCTACACCGCGGACCTGACCAGTGCCTCCACCGTCGAGGTCACCGACGATCACCTGGACATCACCATCTGGAAGCCCGGGCAGGGGGAGCGAGTGGTGCGCAAACACTGAGAGCGGCCGGTGGCGATCACCGCCCGGCCAGGAACTCGTCTTCTGCTGGATAGTCGAAGAACTGGCGGAAGTAGGGGTCGTCGGTGGGGGGTGTTCCCGACGTATCGCCTGAGCGGGCGGCGAAAGTCAGCCAGTCGAGCTGTGCGGCAACTGTTGTCGCGTAGTCGCCGACTGGTTGATAGCCGAGGGCGGTGGCTGCGGCGGTGTCGAGGGTGACGGGCCGGGTGGAGTCCCAGGGTGTATTGCCCAATGGATGATCGTCGAGCAGGATCTCGGTCCAGTCGTGGGCGAGGTGGCGGGCGACCGTGCGGGAAATGTCGAGGGCGGTGGGGGTGTCCGGATCCGCGATATTGAGGACGCGAGTGCCGGGCTGGTGGGCGACGGTTTCGACCAGTGCCGCGATATTGGCTGCGGCGGTGGTGTGGACGATCCCACCGCCTCGGCGGCGCAGCAGGACCGAGCGGCGCCCATCGAGGATTCGCTTCACGAAGACCCATTCGCGTGGACGACGGTTGCCCACTCCATGGACGCGCGATGGTCTCAGCACAGTGATGGGGAGGCCGCTGTCGAGCGAGACTTGCTCAGCGGCAACCTTGTTCGCTCCATAGCCAGCACGGGAGTTGTAGTCGATATCGCCAGGCGGCATCGTCGGTGCGGATTCGTGTAGTGGGCCATCGAATCGAGGCTCGACCTCCGAATTCGCGTGGTTGCCAGCGGCATCGATGTATACCGCCTTGCTGGACAGCAATACCGTCGAACCGGCTTCCGCCGCTAGTTCCACCAGGGCTCGAGCGTGGTCGGCGGTGTAGCAGGCGCAGTCGACGAGGAGATCTACTCCGGCGGCCAACTCTCGTCGCATGTCGGCGCGATCCGTGGCGATGAAACTCACTCCGGCCGTGTTGAGTTCGGCGGGGAGGCGGGTACGTCCCGTCACTCGCACCTGCCAGCCCGCGGCCGCCAGCCGCAATGCGATAGCGCGTCCGATCACGCCGGACCCACCCACGATCAGTGCATCAGGCACCGTTCGAGCCTAGAGCAACGCCTGGGCATCAGTTGGCTGAGGCGAGCTCATCCCTGCGCCGCCGCAGAAAGGTCTGCTCTGCGGTGTTTTCCGTGTGGGCGATGGCGGCGTCGTAGGCCTGAATTGCCTCTGCGGTGCGGCCGAGTCGGCGTAGGAGGTCGGCGCGGATCGCGTGGTACAGGTGGTGATTCGGTAGATCGATTGCAGAGAGCAGGGTAAGCGCCGCATCAGGACCCTCGACTTCACCGACCGCCACGGCGCGGTTCAGCGCCACCACTGGACTCGGTGCTATGGCGGCCAATTGGTCGTAGAGCTGCAGGATTTGTTGCCAGTCGGTGGATTCCGGATCGGGGGCGTCGGCGTGCATAGCGTTGATTGCGGCTTGGATCTGGTAGGGGCCGGGTTGGTCGCGGCGCAAGCACTCTCGGACGAGGGCATGTCCCTCGGCGATGAGGATGCGGTCCCAACGGTTGCGGTCTTGGTCGGACAGCGGCACGAGCGACCCGTCCAGTGCGGTGCGGGCGGCTCGGCGCGATTCGGTGAGCAGCATCAGCGCGAGCAGCCCGGGTACCTCCGGCTCGTCGGGCATCAGCTCGACGAGTAAGCGCCCCAAGCGGATTGCCTCGGCGCACAGGTCGGTTCGAACCAGCCGATCACCGGAGGTGGCGGTATGGCCCTCGGTGAAGATGAGGTAGACGACGGCCGAGACCGCGCGCAGGCGGGCGGGCAGGTCGGCGTCGCGCGGAACTCGGTAGGGGATGCGGGCGTCGCGGATCTTGCCCTTGGCGCGGACGAGCCGTTGCGCCATGGTCGATTCGGACGTCAGGAAGGCGTGTGCGATTTCGGGTGTCGTGAGACCGCCGAGCAGCCGCAATGTCAGTGCCACTTGGGCATTCAGCGACAGTGCCGGGTGGCAGCAGGTGAAGATCAGGCGGAGGCGGTCGTCCTGGACGGCGCTCATATCGTCGGATTCGTTGTCGGCGTGCAGAAGTGCGGCCTCGGCATGGCGGTCGTCGCGAGATGCTTCGCGCCGCAAGCGATCGATGGCCCGGTTGCGCGCGGTGGTGATTATCCAGCCGGGCGGGCTCGGCGGGAGTCCGTCGGTTGGCCAGCGTTGTACGGCGGCAGTGAACGCGTCCTGCACCGCGTCTTCGGCGATGGTGATATCGCCGAAGACGCGGATCAGGCTGGCGACCGCGCGCCCGTAGTGTTCGGTGAATACGGCAGTGATCGCGGCGGCGGTGACCATTTCAGTGATCGGCCACCGGCCGCACCTCGATCGGCAGGGTGAGCACGGCGGCCATCTTCTTGCCCCAGTCGAGCGCCTCGTCCAGATCAGCCGCCTGGATGACGGTGAATCCGCCGATGTACTCCTTACTTTCGACATACGGACCGTCGGTGACGAGCACATCGTTGCCCTGGGCGCGCAGCACCGTCGCGGTACTCGGCGCATGCAGGCCCGCAGCGAAAACCCAGGCGCCAGCGGCCCTCATCTCGTCGTTCAGCGCGTACAGATCGCGCATGATCTCGTCGAGATTGTCCGGCGGCGCACTGCCTTCGGGCTGATAGATGCTGAGCAGATACTGCTGCACGGCTCCTCCTCATCCCCGCTGGTAGGTGGCGATCACCACACCGGTGGGCGTGGTGACGCTATCGGCGAGTCGCAGTTCGCCGAGGTCCGCGCCATCGAACAGCCGCCGCCCACCGCCGACCACGATCGGATGGATCAGCAATAGATACTCGTCGACGAGATCGTTGCGCATCAACGTTTGCAGCAGATCGCCGCTGCCGAGCACCACGAGATCCTGCCGCAGTTCGCGTACCGCGGCGGCGACATCACCGCCGAGCAGCGTGGAGTTCTCCCACGGCAATGGTTCGGTCAACGTGCGGGACGCGACGAACTTCTCGGTCTTGTTCAACACCTCGGCGTACGGATTGTCGGTTTGCTGCGGCCAGAAGCCGTAGAACTGCTCGTAGGTCCGCCGTCCGAGCAACAGCGCACCGTGATGGGTCGCCATATGTTCGCCCATCACCCTGGCCTGCACGGGGTCGTCGTGGGGATGCGCCCAGCCGCCGTGCCGAAAGCCGTCCCGGGTGTCCTCATCGGCCCCGCCAGGGGACTGCATGACGCCGTCCAGGGTGAGGTGCTCGACCGCGATGATCTTGCTCATGGGAGTCCTTCCGTTGGCCGGTCGGTTACCGGCTTCACTACCTACACGAACGGCCCTGTGGCGAATCGACACCTCGGACAGAAATCGGTCGGATATTTCGGTGCCCGCCGAAATATCCCGGCGCGATCATGGTGTTGTGCAAACCCGAGGAGCCGAACTGGCCGGACTGGCCACCCTGCTGGCCGACCGCACCCGCGCCGATATGTGCCTGGCCCTGGTCGACGGTCGCGCCTGGACGGCAGGTGAGCTGGCCCGACATGCCGGAGTTGCGCCGTCCACCGCGACCGAGCACCTGAACCGGCTGTTCGACGGCGGTCTGCTCATCGAACGCCGTCAGGGCAGGCACCGCTATGTGCAGCTGGCGAGCCCGCAGGTCGCCGAGTTATTGGAGACCATGGTCGCCCATCTGGAACCGGCGCACCCGGAACCCACGACGCTGCGCGCGTCCACCGCGGCGGCGGCCCTGGCCCGTGGCAGAACCTGCTACGACCACCTCGCGGGCCGACTCGGCGTCGCGATCACCGCTGCCATGACCGAGCGCGAACTGCTCGATGACGAAGGCGGCTTCGCCCTCACCGAGGCGGGTTCGGCATGGCTGACGGGGCCGATGGGCATCGAGGCGGACACACTGCGGACCCGCCGCCCGATTGCCCGTCCCTGCCTCGACTGGACCGAGCGCCGGACCCACCTGGGCGGTGCCGCGGGGGCACAGCTGTACCGCAGGCTGCAGGCACTGGATTGGGTGCGACGCGCTGGGTCGGGCCGCGCTGTCATGCTCACCCAGAAGGGTGAGATCGGTCTGCGCGAGGCGCTGGGTATCGATCCCGCAACAGTCGGCTGACACCGCGCCCGTTTTCGCGCAGGATCGATCGAGTGCCGAATCTCATCGACGCGATTGACCCGCCACCATCCCGGGTATCACTGCCCGGGCCATCCGGAATCGCCTGGTGACGTGGGCCAGGATCGGTGGAGCAGGACCCCGTTCATGAATGGGCTTGCATAATCGTGCATAATCATCACATGGTTGATTCGTCGAGTAACCCAGTGTTGCGGGTTGCTGTGGCCGGTGCCAGTGGATACGCCGGCGGTGAGGTGCTGCGCCTATTGCTCGGTCATCCGGCCTACCGCGACGGGCGCCTCGTCATCGGGGCGCTGACCGCTGGCTCGAATGCGGGCAGCACGCTGGGCGAGCTGCAGCCGCATCTGCTGCCGCTCGCCGATCGCGTGCTCGCGCCGACCACACTCGACGAGCTGGCCGGCCACGACATCGTCTTCCTCGGCCTGCCGCACGGTCAGTCCGCCGCCATCGCCGAGCGGCTGCCGGAGTCGACGGTGATCATCGACTGCGGCGCCGACTTCCGGCTGACCGATGCGGTGGCCTGGGAGAAGTACTACGGCACCACCCATGCGGGCAGCTGGCCCTACGGCCTACCGGAGCTGCCGGGCGGGCGCGAGCGGCTGCGCGGCGCGCATCGGATCGCCGTACCCGGTTGCTACCCCACGGTCGCCAGCCTCGCGCTGGCACCGGCGATCGCGGCCGGAATCATCGAACCGACGGTGAATGTTGTTGCGGTAAGCGGCACTTCGGGCGCTGGCCGCAAACTCGACATCGGTCTGCTCGGTTCCGAGGTGATGGGTTCGGTGCGGGCCTACGGGATCGCGGGCGCGCACCGGCACACACCCGAGATCGCGCAGAACCTGCGGGCCGCCGGTGGCACCGAGGTCGCCGTTTCGTTCACCCCGGTGCTGGCGCCGATGCCGCGTGGCATCCTCGCGACCTGCACGGCTCCGACCCGAGTCGACGCCGACCAGGCTCGCGCGGTCTATGAAAAGGCTTACGCCGATGAACCATTCGTGCAGCTGCTGCCGGAAGGCACACTGCCGCAGACGGGTTCGGTGCTCGGCTCCAATGCCGTGACCCTCCAGGTCGCGGTGGATGCCGATGCCGGACTGCTCGTGGTGATCGGCGCGATCGACAACCTGACCAAGGGCACCGCGGGCGCCGCGGTCCAATCCATGAATCTGGCCGTCGGATTCGACGAGACCGCAGGACTTTCCACTGTAGGAGTGGCACCGTGACGACGATCGAAACTCCGGGAGGCAAGCTGGTCCGGAGCCAGGGCGTGACCGCACCGCTCGGCTTCCGAGCGGCGGGCATCGCCGCAGGCATTAAGGCCAGCGGAAAACCCGATCTGGCACTGGTATTCAACGAGGGGCCGGAATACGCGGCCGCTGGCGTGTTCACCCGCAACCAGGTGAAGGCCGCACCGGTGCTGTGGTCGCAGCAGGTGCTCACCGCAGGCCGTCTGCGTGCGGTGATCCTGAATTCCGGTGGGGCCAACGCGTGTACCGGTCCGGGCGGATTCCAGGACACCCACCAGACCGCCGAGGAATTGGCCAAGGCGCTGAGCAATTGGGGCACCGAAACCGGTGCGGGCGAAATCGCCGTCTGCTCAACGGGTTTGATCGGCGACCGGCTGCCGATGGACAAGGTGGTTCCGGCCGTCACCGAGATCGTGCACGAAATGGGCGGCGGGCTGTCCGGCGGTCTCGATGCGGCATACGCGATCATGACCACCGATACCGTGCCCAAGGAAGCGGCCTTCCACCACCGCGACAAGTGGAATGTCGGCGGCATGGCCAAGGGCGCGGGCATGCTCGCCCCATCGCTGGCGACCATGCTGGTGGTGCTCACCACCGATGCCGCCGCAACTGCCGAACAACTGGATCGCGCGCTGCGCAACGCGACTCGGCTCACCTTCGACCGGCTCGATGTCGACGGCTCCTGCTCCACCAACGACACCGTGCTGCTGCTCGCCAACGGGGCGAGCGAGGTCACGCCGTCGCAGGAGGACCTCGACGCGGCGGTGCTCGCGGTCTGCGACGATCTGGCCGCCCAGCTGATGGCCGATGCCGAAGGCGTGACCAAGCGGGTGCAGATCACCGTCGCCGGTGCGGTCTCCGAGGACGAGGCGCTGATCGCGGCGCGTGCTGTCGCCCGCGACAGTCTGGTCAAGACCGCGCTCTTCGGTTCCGACCCGAACTGGGGCCGGGTGCTCGCCGCCGTCGGCATCGCACCGGTCACCCTGGATCCGAACCGGATCTCGGTGTCGTTCAACGGAAATCCGGTCTGTGTCGACAGTGTCGGCGCGCCGGGTGCGCGCGAGGTCGACCTGTCCGGCGCCGATATCGAGGTACGGATCGAACTGAATGTCGGTGACGGCACCGCCACCGTGCGGACCACCGACCTGTCGCACGGCTATGTCGAAGAGAATTCGGCCTACAGCTCATGAGCGAGCGCAGCGAGCGAACATCAACACAGCCAGCTTCGCTGGGCATGGCGGAGCTGAGCGCCAGCGAGGCGCAGCCATGACCAGCGATGCGGTGCGGGAACTTTCGGCGTTGGACAAGGCGCACGTCCTCGCCGACGCATTGCCGTGGCTGCAGAAGTTCCGCGACAAGATCGTAGTCGTCAAATACGGCGGCAACGCGATGATCGATGCGGAGCTCAAACAGGCCTTCGCCGCCGATATGACATTCCTGCGCACCGTCGGCGTACATCCGGTGGTGGTGCACGGCGGCGGACCGCAGATCAGCGCGATGCTGAAAAAGCTCGGGCTGCAAGGTGAATTCCGCGGCGGCTTCCGGGTCACCACACCCGAGGTGATGGATGTGGTGCGGATGGTGCTGTTCGGTCAGGTCGGCCGGGAACTGGTCGGGCTGATCAATGCGCACGGTCCGTACGCGGTCGGTATCTCCGGTGAGGACGCGCGCCTGTTCACCGCGACCCGGCGCACCGTCGACGTCGACGGCGAGGCCACCGATATCGGTTTGGTCGGCGATGTCACCGAGGTGAATGCCGACGCCGTGCTCGACCTCATCGGCGCGGGGCGTATTCCGGTGGTCTCCACCATCGCCCCGGACGCCGACGGCGTGGTGCACAACATCAATGCCGACACCGCCGCCGCCGCACTCGCCGAGGGCATCGGCGCGGAAAAACTGGTGATTCTGACCGACGTCGAGGGCCTCTACACCAACTGGCCGGACCGTTCGTCGCTCACCTCGCACATCGACGCGGCCGAACTGGCCGAGTTGCTCCCGCGTCTGGATGCGGGCATGGTGCCCAAGATGGAAGCCTGCCTGCGCGCCGTGCAGGGCGGGGTGCCGACCGCACATGTCATCGACGGTCGCGTCCCGCATTCGGTGCTGTTGGAACTGTTCACCGGAGAAGGAATCGGAACGATGGTGACGCCCGCCCCGCTGCCGACGAGCGCGGCGGACACACTGAACGGAACGAAAATATGAGCGAGCGCAGCGAGCGAACAATAAGCACAGCCGACCTATCGG
>NZ_BDBY01000263.1 GCF_001613225.1 Nocardia pseudovaccinii NBRC 100343
TACAGCAGAGCTGCAGCAGCGGTGGTCCGCCGCGTTGATGAAGAACTACACCACCCCCAAGGTCGCGCTGGTGCGTGGCGCGGGCGCGGTGGTCTACGACGCGGACGGCAGACGCTACGTCGACTTCCTCGGCGGTATCGCGGTCAACAGCCTCGGCCACGCCCATCCTGCGATTCTCGAAGCCGTTACCCAGCAGCTCGGCACGCTGGGCCACACCTCGAATATCTACGCCAACGAACCGGTCATCGAACTGGCCGAACGGCTGCTCGCGCACTTCGGCGACGGTGAATTCGGGGACGGCCACGGCCGCGCGTTCTTCTGCAACTCCGGCACCGAAGCCAATGAGGCAGCGTTCAAGATGGCGCGGCTGACGGGGCGGCACAAAATCATCGCGACCGACGAGGCCTTTCACGGCCGGACCATGGGCGCGCTCGCGCTCACCGGGCAGCCCTCCAAGCGGACGCCGTTCGAGCCGATGCCCGCGGGTGTCGTCCACGTGCCCTACGGCGATGCGGCCGCGCTCGAGGCGGTTGTCGACCAGGACACCGCGGCGGTATTCCTCGAACCGATCATGGGGGAGAGCGGCGTTGTCGTGCCGCCCATCGACTATTTGGTGAAGGCGCGGGAGATCACCGCGCGTCACGGTGCGCTGCTGATCCTCGACGAGGTACAGACCGGTATCGGCCGGTGCGGAAAGTTCTACGCGCACCAGGCATTCGGCATAGTGCCGGATGTGATCACGCTGGCCAAGGGGCTCGGCGGCGGGCTGCCGATCGGTGCGGTGCTGGCCACCGGACCGGCCGCCGATCTGCTGACGCCCGGGCTGCACGGCACCACATTCGGCGGCAACGCGGTCTGTGCCGCAGCGGCTTTGGCGGTACTGCGCACCATCGATGAGACCGACCTGCTCGCCCATGTCGAATCCGTCGGCAAGCGGCTCAGTGACGGCATCGAGCTGCTCGAGCACCCGTTGATCGATCATGTGCGTGGTGCGGGTCTGCTGCTCGGTATCGTGCTTACCGACGATATCTCCGCCGAGGTCGAGAACCGGGCGCGGGAGGCGGGCTATCTGGTGAATGCGCCCAAGCCCAACATCATTCGGCTCGCGCCGCCACTGGTGCTCACCGAGACCCAGTCCGACAATTTCGTCGGCGATCTGCCCGAGATCCTGGACGGTGCGATCGCGGACGCCAAGGGGGACAAATGAGTACAGCATCGCGGAGCGATTCCATGAGGGGTGGCGGCGGGGAGACGGGTGGGCCACTCCGGCACTTTCTGCGCGACGATGACGTCACGCCTGCCGAGCAGGCCGAAATCCTCGCGCTCGCAGCGGAATTGAAGAAGGATCCGTTCGCGCACCGGCCGCTGGAAGGGCCGCGCGGAGTCGGGGTGATCTTCGAGAAGAACTCCACCCGCACGCGGTTCTCCTTCGAAATGGGCATCGCGCAGCTCGGCGGGCATGCGGTGGTGGTCGACGGTCGCGACACCCAGCTCGGGCGCGAGGAGACGCTCGGCGATACCGGCAAGGTGCTCTCGCGCTACGTAGATGCGATCGTGTGGCGGACCTTCGAACAGGTGCGGCTGGACGAAATGGCCGTCACCGCGACGGTGCCGGTCGTCAATGCCTTGTCGAACGAGTTCCATCCGTGTCAGGTCCTCGCCGATCTGCAGACGCTGGTCGAGCGCAAGGGCAATCTGGTCGGGCGCAACCTCACCTACTTCGGTGACGGTGCGAACAATATGGCGCATTCGCTGCTGCTCGGTGGTGTGACCGCGGGTCTGAACATAACGATCGCCGCGCCAACGGGTTTCGAGCCGCTGCCGTGGATTCTCGAGGCCGCGCGCAAGCGGGCTGCCGAGACCGGCGCGACCATTACCCTCACCGGCGATCCGGTTGCCGCGGCGGCAGGCGCCGATGCTCTGGTGACCGACACCTGGACCTCTATGGGGCAGGAGAACGACGGCCTCGACCGCGTCGGCCCGTTCCGGCCGTTCCAGCTCAACGACGATTTGCTCGCCGAGGCGCATCCGGATGCCGTTGTGCTGCACTGCCTTCCGGCGCATCGCGGCGAGGAGATCACCGACGAGGTGCTCGACGGACCGCACAGCGTGGTGTGGGACGAGGCGGAAAACCGGCTGCATGCGCAGAAGGCGCTGCTGGTGTGGTTGCTCGCCAAGCGAGGTGAGGCGCGGTGAGTGAGTGCCGCGACCGATCCGCTGCCGCGGGACCGACGGGCACGGAGGCAGTGGCTCGGCGTGACCACATCGGCCCACGATCGGCGTTTTCGCGGCTCGGTGCGAGACCTGGCAGCGAGGCACGGCCATGAGTATCCAACCCGACGCGGCTAAGTCCGCTCCCGCAATCGCTCGAACCCGCGCCGGTCGCCAGTCCCGCATCATCGAACTGCTGACGGCGCACGCGGTCCGCAGCCAGACCGAACTCGCCGCACTGCTCGCCGCCGAAGGCATCGAAACCACCCAGGCCACCCTGTCCCGCGACCTCGATGAACTCGGCGCCGTGAAGTTGCGCGCCGCCGACGGTGGCGCGGGCGTCTACGTGGTCCCCGAAGACGGCAGCCCCGTCCGCGGCGTCACCGGCGGCACCGACCGCCTCTCCAAACTCCTCGGCGACCTCCTGGTGTCCACGGACGCCAGCGGCAATATCGCCGTCCTGCGCACCCCACCCGGCGCGGCCCACTACCTGGCCAGCGCCCTGGACCGCGCCGCTCTCCCGTTTATCGTCGGCACCATCGCCGGGGACGACACCATCGCCGTAATAGCCCGTGAACCCCTCACCGGCGCCGAACTAGCCGCCAAAATAGAAGAGTTGGCCTGAGCCTGCCCGGCGTCCTCAGCGCGGTCACGCTCGGTGACACATACTCGGTACCTACCGCGCGAGGGCACAACCTGTGCGACGTATCTATGCGATGTGATCGCGAGGGGATGTCAGCCGAAGGGGTATTGGCCGCCGCCGTGGGAGGTGCCCGGGGTGCCGACGTTGAGGATGTCCTGTACGAGGTCGACTAGGGCGCGGCCGATGTCGAGGACGTCGTTGCCGAGGGTGCTGAATTCGCCTGCTATGAGGTGCAGCAGCATGGGGTCCGTCCTTTGCCCGCTCCGATAGTTACCGGGTAAAGCGTGACATAGGTGGACAGGGGTGCCAAGGTGCTACCGGAAGGTGCAACTCGGACCCGGTTGTGAATGGGCTTGCATCATCGTGCATAATCATTTGCATGACGGTTCGGGCCGCCTGACGTGCGATTGGGCGCGTCGGTGGGCGCCGCGCCCCGCCGCCCGCGGATGCGGGCACGACCTGCAGACAAGCACGAAACCGAGGAGCACAAAGACATGTCCGAGCGCGTCGTACTCGCCTACTCCGGTGGGCTCGATACCTCCGTTGCGATCAGCTGGATCGGCAAGGAGACCGGCGCCGAGGTCGTGGCGGTCGCCATCGATCTGGGCCAGGGCGGCGAGGACATGAATGTGGTGCGCCAGCGCGCGCTGGACTGCGGCGCCGTCGAGGCGATCGTGGTCGATGCGCGCGACGAATTCGCCAACGAGTACTGCCTGCCGACCATCCAGGCCAACGCCATGTACATGGGCCAGTACCCGCTGGTCTCGGCGATCAGCCGCCCGCTCATCGTCAAGCACCTCGTCGAGGCCGCCAAGTTCCACGGCGCGAGCACCGTCGCGCACGGCTGCACCGGTAAGGGCAATGACCAGGTTCGCTTCGAGGTCGGCATCGGCGCGCTCGCCCCCGACCTGAATGTGATCGCCCCGGTCCGCGACTACGCCTGGACCCGCGAGAAGGCCATCGCCTTCGCCGAGGAGAACCAGCTCCCGATCAACGTCACCAAGAAGTCCCCGTTCTCGATCGACCAGAACGTGTGGGGCCGCGCGGTGGAGACCGGCTTCCTCGAGGACCTCTGGAACGCGCCGACCAAGGACGTCTACGACTACACCTCGGACCCGACGGTCAACTTCGAGGCGCCCGACGAACTCATCGTCACCTTCGACAAGGGTGTGCCGGTCGCCGTCGACGGCCGCCAGGTCAGCGTGCTCGAGGCCATCGTCGAGCTGAACCATCGTGCGGGCCGCCAGGGTGTCGGCCGCCTCGATATGGTCGAGGACCGGCTCGTCGGCATCAAGAGCCGCGAGATCTACGAGGCCCCCGGGGCCATCGCGCTGATCACCGCGCACCAGGCCCTGGAAAACGTCACCATCGAGCGCGAACTGGGCCGCTATAAGCGGCAGGTCGAGCAGCGCTGGGGTGAGCTGGCCTACGACGGCCTCTGGTTCTCCCCGCTCAAGCGCGCGCTGGACGCGTTCGTCGCCGAGACCCAGCAGCACGTCACCGGCGAGATCCGGATGGTGCTGCACGGCGGTTCCGTCGTGGTCAACGGCCGCCGCTCCGAGCAGTCGCTCTACGACTTCAACCTGGCCACCTACGACGAGGGCGACACCTTCGACCAGTCCCTCGCCAAGGGCTTCGTGCAGATCCACGGCCTGTCCTCCAAGGTCGCCGCTCGCCGCGACCTCAACCAGAAGTAGGCGGTGGCCGCGCCTTCGCTCGGCCGAGCGCGAGAGATTCAGCGACGGACTTCGTCCGACTGCGCCTATTAGGCTCGATCGGGTCGGCGCGCAGTGAGTCGCCGACCCGAAAGGAGCGCTATGCGGACCGACGACGACAGCTGGGATATCGAATCGAGCGTGGGCGCCACCGCCCTCGGCGTCGCCGCCATGCGAGCCGCCGAGAGCCGTCGCCCGGACGCACTGTTCCATGACCCGTACGCCGAAGTGCTGGTGACCGCCGTCGGTTCGGAATCCTGGACGCGCATTGTGCGCGGGGAGATCCCGGATCTCGAGCAGGCCGCGACAGCGGCGATGGGCCCCATTATCTCGGCCCTCATCGCACGCACCTGCTACCTCGACGCCTACGTCCAGGAGGCGGCCGCCGACGGCATCCGGCAGCTGGTCATCCCCGCCGCGGGCCTGGACGCCAGGGCCTATCGGTTCGAATGGCCGGTCGGCACAACGGTTTTCGAGCTGGACCTACCGAAGGTTCTGGAGTTCAAGGAGAGCGCGCTGAGGGACTTTCCGCCCGCGGCAGACCGCCGCGCGATCGCGGTGGATCTGCGCCAGGATTGGCCTGCGGCGTTGCGGGACAATGGATTCGATCTGGCCGCGCCGACCGCATGGCTGGTCGAAGGTCTCTTGCGCTACCTCCCCGCGGACGCTCAGGACCGGCTGTTCGACAACATCGTGGCATCGAGCGCACCGGGCAGTCGCATCGCGATCTATCGCTCATCCGGTGCCGCGCCGGACTCGAAGGCATTGCAGGATGCGCGATCGGCCGGAGTCGACGTGACAGTCGATGTCGGCGAACTGTGGTACTCCGACGAGGGCCGCAGCGATCCGATCGACTGGTTCACCGAACACGGCTGGACGGTGTCGCGCGCCGATCCGGCCGAGGTGCTGCGCAGCCATGGCCGGGAGGTATCCGACGCGGCCGCCGCCCACCTGAAGACCGACATTTTGTTCACCGCCCGACGACCCGGAGGAGACAGCACACGATGACGCAGAGCGGCAGCACCAACGAAGGGGCGCTCTGGGGCGGACGTTTCGCGTCCGGACCGGCCGCGGCAATGGCCGCGCTGAGCAAGTCGACCCATTTCGACTGGGCGCTGGCTCCCTACGACATTCGCGCGTCGAAGGCACACGCGCGCGTGCTGCACAAGGCGGGACTGCTGTCGGAGAGCGACCTCGCCGCCATGCTGGCCGGGCTGGATCGCCTTGCGGCGGACGTGGATTCGGGTGCGTTCGCCCCCGCCGAGGCCGATGAGGACGTGCACGGCGCGTTGGAGCGCGGGCTGATCGAGTGGGTCGGAGTCGAACTCGGCGGCCGACTCCGGGCGGGGCGTTCGCGTAATGACCAGGTGGCCACGCTCTTTCGGATGTGGCTGCGCGATGCGGCCCGCCGGGTCGCCGCCGGACTCCTCGATGTAGTCGACGCGTTGGTCGCCCAGGCCGCCGCGCATCCGGACGCGGTAATGCCCGGCAAGACGCATCTGCAGGCCGCGCAGCCGGTACTGCTCGCACACCATCTGCTCGCACACGCGCATCCGCTGCTGCGCGATATCGATCGGCTGCGCGACTTCGACAAGCGGGCGGCGGTGTCGCCCTACGGTTCCGGCGCACTGGCCGGATCTTCGCTGGGACTCGATCCGGAAGCCATTGCGGCCGAACTGGATTTCGATGGCGCCGCGGCGAATTCGATCGATGCCACCTCCGCACGTGATTTCGCGGCCGAGGCGGCGTTCGTGCTCGCCATGATCGGCATCGATCTGAGCCGGATGGCCGAAGAGGTGATCCTCTGGAGCACACCGGAATTCGGCTACATCACCCTCGCCGACGCCTGGTCCACCGGCTCGTCGATCATGCCGCAGAAGAAGAATCCGGACGTCTCCGAACTCACCCGTGGCAAGGCCGGTCGCCTCATCGGCAATCTGACCGGACTGCTGGCGACTCTGAAAGCCCAACCGCTGGCCTACAACCGGGACCTGCAGGAGGACAAGGAACCCCTGTTCGACTCGGTCGCCCAGCTCGAACTGCTGCTCCCGGCCATCGCTGGCCTGGTCTCGACGCTCACCTTCCACACCGACCGCATGGCCGAACTCGCCCCCGCCGGTTTCACCCTCGCCACCGATATCGCCGAATGGCTTGTCCGGCAGGGTGTTCCGTTCCGCGTCGCACACGAGGCCGCGGGTGCGTGCGTGCGCGCCGCCGAGGCACGCGCCGTCGGCCTCGCCGAGCTGACCGACGAAGAATTCGCCGCCATCGACCCGGCATTGACCCCACAGGTCCGCGAAGTGCTCACCGTGCAGGGCTCGATCGCATCCCGCAATGCGCGCGGCGGAACCGCAGGCGTCCAGGTCACATCCCAACTCGCCGAACTCCGCAACACCGTCGCCGAACTACGCCCCCTCCTCACCTAGCCGAACCTCCCCCACCCAGCGACGACCAAGATCAGGTGGAATCTATGGCGGCATTGCCCGAGAAACCTCCGCCACCAGTGCCACCTGATCTTGATCCAAACCTGTGCGGGGCACTAGAGGGGTGGCTTAGGGCCGTTCAGCGGCACAAGAGGTCGGCCACCTGCACCAATGGCGCGGCGATTGCGGGGATTGCGGATGGGTCGCGTAGGCGGCCCGCTCGATACGTCAGCAACTCCTGACCGACAAGGCTCCAGTCCGGGACGGTTCCGGCGAGATGCGCGTCGATCAGCGGTTTGCCGACGAGCCAGCGGGCGAAGTCCGGATCCGCGGCGCCGATCCGGAAGCGAGAGTCGAACGAGACGTTGCCGGTGGCGGTGGGCTTGTCGCCGAACAGCGTGCGGCCCAGCTTGGACAGCACGCCGCGAGTGGACACGTTGACTGATGGGAAGGGGCGGTCCAGCAGCACCATGGTCGCGATGAGGTGGTGCGTCGTCGTCGACCTGTTCGACGCGGAACGTGGGCCGACCGTCGCAGCGACGGTTTCCGTTTCGTATGCGTACTCCGCCACCGTCACCCAGCGCCCGCCGATCTGCCCGGTCAACGTCACGCCCAGATGGCGTCCACGATTGGGCATGCGCGAAACCCACCGAGCCCGCGAGCTGTCCGCGAACGTCCACCCGTGCTGGGTCGCCCACTGCCGCAAGATCCTTCGGCGCGCACGCTCGGCGCGAATCGTCAGCGGAACGAACACGATGAGCATGACCAGCATCAGGATCGGCCCCGCCAGAACCAAGATCACCGCTGCGTCCATTGTCCCTCCTCGATCGACGTCCGAATTCTGCGGTGTCGACCTTTCGATCGGGACAGTCAAATGCTTATAGCGCCGACCGCCCTCACCCGCCCCGGTTTACGCTGCGCCGATGACCCTGCTGTTGCTGGCGCTGGCCATCGCCTCCGAAATCACCGCGACCGTCTCGCTCGAGATCTCCGACGGTTTCACCAAATTGGTGCCTTCGATCATCGTGGTCATCGGCTACGGCGCGGCCTTCTTCTTCCTGTCCCAGGCGCTGAAGCGCGGCATGCCGATCGGCGTCGCCTACGGCATCTGGTCGGCGGTCGGCGTCGCGGCCATCGCCGTCATCGGCGTCCTATTCCTCGACGAAAGACTCTCCTTGATCCAGGTCGGCGGCATCGCCTTGGTGATTCTCGGCGTCCTCGCTCTGGAACTCGGTGGCGCACACTGACATCCGCGCTGCGAGATTGTCGGTGGGCGGCTGTTGAATGACGGCTCATGAAGAGAGATTTCGAGGCGGGGACCTTCACCGCGGATCGATCGGCGGAGCCCGCCGCGGTGTCCTTCGCGGGCAATGATCCGGCGGAAGCGTTGGCGGCGTACGGGATCGAGCTACCGGCGGTGTCGGTGGTCGAGCAGACGGTGTCGGGGGCCCCGGTGTGGGTCGTATCGACCGAGCCCGGTTATGCGGCGGCCGGGCTGTGGGAGCAGGTGCGGGAGGTGCATCCGAAGACCGGATTGTGGCCGGTGCTGACCAAGACCCATACCTGGTATCGGACCGGATCCGAGCGCGGGTGGGAGCAATCGCGTGAGTTGTCGATTCCGGAATTCCTCGCCGGAACCGATGCGGCGGACTGGTTGCGCGAGAGATATCGCGAGCGGTCGGGCGATGACTACGAGATTCCACGAGGCGGACCGGACTGGGCCGATCTGGATCTCGAGCTCTACGACTACGACGGATTCGATTGGGGCGACGTCTGGAGTATTCGTGGCGATTGCGACGAATTCGATCAGCTCGCCCTGGTTCCCGCCGCGAATTCCTGGCTGGTTCCGTACGAACTGCAATGGTCGGGTGCGCTCAACTATGACCTCGACGGCGCCGACCACGCAGTGATGCTGCGCCGGTGGGCGGCGTCGGAGCGCCGATGCGAACTCGTCGCATTGGATTCCGACACGCTGTGGCTCGCCGTCGCACACGAGCCGGAGCTGACCGAGGACGCCGCTCTCGCGCAGGCACTGGAGGCGTATCTGTACTGCCCGGATGCGGCCGAACAGGATCGCGATTCACTCGATGAACTGGCCGAATCCCTGCTTCGGCAGCTGTGGCGCTTCTGGTGGGACTGATCGGTCTCGTTGCGCCCTGCGCATTTTGCCGAATTCGTCCCATGAGAGGTGTCGGCGAACGTAGCATCGGCCGATGGATCGGACGTTTGCTCAACTGAGTCGACGCGGGTGACGGTATGGCATCGGAACCGGGCGATGTAGTACTCGAGGCCCAGTCGTTGGTGAAACGCTACGGCGGTGTAGAGGCGTTGCGAGGAGCCAACTTTCAGGTGCGCGCCGGTGAGGTCGTCGCATTGATCGGCGATAACGGCGCGGGCAAGTCCACACTGGTGAAATGCCTTTCCGGGGCGGAACAACCGGATTCGGGGACCATTCTGCTGGACGGTTCGGCAACGGTGCTCGGCTCACCGACCGCCGCACGCGGGCTGGGCATCGAAACCGTGTACCAGGACCTCGCCGTCGCACCCGATCTGGACCCGGCCGCCAACCTCTTCCTCGGCCGGGAGCTGGTTCGCCGCGGATTGGCGGGCAGACTCGGCATGCTCGACAAGCGGGCGATGCGGACCCAAGCCGTCGAACACTTCCGGCGCCTCGGCGTGACGCTGCAGAGCACCGATGTGCCGATCGGCGCACTGTCGGGCGGGCAGCGCCAGAGTGTCGCCGTGGCGCGTGCGGTGCTGTGGGCGAGCAAGGTCGTCTTCATGGACGAACCGACCGCGGCGCTCGGCGTTGTGCAGCGCGAAAGGGTGCTCGAGGTGATCCGCAATGTGCGCGACCAGGGCATTGCCGTCGTCCTGATCAGCCACAATATGCCCGAGGTGCTGGCCGTGGCCGACCGGATCGAGGTGCTGCGACTCGGCAAGCGGGTGGCTCGATTCGCCGCCGCCGATGCCACGCTGGAGCAGTTGGTCGGTGCGATGACCGGAGCGCTGTCACACGAGGACGCGGCATGACGAAAGCTGAGCCGAATGGTGGCCCCGATCTGCCGGAACGCACTGTGCTGCAACGGCTTCTCGGCGCGAGCACGCTGTGGATCGGTGTGGTGCTCGTCGTATTGTGCATCGTTTTCAGCATCATCCGTCCCGACGCCTTCCCGACCCGTTTCACCCTGCAGACGCTGCTGATCGAAACCTCGGTGCTGCTGGTGCTTTCGGTCGGCATGACGTTCGTGATCATCACCTCCGGCATCGACCTGTCGGTCGGCATGGTGCTGATCTTCGCCGGTGTACTCGGCGCGAAAACGATGGAATGGCTCAGCCCCGACGAGAACGCCACTGGCGCGGGGTGGGGAATTATCGGTGTCGGCCTTTTGATTTCCGTTGCGGGCGGTGGTATCTGGGGATTGCTCAATGGAATTCTGGTGGCAAAGGCCAAGATTCCACCGCTGATCGTCACACTCGGCTCGTTCGGCGCGGCACTCGGTGCGGCACAACTGATCACCGGTGGTGTCGACACCAGGACGGTGCCCGATAAGCTGCGCAACTCCCTGGGTTTCGGGACATCGCTGGGCGGCGTACCGAATCTGGTGCTGGTCGCCGCGGCGGTGACGGTGCTCGCCGCCTGGGTGCTGCACACCACCCGATTCGGCCGCTACACCTACGCGATCGGCTCCAATGCGGAGGCCGCGCGGCGTTCTGGCATCGCGGTCACTCGACACCTCGTGCTGGTCTATCTGATGACCGGATTGCTCGCCGGACTGGCCGGATTCATGAATCTGGCCTACTTCGGCACCACCACCATCGGTGGGCACGGCACCGACAATCTGGATGCCATTGCCGGTGTAGTCATCGGCGGGACAAGCCTTTTCGGCGGAATCGGCACCATTGTCGGCACGGTTATCGGCGTTTTCATTCCGTCGGTGCTGCGCAAGGGATTCGTCATCGCGGGGGTACCGGTGTTCTGGCAGCCGATCGCGGTGAGCGCGGTTCTGGTGGGGGCGGTGTGGTTCGACCAACTGCGCCGCCGCGCCCGGGACCGCAAGTAGAGAGGTACGCAGTACAGCACTGCGCGATAAGAGAATAAGGCGGAGGTAGCCAAATGAGGGTGGCGAAGCGGACCGCGGTGATGATCGGCGCGATGGCGGCGGTCGGCACGCTGGTGGTGGGATGTGGTGGCTCGGTGAACAATTCCGGCGGCACGGATGCCAAGAAATTGGTGCTGATTCCCGGTGTCGCCGACGAACCGTTCTACATCTCCATGCAATGCGGCGCGCAGGACGAGGCGAGCAAACTCGGCTACAAGCTGGAGACGCAGGCGCCGACGAAATTCGATGCGGGCGCGCAGACTCCGGTACTGACCGGTGTGGTGGCCAATAAGCCCGGCGGCATCCTGATCGCCCCGACACATGCGCAGGCGATGGCGAATCCGATCAAACAGGCAAAGGATGCCGGGATCAAAATCATCGAGGTCGATACCGCACTGGACGACACCTCGATCGCGCTGTCGTCGATCGCATCCGATAACAAGAAGGGCGGCGAACTCGCCGCACAGACGCTGGCCAAGCTCATCGGCGACAAGGGACCCGTGCTGGTGATCAACACCAAGGCCGGAACCTCCACCACCGACGCGCGTGCTCAGGGCTTCGAAGACGCGGTGAAGGCCTTCCCCGGCATCACCTCGCTCGGCGTGCAGTACAACAACAATGAAGCGGCACAGGCGGCTTCGATCGTCACCGCGACGCTGGCCGCCCATCCCGACCTCGCCGGGATCTTCGCCACCAACCTGAGTTCCGCCGAGGGCGCGGCCACCGGATTGCGCAACGCCAATAAGCTCGGCCAGGTCGAACTGGTCGGCTTCGATGCGAGTCCGAAGCAGGTCGAGGATCTGAAAGCCGGTACGGTGCAGGCACTTATCGCGCAGGATCCGGCCGGGATCGGTGCGAAGGGCGTCGACGAGGCCGCGGCCGCGCTGGAGGGTAAGCCGGTCACCCGCAATATCCAGACCGATATGGTGGCGATCACCCAGGCCGATATGGATGCCAATTCGAAGTACTTCTACAAGCGGAAGTGCTGACGGGGCCGACGTCGGGTCCGAGCACGCTCGGACCCGGCTAATCCTCCACTCGCACCGCGTACCCCGAATTCTCCAACGCGGCAAGCACATCGTCGCGATGCGCAGGACCCCGGGTCTCCAACGTCAGCGATACCTCGACCTCGTCGACCGCGAGCCACCCACCGGTCCGCGAGTGCACCACATCCACCACACTCGCACCGGTCTTCCCGACCACCGCGAGCAGTCCGCTGAGCGCACCAGGTCGATCCGAAATCGTCACGCGCACAGCCAGATAACGCCCGGCGGCACCGAGGCCGTGCCCGATGATCCTGGTCAGCATCATCGGATCGATATTGCCGCCGGACAGGATCGCGCACACCGGCCCCTGCAGTCCGAGTTCCGTTGGCTCGCAACTCATCAGGGCGGCCACCGCAGCGGCACCGGCGGGCTCGACGATCAACTTCGCGCGTTCCAGACACAGCAGCAGCGCCTTGGACAGCGCATCCTCGTCGACCGTCACCACCGCGGGCACGTGCGCCGCGACATGCGCGAATGGCACCTCACCCGGCAGCCCGACCGCGATACCGTCGGCCATGGTCGACATCCGCGTCGCCCGCACCGGTTTACCCGCCGCCAGCGAATCGGGCCATGCCGCCGCCTCCGTGGCCTGTACGCCAATCACTCGTACGTGCGGCGCGACGTGATGCAGGGCAATCGCGACCCCGGCGAGCAGCCCCCCGCCGCCGGTCGGCACGATCACCGTCCCGACCTCGGGCATCTGCTCGATGATCTCCAGGGCCACCGTCGCCTGCCCGGCGACGATATCGGCGTGATCGAACGGATGGATCAGCGTCGCACCGGCCCGCTCGGCGAAATCCAGTGCGGCATCCAGCGAGTCGTCGATGGTCTCACCGACCTGCCGCACCTCGGCCCCATATGCCTTGGTGGCCACCAACTTCGGCAGCGAAGCGCCCACCGGCATGAATACCGTCGAGCGAATCCCGAGCGAAGCCGCGGCCCACGCCACCCCCTGCGCGTGATTGCCCGCGCTGGCCGCCACCACGCCGCGCGCTCGATCTTCCGCCGGGAGGTTCGCGATCCGGAAGTACGCCCCGCGCGGCTTGAACGAGCCGGTCCGCTGCAGGTTCTCGCACTTCAGCCACACCTCGGTCCCGGCGTGCTCGGATAACACCCGTGACGCGACCACCGGCGTCTGCCGAATCACCGGCGCCAATGCCGCCGCGGCCGCCTCGATACGGTCCAGTCCCAGCAACTCCATGCGCCCATGCTGCCAGCCCATGGCACGAATGCGCTGCCACATGGGCAGAAATCATCCGATGATTTCCCGCGCCTATCCGGCCTTCGCGAGATTGTGCGCAATGGCGCCGAGCCGCGCCAGCCGGGCATCGCCGAGCGGTGTCAGCTTTCCACCGAGCCGATTGGTGACGAAGGCCAGCGACATCCCGGTGGCCGGATCGGCGAACGCACCCGAACCGCCGAGGCCGAAATGACCGAACGCGGAGATGGGATCGGCCTTCGACGGCTTCATCGGCACACCGTGGTAACCCAGCGCCCACGGAATGCGAAACGCCAGAACGTAATCGGGAGTGAAGACCTGACGCTGGGTGATCTGCTCGATGGTCTCCGGCCGAAGCAGCTGGAAGTCCCCTAGCCGACCATCGGTCGCGAGCGCGCTGTACATCCTCGCCAGGGCGCGCGCCGAGAAGACGCCGTTGACGCCCGGAATCACTGAATCATGTAGGCGCGGATCGGAAACCATATCCGCGAATCCGCGCGGCGTGGTTTCGGCGGCTGCGGCGAAACGAGTCCGGCCCATGAGCCGCGCACTGTTCTCCCAGCTCATGCCCGCAACGGTGAGCCGAGGAAAGTTGGTGGCGATGCGGTCGCGTTCGGATTCCGGCACTCGGAACCAGAGTTCGTCCGCCGCAAGCGGTTTCGCGATCTCCATGCGCAACAGCTCGGTGAAGTCCGAACCGGAGACCCGCCGGATCAACTCGGCGACCAAGTGCCCGAAGGAGATTCCGTGATAGCCGCTGGTCACCAGGTGACGCGGGTCGGGGGAGCAGGCCGCGAGCGCGGCGGTGACCTCGGCATCGTCCAAGAAACGCGCTACCGGCCCGGGCAGCAGATCGCGCAACCGATGCAGACCCGCCCGGTGTGTGAGCATTTCCCGCACCGTAATGCGCTCCTTGCCCGCCGCCCCGAATTCGGGCCAGTAGCTGGCGACCGGCTCGTCGTAATCGAACAGTCCACGCTCGGCCAATCGGTGCGCCAGCGTCGAGACCACACCCTTGCCGGTGGAATAGGCCATGGCCACGGTATCGGCGGCCCACGGCACGCCCGGATGCGCGAATCCGGCCCACACATCCACGACCGGTTCGCCGTGCTGATAGACCACGAGCGCCCCGCCGCCATCACTCGGGCGGCGGAACAGCCTGTCGAATTCGGCGACCAGGCGCACATAGCGACGATCCACCGACTGCGTTGCCGTAAGTGTCATCGGATTACCTCTGTCGTTAGACCAACCAACAGCATGGCACGGCGGCGATCGCGGCCATCGCGGAGCCGAAATTCCAACAGTGAGACCAGTCGGTTCGGTGAACTTTTCCTGACCGTCATCTCCGCGACCGAGATCGCAACACGACTCGCATAGCGTGGCCGCATGCCCCCGAGACGACGATCGGCGCTACTGGCCAGGTTGGTTGTCGACGAACCAGGCCGACCGCAAGTGATCCTCGGCGAACTGCGCCGGGTGATTCTGGATGGGGCAGTGCCGCCGTGCACGGTGATCCCACTGCGCGAGGTCGCCGAATTGTTCGGCGTCAGCCACATCCCGGTGCGGGAGGCGCTCAAGACATTGATCGGGGAGGGATTGGTCACCCATCGGCCGCACGGCGGTTATGCGGTGGCCCAGCTGACCTCCAACGAGCTGCGCGAAATGTATATCGCGCGGGAGACCCTGGAAACCGCCTCGCTGGCGGCCGCGGCGCGCAATGCCACCGACGCCGACCGCGCCCGCTTGCTCGAAGTGAATTCGCTACTGGAACAGGCGATTCGAGATGACGACCCCGTTGCTTACCACCGCCAGTCCCGCCATTTCCATGTTGCGCTGACCAAGCCGTCACGGATGTTCCGGCTGCTGCACATGCTCGAATCGGCGTGGAATGTCACCGAGCCGGTGCAGTCCATGGTGCATATCGGCCGCGGCGATCGGGTGCGCCTGCACACCGATCACGCGCTCATGCTCGATGCGTTCATGGCCCGCGATGTGGATCGCCTGCTGCTGATCGCGGAACGGCACCACCGCAGGTTGGAGACGGTGATCGCGACGCTGCCCACCGACACCGGACTGCTCGCGCCGGAAGATATATCGATCGCGCAATAGCCGGGCAATAACTGCGCAATGGCTGGGCAATGCGCGGTTTCTACCGTCGTTTCGATCACAGTTTCACCCTCGGATGGGAACACCATGACCGAAACGCTCACCACCGCGGCCCCGCCCGTACCCGCGCCGCCCGCCTACGACCCACGGCTGACGAATGCGGATCTGGCCCCGCTGCGCAAGCAGAACTGGGGCTCCTACAACATCTTCGCGTTCTGGATGTCGGACGTGCACAGCGTCGGCGGCTACGTCACCGCGGGCAGCTTGTTCGCACTCGGACTCGCCAGCTGGCAGGTGCTCGCCGCGCTGCTGATCGGCATTACCATCGTCTATTTCTTCTGCAATCTGGTCGCCAAGCCGAGCCAGGTGACCGGTGTGCCGTATCCGGTCATGTGCCGCAGCGCATTCGGGGTACTCGGCGCGAATATTCCGGCCATCATCCGTGGCCTGATCGCCGTCGCCTGGTACGGGATTCAGACCTTTCTCGCCTCGGCGGCACTGGATGTCGTACTGGTGAAACTGTTTCCGAGCCTGGCTCCATATGCCGTCGTCGACGACTATGGATTCCTCGGTCTTTCACTGCTCGGGTGGGGCAGTTATCTATTGCTGTGGGTCGTGCAATCCTGCGTGTTCTGGCGCGGTATGGAATCGATTCGCAAATTCATCGACTTCTGCGGACCCGCTGTGTATGTCGTGATGTTCCTGCTCTGCGGCTATCTGATCGCCAAGGCGGGCTGGAGTGCCATCGACCTCAAGCTCGGCGAGGTGAAGTACACCGGCTGGGCCTCGGTGCCGGTCATGCTCGGCGCGATCGCGCTGGTCGTGTCCTACTTCTCCGGTCCGATGCTGAACTTCGGCGATTTCTCCCGCTACGGAAAGAGTTTCGCGGCGGTGCGGCGTGGCAACCTGCTCGGGCTGCCGGTCAACTTCCTGCTCTTCTCGCTGCTGGTCGTGATCACCGCATCGCTGACGGTTCCGGTCTACGGTGAGCTGATCACCGACCCCGTTGCGACGGTGGCCCGTATCGACAGCACCTTCGCGATCGTGCTGGGCGCGTTGACCTTCACCATCGCCACCATCGGCATCAATATCGTCGCCAACTTCATTTCACCGGCCTTCGACTTCTCGCACGTCAGCCCACAGCGGATCAGCTGGCGTGCGGGCGGCATGATCGCCGCGGTCGGCTCGGTGCTGATCACGCCGTGGAACCTCTACAACAATCCGGAGGTCATCCACTACACCTTGGAAGTGCTCGGGGCATTCATCGGCCCGCTGTTCGGCGTCCTCATCGCCGACTACTACCTGGTGCGCAAGCAGCAGGTAGTAGTCGACGACCTGTTCACCCGGTCGCAGACCGGAACTTATTGGTACAGCAAGGGTTACAACCCGGCGGCGATCATCGCAACCGCCGTCGGCGCGATCGTCGCGGTGCTCCCGGTGCTCGCCAAGGATGTCACCGGCATGTACACCGCCGCGCAGTACAGCTGGTTCATCGGCTGCGGACTCGGCTTCGTCACCTATTACCTGCTGGCCACCCGAACCCGGTTGGCAGTGCGGGGAGCTACCGTCTGATGCGCATCCGGGTCGTCAACCCGAACACCACGCGGGCGATGACCGACACGATCGAGCAGTGTGCCCAGGCCGTAGCGGGCGGGGGCACCCTGCTCGACGCGGTAACCGCCGAGATGGGGCCCGCCTCGATCGAGAGTCACTACGACGAAGCCCTCAGCGTCCCGGGCATTCTCGCCGCCATCCGACGCGGCGAAGAAGAGGGTGTCGACGGTTACGTGATCGCCTGCTTCGGCGATCCGGGGCTGGATGCGGCGCGAGAACTGGCAAGTGGCCCGGTAATCGGCATAGCGGAGGCGGCAATGCGTACCGCGAGTCACCTCGGCGGCGGCTTCAGCATCGTCACCACGCTCCGCCGGACCATCGGCCGAGCGGACGAGCTGGTGTATCGCTATGGCATGCAACGTTTTTGCCGCGGCATCCACGCCTGCGAAATCCCGGTGCTCGCACTGGAAGATCCGGATGCCCGCAAAATCGTCACCGAGGCATGCGGCGATGCGGTCGACGCCGATGGCTCCGCTGCGATCGTCCTCGGCTGCGCGGGCATGGCCGATCTCTGCAAGCACATCCGAGACGAGATCGGTGTACCGGTGATCGACGGCGTCGCCGCTGCCACCCTCACCGCCCAGTCGCTGATCACCCTCGGCCTGCGCAAATCGGGTAGGGGAGAGTTCGCCGCACCACCACCGAAGCCGTACCGCGGCCTGCTGCGCTCCTTCGGCTCGAATTCCTGAGCTGTCAGGCGGCGGCCAGGGCTTCCATCGCCGCATCGGGATCGTCGACATCGACGACGAGACGGGTGAACCCGGGGCCTGCGAGGTCGATGAGAATGGCATGACCGTCGAATCTGGTGTCCCAGAACTCTTTTCGCCCCTTGCCGCGGTAGGTGCCCGCCGCGATCACACCGGGAAAGAAGGTGCCCGGTGCGCGGACCCACGGTGGGCGCAGATCGACCGGGGCGGGGGTCACCTCTTTGATATCGGCCAGATCGAAGGTCACGTGCTCGCGCAGGGCCAGCAGTCGGTGCCCGCCGAGCACATGAACCGTCACTTTGTCGTCCGTGACTTCGACTTCGACCATCGTGCACCTCGCTGAATTCAAGACCTCGTACGTGACCCAGGATCCGAGTCGCTCCTGTTCGCACCCTGTGTCGTTCCTGTGATTTCTCGAAGGCTTTGTCCGGTGTTACAAGTGCCGCATTCCTGTGCGAAATACTTGCCGAAACGTAGATATGCGCATTTGAACATGTAATTGCCACAGCCCCTGAGAGTCACCCGGACATAGGTCGAACCCAAAAGCAGCAAAGAGCGGGGGCCACTACGGATCACCGCGGCGATTACGAAATGCCGCCGGAGATGATCGTTGGCCGACCCGGCCTACGTACTTGAAACGGCCGGGTCAGCGGAACGACCTTCCCATGAGCCTCAGATGACCCGAACCGCTTGTTCCGCGATATCGAGCACACCGAGCAACCACGGCGTATAGCTCCCCGGATCGTCGGCGATCGCATCCCGCAGCGCCTCCGGTTGGATCCACGCGTAGTCGGCGACCTCCGCCGGATCCGGCCGCGGCGCCGCGGTCCGCAGGAACTCGGCATCGAGCCTTCCGATGAGCACATGGTCCCATTCGTGCTCCACCCGACCGGTCGCGGAATCCTGGGCGTGATACCGGAAGATTCCGACCTCGGTCAGCGCGGTGGCCAACCCCAACTCCTCGGCCAACCGGACCGCGGCGGCCGCCACCACCGGCTCATCCGGCGCGGGATGACCGCAGGCAGTATTGGCCCAGAGCAGCGGAAACCGCGTCTTCACCGCGGCACGCTGCTGCAAAAGCACCCGGCCCGCATCGTCGTACAGCAGCACCGAGAACGCGCGGTGCAGCAGCCCGGGCGCGGTATGCGCCTGTGCTACCGGGCACGCACCGACCGCGCGCCCCGCCGCGTCGACCAACTCGACGGGCAGGGCCTCGCGGTCGGTAATCGGCTTCGCCAGCGTCTCGGTCATGCCTGCGCCTCGCTGGCGCTCGGCTCCGCAGTGACCGATGGTGCTGTGCCCATGATTCGCTCGCTACGCTCGCTCATGCCTGCGCCTCGCTGGCGCTCGGCTCCACCGCGACCGATGGTGCTGTGCCTATGGATGGCTCGCTACGCTCGCTCATCGCCCCACCTTATCGGCGGCGATCAGCAGGTATTGGAAGCTGCCCTCCTTGTAGGCGGTCAGGAACGGCTTCTCCACGCCCGTCGCCAGCTCGGATTCGGTGCGCAGCTCCCAATAGGGAATCGTGGCGGCGGTCAGATCGATGACGTTGACCGGGACCAGATTGTTGTCGGCCAAGGCCCGGAAATACTCGCTGCGCGGATGGATCATGCAGCCGTAATGGGCGTCGATCCAGCTGACCGAGGCCGAACGTCCGCCGTTGACGTCATTGGAGCAGCCGGTGATGCAGACGTAGCGACCGCCGGGTTCGAGCAGCCGGGCGAACTCTTCGAACAGCTCGCCGAGATCCACATACATGGTGGTTTCGTTGGTCCAGATGCCGCGCCTGGATCCGGTGTCGAAACCGGTTTCGAGCATATTCCGGAAATGAAAGCGCACCTTGTCCGCGACACCACGATGGGCGGCCTGATCATTGGCGAAGCCGACCTGGTATTCGGAAATGGTGACGCCGTCGACCTGACAGCCGAAGCGCTGATTGGCCATAAAACTGGTACCGCCGCGGCCGGAGCCGCCGTCCATCAGCCGATCGCCCGGCCGGATATCACCGAGGTGGTCCAGCAGCAGCGATGCCTGTGCGGTCTCCAGGCGGTGCAGTTCTTTGACGATCCGTTCCTCGCGAGAATCCGCAGGCCCGGCCAGCGCCGCCTGATCGGGTTCGCCGATGCCGTAGTGGTGGTGGAACAGCCCGTCGACCTCACCGAGTCTGGTATTGACCCGGTCGTCGTTCGGGTTGTTGTTCCAGTACTCGGCAACGGCCTTCTGGTAGCTGGTGCGCAGGACGGACCCCGTGTCGGGATTGAGCATGGTCATGCCTGATCATCCTCTCGTGTTGCGGTACTACTGATTACGTTGCGGTACTGGCTAATTCGACTCGTTGTAGCGCTTGCTCGCGGCGTGCCAGGCGCGGTTGCCGCCCATCCACGCCCAGAGTCCGCCGAGGAACCGGCGCAGTTCGGCCGATCCCACGGCGGCCAGCGGACCGGCCTCCTGTTCGAATCGGTGCACCAACTCGTCGTGCACGACGGCGGTGCGCAGCACCGCCTCGCGCCGGGAGCAGCGCTCCTCCGCGGCCAAGACCGTCGGCAGGTTGAATTCCCTACCGTCCGAACGGTCTTCGCGCGCCATCGAATACAGGTCGTTCACCATCTGGCTGGCGAGTGCGGCCGTGGTGACGACCCGGCGCACTCGCGGATCGGTGTACTCGGCGGCCTGGAGCTCATAGCCGCCGACCACATCGATCGGCGCCATACATGGCAGGAAACTGTGCGGCTGCCGATTGGTGAGGTACTCCCACACCGGTGGCATCCGGTGTGCGGACCGCCAGCCGGCTTCCGCGCCGAGCGCGATGAACCATCCAGCGATCTCGGTACGCAATCGAGCCAGCTGTGCCGGGGTCGCATACCGGGACAGATGCTCGAAGGACGTACGGAACGCGCGCAGGATCGGATCGGCCTGTAGCGCCCGCTCCAGCTGTGGCTGGTAGCGAGCCGGGAGGTGGACGGGATCCATTGCGGCGGCCGCCAATTCGAGTCGGGGGCCGAGTTCGGCCTCCGCACTGGACGGCGTGCCGTCGGGTGCGGTCTCATCGGCTCCTTCCTCGCAGTAGTAATCGTCGACCGACCATTCCGAGACCGCGCACTTCGCGGCGGCGAGCAGCCGGTCCGCATCGTTGCTGTCCGGATGGGCGAGCATGATCAATCGGCCGAAGTCGGCATCGCGCAGTTCGTCCAGGCGCCCGGCGTAGAGACCGATATCCCGCGCCCAGTCGATGAGCCCGTCGTTGACCAATTGGGCCAACGCCGGGTCATCACGCAACGGCGGTGGACAGTACAGCGGTGGAATCGGTGCCGCGGTGCCTTGCAGGTAGGCGGATGCGGTACCTAATCCAGTGGGGCCGAAGGGAATTCGACTCCGATCGGTTTTCGGTTCGGTCGCGGCCGATCCTGCCGACGCGGCCCCCTGCGCCACGCCGACAGCGATCGTTGTGGCGTCGAACGCCACTGGTGGCGGCTGGAGACCAGCCGCCCGGATAGTAGGTGTGCGTGCGGGGTCGGGTACCTCAATAGTAGGTAATCCCGCTTGGGTGGTGGTGGACGTCGGAAGTAGGAGTGCAGCCGCACCCAGGCCGCTTGGTCCGAGCAGGCTGCGCGGAACAATCGCCTCAGGTCGGGTAGGTCGGTCCAGTTCTGACGAATCAGCTTCCACCACCTGGGTTTCGGATGATTCGGGTATTGCTGTGCATTCGGGTAATTCCGTACTTTCCGGTATATCGGTGTTTTCAGGTGGAGCCGAGGTTGCCGGTTCCGGAACCTCCAGCGGGAGTGTGGGTGGAGCGGTGGTTTCGAGGTTGGACAGCAGTGCCGCGACAGCGGCGGCCACCTCGTGGGTGGCGGGAGGTGCCGAGGCGCGGGAGAGCACCGACATCGGTCATCACCCCGGTCAGTCCGCCTGCCGGGCGACCAGGACGTTGTCGAGCACGCCCAGTGCGTCCGGCACCAGCACGGCCGCCGAGTAGTAGCAGCTGACCAGGTAGGAGATGATCGACTGGTCGTCGATGCCCTTGAAGCGGACGTTCAGGCTCGGCTCGTACTCGTCCGGGATGCCGGTCTGGTGCAGGCCGATGACGCCCTGATCCTTCTCGCCGGTACGCATGGCGAGAATCGAGGTGGTCTGGGTGTCGCTGACGGGGATCTTGCTGCACGGGTAGATCGGGACGCCGCGCCAGGCGAACACGCGGTGTCCGTCCACCTCGACCGGATCCGGATACAGGCCGCGCTTACTACATTCACGACCGAATGCGGCGATCGCTTTCGGATGTGCCAGAAACAGTTTCGTGCTGCGCCGCATGCTCAAGAGCTCATCCATATCGTCCGGCGTCGGTGCACCGGACTCACTGTAGATGCGCTGTTTCAGGTCGCAATTGTGCAGCAATCCGAAATCGGGATTGTTGACCAGATCGCTTTCACGCCGCTCGTAGAGCGCCTCGATGGTGAGCCGGAGCTGCTGTTCGACCTGGTTCATCGGATCGTTGAACAGGTCGGCGACGCGGGTATGCACCCGCAGCACGCTCTGGGCCAGGCTGAGCTCGTATTCACGCGGGGCGTCGTCGAGGTCGACGAAGGTGCCGGTCAGCAACGGCTCACCGAAGTGGCCCGAGGAGATCTCGATATTCGCCTCGCCCTTGGTATTCTGCGGGCGCGCCGGAGCGTCGGCGACACGGGACAATTGCTCGCGGAGCGCCGGGGTGTACTCCAGCATTTCTTCGAGCGTTTGCCGGGACAGCACCAGTATGGTGGTCGGGGTGACGGTCTTGACCGTCACCGGCCAAATACCGGACCCGTCGATGAGGGTTTCATCGCCGAAGAAATCACCGCCGCCCAGCATGCCGAGCTTGGTTTGCTCGCCGAATTCTCCAGTGCCGATCTTGCTGAGTTTGCCGTGCACGATCAGCATGACCTGATTCATCGGGTTGCCGAATTCGGCGACCACCGTGCCGGGTTCGAGGTCGCGCTGCTCGAAACGCTGGGCGAGCGCTCGCAGCACCTCTTCGTCGTCGAAGTCCCGCAATTGCGGAAGTTCGGTGAGTTCCATCGGGATCACTCTGGCTTGCGAGCCGTCGATGACGAACTCGACCTCGCCGTTGCCGACGGTGTGGGTCAGTCGTCGGTTCACACGATAAATACCACCGTTGACCTGCGTCCACGGCAGCGTGCGGGTGAGCCAGCGCGATGTGATGCCCTGCATCTGCGGCTCGGACTTGGTGGTGTGCGCGAGCTGGTGGGCGGCGCCGGTGCTGAGGCTTTTGCGCCCGTTGGTTTCTGTTTGGACTGGCATTTCGATGGTCATGCGTGGTCCTCACCTGAGATGGTCACCGAGACGGTCGATTGTGCTGTACTGGTGGTTCGACGGCTTTCGAATTCGGCGGTGGTGCACAACAATTCGACAGGCGGCAGGCCTGCTGGGGTATGGCGGCGTGGTTGCCGAGAGAAGTGGCCGACCCAAGGCATGCAGACGGTGACCGATTCTCCCGTGCGAATTGGCTTACGCGACATTGCGTTCCGAACGGCTTCGATCCTAAACCGCGAAAGATGCTGTGCGCACACGAATCTCGAGAATGACGCCACGAGAATGCTGGTCTGTTTTTCGGATGGTTACGACATGACCTCGATGCGGATAACTGCCGATAACGGCCCGGCGCGAATCGATGCGCACCGGGCAAGGCCGTACGGTCGGTATCTTTTGCGCACCGCCGCCGCGAACATCCCGCATCATCGGTCCGACCTGGCATGGATCCCGTCACAGCTCCGCCTCGCTGGCGCTCGGCTCCGCTGCGACGGATCGTGCTGTGTTTGATGGTGCCCTCGCTGCGCTCGGTCACGTCCGACCCATAATGGATACACGGTGTGGGAAGCTCGTCTGAGCACATCGGGGTGTGTGATGCGGGTCACTTTGCAGGGTAGGGCCAGGAGCGATCGTGAAGTTGAATGTGGAAAGTGTGGTCGGGTCGGTGCAGCGGTTGATGGCAACGGCCCAGAACGGCCTCGAGGTCATCCGCTTCGGCGGGTTGACCCACGATGTCGAGTCCTCGCCGTTCGAGGTCGTCGAACGGCGCAGAATGTATCGACTGCGCCATTACTTCCCCGACGATGTGACGCCGGGTCGCCCGGTCGCGGTCCTGGTACCGCCGCTGATGGTCAATGCCGATATCTGGGATGTGAACGCCGACGACGGCGCGGTCGGCATTCTGCACCGCGGCGGAATCGATTGCTGGGTGGTCGATTTCGGTTCGCCCGCCAGCGAGGAGGGTGGCTGGGAACGGGATCTGGCCGACCACGTACTCGCGGTCAACAGCGCCATCGATACGGTCTGCGACGCGACCGGCGCCAATGTGCACCTGATGGGGTACTCGCAGGGCGGCATGTTCGCCTATCAGACCACGGCCTACCGCTTCGGCAAGGGCGTGGAGAGCATCGTGACCTTCGGCAGCCCGGTGGATGTGGTCGCGGGCATGCCGTTCGGACTGCCCTACGGCATGGTCTCCGACGTCGCGGAGTTCCTGGCCGACCATGTGGTAACCCGTCTGCCCATCACCGATTCCATGGTCCGGCTCGGCTTCCAGATGCTCGACCCGATGAAGACCGCCAAATCGCGCATCGACTTCCTGCGCCAGCTGCACGACCGAGAGGCATTGCTGCCCAAGGAGCGTCAGCGCCGGTTCCTCAATGACGACGGTTGGGTCGGCTACGCCGGTCCGGCGGCGGCGGACCTGCTCAAGCAGTTCGTCGTGCACAACCGATTGATGCTCGGTGGCTTCGTGATCCGGGACCAGCCGATTTCGCTGGCCGAGCTGAAGTGCCCGATCCTGGCCTTCGTCGGCGAGGTCGACGATATCGGCCAGCCCGCCGCGGTGCGCGGCATCGTGCGGGCCGCACCCAATGCCGAGGTGTATGAAGCCAGTCTGGTGGCAGGACATTTCGGCCTCGTCGCGGGCAGCATGGCGACCAGGCATACCTGGCCGCTGGTGCGTCAGTGGATCGATTGGATGGACGGCGATCAGCCGCTGCCCCCGGAGATCGCGCCGATGACCGACCATGTGGCGACCAGTCGGCCGAATTCGGCGGCCACCCGGGTCGTGCACACCGCGGCCACCCTGGCCGAGGCGGGCGCGGGCGTCGGCAAGGCGCTGGAGGGCATTGCGGGCAATACCGTGCGCGGTTCGATCGAACTCGCCGGTGAGGCCGCGCGCGCGCTGCCGCGGCTGGTTCGGCTCGGCATGATCCAGCCGCATACCCGTATCTCGTTGGGCCGCTTGGTCGCCGAGCAGGCACGCCGCGCGCCGCTGCGCGATCTGTTCCTCTTCGACGATCGCGTACACACCAATGCCGCCGTGGACGCGCGCATCGATAATGTCGTGCGCGGGCTCGTCTCCGTCGGCATCCGCCCGGCCATGCGCGTCGGCGTGGTGATGGAGACCCGGCCGAGCGCGCTGGCCACCGTCGCCGCGCTCTCCCGTATCGGCGCGGTGTCCGTATTGCTCGCCCCCGGTAGCGAGTTGGATCGGGCCATCGAACTCACCGGCATCAAGGCCCTGGTCTCGGATCCGGAGAATCTGCGTGCGGCGGCGGCAACCGGTACCCGGGTCCTGGTGCTCGGCGGCGGTAGCACGCGCACTCTCGATATTCCATTGAGCGATGACGTGATCGACCTGGAACAGATCGATCCCACGCAGGTCGAGCTGCCCGCTTGGTATCGCCCGGATCCGGGCCTGGCGCGCGAATTGGCCTTCGTGCTCGTCACCGGCACCGGCGACCGCCTGGAGACCAAGTACATCACCAACCACCGCTGGGCGCTGTCCGCCTTCGGCACCGCGACCTCGGCCGATCTGGATCGCAAGGACACTGTCTACTGCCTTGCGCCGCTGCATCATTCGTCCGGTCTGCTGGTGAGCCTGGGCGGCGCGATCGCGGGCGGCAGCCGGATCGCACTGGCCAGGTCGCTGGATCCGATCCGGTTCGGCGAGGAGGTGCACCGCTACGGCGTAACCGTGGTCACCTACACCTGGACGATGCTGCGCGACATCCTCGATGCCGAGGTCTTCCCGGCCGGACAGTATTTACCCACCCCGTCGGCTCCGCCGACTGCCACCCCCGCTTGGCATCCGATCCGTCTGTTCATCGGCTCGGGCATGCCCGCGGGCCTGTGGCGACGCACCACCGAACAGTTCGCGCCCGCGCGGGTACTCGAGTTCTACGCCTCCATCGAGGGCGATGTGGTGCTGGCCAATGTGACCGGTGTGAAGGCGGGCTGCAAGGGCCGCCCCGTGCCGGGCACCGCGAAGGTGGAGCTGGTCGCCTACGACCCGGTCACCGAGCAGATCCGTACCGACAGGTCCGGCTTCGCGCGCCGTTGCGCGGATAACGAAGTCGGGCTGTTGATCGGCAAGGCGACCGAGGGCATCGACCTCTCCGATGGCGGCCTGCGCGGCGTATTCACGGCGGGCGATGCGTGGATGCCGACGGAAAATCTCTTCCGCCGTGACAGCGACGGCGACTACTGGCTGGTGGATCGCACGGATACGGTGATCCACACCGAACGCGGCCCGGTCTTCACCCAGCCCATCGTCGACATGCTCAACGACATCACCGCCGTCGATATGGAGGTCGCCTACGCACTACCTGTCGGCGACCATGCGCTGGCGGTGGCGGCGGTCAGCGTCCGCAAGGGCTTCCGGCTGGAACCCAAGGATGTGACCGAGGCGGTGCGCGCACTCGATCCGGACCAGCGGCCCGACATCGTGTACGTCGTCGACACGATTCCGCGCAGCTCCTCCTACCGCCCGTCGACGCGGGCCGTGCAGGCCGCGGGTCGTCCGCAGCCGGGGCCCGATACCTGGTGGTACAACCGGGAATCCGAGGCCTACGAAATCCGCACCGAGGACGAAGCCGGAACCATCTTCGGCGAATAGGCCCGCGCCCCGTCGTTCCGATTTCGGTCGGAACGGCGGGGTAGCGTGGATGCCAGGTGCGCGGCCACAACGGAGGTTTCGAGATGTCGTGGAAGGTCAAACTGGGCGTCGGCATATTGGCGCTGTTGGGCGCGCTGATGGTGATCGGGTTCGTGAAGAGCCTGGTGCTGTCCCTGGTACCTCTGGCGATCCTGCTGTTGGCCGGTTACGGCGTGTTCCGGCTCTACATCGGTAGTCGCGGCAAAGCCACCGAGACCGAGGCGCCGCAGCTGGCCGCCACCCCACCGCCCGCGCTCCCGGCCCGTCCCACGAAGGATGCGGCGACCAGACTTCGCGAGATCCGCGAGGAGGCCGCCCGTCAGCAGGGGCAGCCGTAGGCGGGTACGCTTGCCGCGCCGGATCGTGTTGGCGAGTCGGTTGATTCATTACCCAGAGGGCGGTGCCTCGCGCGGGCTGCCCGGCGCATCCGGGTGGCGTGGTTGCCATGTCGACAACTGTTCAGGGGTGCTGTGAGACCGAGCCTTATCTACCGCAACGGAACCATCTACGAGCTGTTGATGCGTGGGCTGTATGGGCGGCACTACCCCGCTCGGTATCGCGCGATCGCCGAACTCGTGCCCGATGGCGCCAGCGTGGTCGACCTGTGCTGTGGACCCGCGACGCTGTACACCCGCTACCTGCGCGATCGGTCCATCGAATACACCGGCCTCGACCTCAACGGCCGATTCATCGCCAGGCTGGCACGGGCGGGTGGACGCGGCGTGGTGTGGAACTTGCGTTCCGATACCCCGCTGCCCGAGGCCGATTACGTCATCATGCAGTCGAGCCTGTATCACTTTCTGCCCGAGCCCGCTCCGGTCATCGATCGGATGCTGGCCGCGGCGGGAAAGCAGGTGATCATCGCGGAGCCGATTCGCAATCTGGCCACCAGTGACAATCGGGTGCTCGCCGCGATCGGGCAGCGGTTCACCGATGCGGGCGACGGCGCCCAGGCGCGCCGGTTCAGCGAGGCGACTCTGGACGCGTTCTTCCGCGGTTACGAGCCGCGCGTGGTGCAGCGGTCGCTGATCGCCGGTGGCCGGGAGAAGCTGTTCGTACTCACCGCGTGAGGCGGGTCCGGCTCTTGCCTAAACGGTGTACGCGGTGACGGCGTCGATGACCCTGGTGATCTGATCTTCGGTGAGGTCGGGCCAAAGTGGCAGGCGCACAACGGTTCCCGAGAATTCGGCGCTGCGCGCACAAGGCTTCGGGGTGCGGCCCAGCTTGAGTCCGGCTGGGCTGGAATCCAGCGGAACGTAGTGGAACGGCGCCGAGATACCGCGTGCGGCCAGATGTGCGATCAGATCATCGCGCTGCCGCTCGGTAGGTGTGCGCAGGTAGTACAGATGCGCGGTATGTGTCCGGTCCTGGGGCACCGCCATGAGCCGGACTTCGTTGCGGCGGGCCCAGTCCGGCAGCGCGGCGGCGTATGCGTCCCAAACCCGGTGCCGTCCGGTCTGAATCGTCTCGAATTCGTCCAGCTGCGCGTCCAGCACCGCCGCGTTGAGCTCGCTGGGCAGATAGCTGGAGCCGATATCCTGCCAGGAGTACTTGTCCACCGCGCCGCGCAGGAAACGGGCTCGGTCGGTGCCCTTCTCGCGGATGATCTCGGCGCGCGACATCAGGATCTCGTCGGTGAGCAGTAGCGCACCGCCCTCGCCGCAATGCACGTTCTTGGTGTCGTGGAAGCTGAGCGTGCCGAGGGTGCCGAGGGTGCCGAGTGGGCGATCGCGCCAACGGCCGCCCAGGCCGTGTGCGTTGTCCTCCACGATGGCGATGCCGTGCGCATCGGCGAGTGCGAGCAGCCCGGCCATATCGGCGGCCACCCCGCCGTAGTGGATGACCACAACGGCCTTGGTTCGCTCGGTGAGCACCGCGGCGACCGACTCGGGATCCAAATTGCCCGTTTCCGGGTCGATATCGGCGAAGACGCAGGTCGCGCCGCGCAGTGCCATGGCCGTCGCGGTCGAGGTGAACGCGAAACTCGGCACGATCACCTCATCGTCGGGGCCGAGCTCGAGCAGCAGACCCGCCATCTCCAGTGCGGAGGTGCAGGAGGTGGTCAGCAGCGCGTGCGGCGCCTCGGTGATGGTCTTCAGCTTCGCGGTGGCCGAGGCGGTGAACCGCCCGTCGCCGTGACTGTGGTCGGAGGCGAGAACGGCCTCCAGATTGGCCAGTTCACGGCGGGCCCGGAACGGGCGGCTGAAGATGACGCGGTCAGTGCTCAACCCGGTCGTTCCCCCTGCTGGCGGTGGTCGTGGTCATTTCCCGGTTATCCGCCGGGCGCGGCGTCGGCGAACCGACGGTCAGATACAGCGGCTTGCCGACGAGGATATGCAAAGCCACACCGAGGTATTCGGCGATGAGTCCCAGCGAGAACAAGATCGTCCCCGAACATAACAGCAGCACGACGATCATCGAGGCCCAGCCCTCGGGCGCCCAATTGTCGGCGGTGAGCGCCTCGTATACGACGAACGCGGCCATCACGCCACCGGCCAGCGCGAGGGTGACCCCGAGCAGGCTGACCAGCCGCAGGCCCCGGGTTCCGCTGCACAACACCATCTTCCAGAACAGCGAGAAAAGACGGCGGTAGTTGTAGCCGGATTCCTCACGGCCCTCGGCGCGCAAGGTCACCGGCACCTGGGCGACGCTGCCGACCACCCAGGTCAGCGCGACATCGAGATAGGCGCCGTTGGAGGCGACCTCGGCGAGCTGGCGGCCGATATCGCCGCGGATGAGCCGGTAGCTTTCGAATCGGGTGGAGTCCGGGAACGCGAAGATCGTCGCGAGCACCACCTTCGCGCCGCGCGAGGTGATATTGCGCAGGAATCCGTGCGGGCGGGTGTTGGTCGGCTTCGAATAGACCAGGTCGGCGCGCTCGGTCAGGGCAGCGTCCAGGAATGCGCCGATGAAGGCGGGATCGTGCTGGCCGTCCTCGTCCATGGTGACGATCCAGTCGCCCTGGGCGGCCGACATTCCGGCGATGGTCGCGGCGTCCTGCCCGAAGTTGCGGCTGAGCCAGACGATGCGGACCTCCGGATAGGTCTGCTCCAGTTCCTGCAGCACCACATCGGAGCGGTCGGGACCGTGGTCGTGCACCAGGATGATCTCGCCGACCGTGAAGGCGACGCCGCCGGGCGTGTCGGTGGGATCGGTCAGCCGGTGCAGTTCTTCGACAAGTCCGCCGATGGTTTCTTCGCCCCGATAGATCGGCACCACGACCGACACCGCGTGCGGCTGGTCGGCGCCCGGCCGAGCGGGGCGTCCGTTGGTCGCACCCGCGGGCGAGCCGTTGGGGTGGGCGGTGGGAATCGGCATCAGCTGGATCGACTTTCGATGACGGTGCGTGCCGGTAATCTCCGCTGGACAGCAGAGCCCGAGCCGCCGTGAACTTTAACACGGTACGCATACGGCATTCCGGAGCAGCTCATCGCACCATCATGGTGGTGTCGGCGCTTCGATGCCAAGCTCGACTGTGCGCTGTAGGGTTTGGAACTCGTGACGGTTGGTGCAGTGACGGAGGCGAAAAGCGCAGGATCCGACGCCCGCGACAGCGAGCCCGATTCGCGCCGGGAGGTGTACCGATGGGGTGCCCTCTGCACGCTCGGTGTCATCGCGGGATACCTGGCGGTACTGCTGGCCAATGCGCGGCACTTCTACACCGACGACACCGAATCCCAGTACACCGGACTCTGGGTGGGACTGGGACGCGCGCTGCGCGACGGCACCTTCCCGGTGCTGGTGCCCGAGCGCTGGATGTCGGGCAACAACACGATGGATGATGCTGGCCTGTTCAACCCGCCGCAGCTGCTGATCGATCTGATCGCGCCGTCGGTCGACAACATGGCGGTGTACGCGACCGTCGTCAAACTGATCTTCGCGATCATCGCCGCGCTCGGTGTCTACCGGATCTGCCTGGTGTACGGCGCGCGGCCGGTGTGGTCCGCGGTCGCGGGTGTCGCGTTCCCGCTGTCGGGTTTCTTCCTGTTCTTCGATGAGGCCAGTTGGATGACCGCGCTGACCGGCACCGCATGGCTGGTCCATGCCTGGGCGTCGTCGGTGCGCTACACCCGCGGTCTGGGCGGGCCGATTCCCGTCTTCATCTACCTCTACCTGGCCATCTCCACGCAGTACATCTTCCCGGCCGTCGAGGCAGCGCTGATGCTGCTCGCCGTCGCGGTGGGCGAACTCGTCTATCAACGCAAATGGCAGCCGGTGGCGCGGTTGACCGTCGCCGCGACGGGTGCCGGTCTGGCCGGATTGCTGACCTTTCTGCCGAGCATGCTGTCGGCGAAGGTGACCTGGCGCGGCACCATGGAGATCAATAACGACCAGTTCTTGACGGTGCCGTGGTCGGAATCGCTGAATGCCAGTCTGCCGAGCACATTGCCCGCGTTCACCTCCTGGTGGGGCTATATCCAGCCGATGCCGGTCACCTATATCGCCTGGTTCCTTATTCCGGCGTTGGCATTCATCGATTGGCGGCGCGCCCGCGAATCCTGGCGCGAGCTCAGCGGGGTCGCACTGTTCGCGGTCATCATGCTGATGTGGAGTGCCGGACCGGGTTCGATCGGTCCGCTGCGCTGGCCGGTGCGGGTGCTGCCGATGCTGGCGCTCGGCCTGCTCGTGCTGGTCTGTGTGCTACTCGGGCGCTACGCCACCCTCCGTAATCTGAAGAGTCGCGGCGTCGCGGCCGCCCTGCTGATCGGTCTGCTGTGGGTGCGGTCCTTTTCCGCGGATCCGCACAATGTGGTCCGGCACGTACTGTCGGCCGCCGCGATCGGCGCGCTCGTCGCCGGGGTGGTCTGGCTGGGACGTAACCGGAGTCTGGCCACCGCGGGGGTGCTGACCATCGTCGCGATGTTCCCGATCGCGTTCTACCAGGTCAACGCCGCGCAGCCGACGCCGATGACATGGCATCTGCCGACCAACAGGTCCGAGGCGCAGGCCGCGTTCCCGGACTTTCCCGGTACCACGATCCAACTCGGCGAGCGCGGGCTGCTGCAGCGCGACGATATGAGGCTCGACGGCGCCTACGGATCCCTGGTCTTCGGCAACTACGCGAAATCGCTCGAGCTGACCTATGTCAATGGCTACACCCCGACCGGTCACTTCTATTTCGGCGAACTGCTGTGCATGCG
>NZ_BDBY01000264.1 GCF_001613225.1 Nocardia pseudovaccinii NBRC 100343
GCGCAATCAGCAGGCACCGGAGGGCTGGAAGTGGGTCGACTATCCCGGCCACGAGCGCTACATCTCGGTGCTGGAACGCGTGGACGGTCCGATCTCGACGGTGAACGGCCGCGTCGCGGATGCGAAAAATGTGTCGGCTACATCGATTTCGGAGACCGATACCACCAGCCGGGTGCGGGTGTCCTCAGCCGACGGCGGCAAGGTGGTATTCGCGCGCCTCGGCTGGCCGGGTTACCGGGTGACCCTGAACGGTAAGCAGATCCCGATCACCACCGTGGCGAAGTCCTTTGTCGCCGTCGACATACCCGCGGGCACGCAGAACGCCGAACTGGTGCTGACCTGGCGGCCGCCGGGCTGGAAGATCGGCATCGGCACGACAGCGCTCGGCATCGCCGCCATCGGAGTGCTGCAGTGGCTGTGGGTGCGTTCGCGGCGTCGGGATCCGGAGCCACCGGCGGCGGATCCGAGCCCCGGCGAGCCGGATCGTGAACTGGCGGACGTGGTCTCGTAGCGGTCGATCCGCGCAGGCCCGATCGGAGGTGTCCCTCGACGAGTGCGCCCTGTAGGGTCTGGAACTCGTGGTGGAAAGCAGCGCCCCCGCCCGGCGGGACGTGTACAAATGGGGATTCATAACCGCACTCGGTGTGATCGCCGGATATGGTGCCGTCCTGCTGGCCAATGCCAGGCATTTCTACACCGATGACAGCGAGTCGCAGTACGGCCCGCTGTGGGTGATGCTCGGCCGGTCCCTGCGCGACGGACAGTTCCCGGTGTTGGTCCCTGAGCACTGGATGGCGGGCAACTACGCCATCGAGGAGGCGGGCCTGCTGAACCCGCCGCAACTCCTGATCGATCTGATCGCGCCCTCGATCGACAACATCGCGCTCTACACCACCGTGATCAAGCTGATCTTCGCGGTCGTCCTCGGGACCGGTGTGTACCGCATCTGCGTCGAGTACGGGGCGCGGCTGCCGTGGGCCGCCGCTGCGGGCGTGTCGATTCCGTTCACCGGTTGGCTGCTGTTCTTCGACGAGGCCAGTTGGTACACCGCCTTCACCGGTACCGCGTGGCTGGTGCACGCGTGGGCGTCCGGCGTGCGCTACGCACGGGGACGTGGCGGGCCGATCCCCACCTTCGTGTTCCTGTACCTGGCCATCTCGGTGCAATACATTTTCCCCGCGGTCGAGGCCGGGCTGATGATCGGCGCGGTGGCCGTGGGGGAGGTTGTCTACCAGCGTAAGTGGCAGCCGTCGCTGCGACTGCTCGCGGTCGCGGGCTGCGCCGCGGTGGCCGGGCTGGCCACCTATCTGCCGAGCATGCTGTCGGCGAAGGTGACCTGGCGCGGCACGGCTCAGATCAATAACGACCAGTTCCTGACCGTGCCATGGTCGGAATCGCTCAATGCCAGCCTGCCCAGCTCGTTGCCCGCGTACAACTCCTGGTGGGGTTATGTGCAGCCGATGCCGGTGGTCTATATCGCCTGGTTCCTGATTCCGGCGCTGGCCTTCATCGACTGGCGCAAGGCGCGCGCGTCCTGGCGGGAGTTCAGTGCGATCGCGCTCGTCGCGCTGATGGCGCTGATGTGGACAGCGGGACCGGGCACCATCGGCCCGCTGCGCTGGCCCGCGCGGGTGTTGCCGATGCTGGCCCTCGGACTGCTGGTGCTGGTGTGCGTGCTGCTCGGCCGCTTCGCCACCTTCGAGAATTGGCGTGGCCGCGGTATCGCGGCGGGTGTGCTGATCGGGCTGCTGTGGGTGCGCTCGTTCTCGGCGGCGCCGCGCGAGGTCGTCTGGCATGTGGTGGCGGCGGTCGCGATCGCCGTGCTCGGCGCGGCCGTCGTGTGGCTCGGGATGAAGAAAAGCATGGCCGCGGCCTGCGCGTTGACCATCGTTTCGGTGTTCCCGATCGCCTTTTTGCAGGTGCATGCGGCACAGCCGACGCCGATGAGCTGGAACCTGCCCGAGCAGCGGTCGCAGATGAAGGCCGCGTTTCCCGAATTTCGGGGCACCACCCTGCAATTGGCCGATCGCGGCCTGATCCGGCCGGAGGATCGTTCGTTGCGGGGCGCGTACGGGTCGCTGGTCTTCGGTAACTACGCCAAGGATCTGGAGAAGACCTACGTCAGCGGCTATACGCCCAACGGGCACTTCTGGTTCGGTGAGATGCTGTGCATGCGCTGGGACACCAGTGTTTGCCCCGACGCCTTCCGGCGGGCCTTCGCGACGGAGCCCACTACCGGCAGGACGATCGTCGACCTGATGAAGGTGGATCGGGTAGTGCTGCAGAAGGCGCTCTACCCGGACGCGCGCAATCAACCCGCACCATCTGGCTGGCAGTGGGTCGACTACCCGGGCCACGACCAGTACATCGCGGTGCTCGAGCGAGTGGGTGGGCTGCTGTCCACGCAGAACGGCCGCGTGTCGGCGGTCTCCGGTGGCACCGCGACGTCGGTGTCGGAATCGGAGCTGACCAGCCGGGTTCGCGTGAATTCGGATACTGGTGGGCGCGTAGTCTTCGCACGGCTGGGCTGGCCGGGCTACCAGGTGAAGCTGAACGGCCGCGCGATCCCCTTCGACGTGGTCGCGAAAACCTTTGTCGCCGTGGATATTCCGGCCGGTACCAAGAACGGCGACCTGGAGCTGGCCTGGCGGCCGCCGGGGTGGAAGATCGGCGGGGTCGCGATACTGCTCGGGCTGTTCGGAATCGGCGCATTGCAATGGATGTTCGTGCGCGGTCGCGAGCGTGACGAGGATGCGACGCTGACCGAACCGCCGGTGACCGAGACGGTTTCGGAACCTGATCTGGCGGGAGTATCTCGTTGACAGCTGACCAGCAGGCCGAATTCACGGCGGACCATGCGGGCGCGACCGGCGCCGAGGATCCGGGTCTGCTGCTGCGGCTGGTGCGTCGGCAGGAGATCGCCTTCGCGATGGTCGGTGCGTTCAATACCGCGCTCGGTATGGGGCTGACCGTGCTGTGGCTATCTGTGCTCGGCAGTAGTGTCCCGCCCGCGGTCGCGGTGGTCGCCGCCTATGCCGTCAGCATCGTCATCGCTTTCGTACTGCATCGCACGCTGGTCTTCCGAGTGCGCGGACATATGCTGCGCGATTTCGTCCGCTTCGTGGCGGTCAATTCCGGTGGGTTGCTGATGAACATCGCACTGCTGTCGCTGGCCGTCTCGGTGCTGCATCTGCCGAGCAGACCGGCCGCGGTGGTGGTGATGGGTCTGGTCGCCATCGCCAGCTTCTTCGGGCATCGCTACATCTCGTTCCACCGGGCGGCCGTGCCCGAGCCACCATCGGCCGGTTCGGGTGCGGAACGGTCCTAGGCGCCGGGTAAGTTATCGATCATGCCGGAGGAAACCGCCTTGGACGCCACCCTGTTGAGCCTGCTCGCCTGCCCGCAGGACAAGGGTCCGCTGCTGTTGGTCCGCGACGACAAGGGCGCCACCGCCCTCTACAACCCGCGCCTGCGCCGTGCCTACCCGATCGAGAACGGCATTCCGGTGCTGCTGATCGATGAGGCCCGCGATGTCACCGACGCTGAACACGCCGCCTTCACAAGTCAGCACGCCGACGCCTGAGCAGCCATCGGCCCGGTGGCGCACGGTAGCGTGCGCCACCGCGAGTTACGGTGCGGGAGTATCAATTTCACCGGTGAGATAGCGCTGCAGCGTGGGCGAGACGGCCGCGACCAGTTCAGGACCCGGCATCGAGGCCAGCGGTTCTATCTCCAGTATTTTGCGCGCGACGAGCACGCCGATCATCTGCGTCCCCACCAGCGCGACCCGGGCGCGGCCGTCGTCCTCGGGCTTCGCGATCCGCATCCGCACCCGTTCCAGGACGACATCCAGGACAAAAGTCCTGGCCAGCGCGGTATCGCCGCCCGCGAGAATGCTGCGAACCGCCGCGACGATCCCTGGGCCCGCGGGGGAGTCCCATACCGCGAGCACCGAGCCGAGAATGGTCTCGCCGAGCCGATCCAGCGGCGCGGCCTCGATCCGACGCAGTGTGGCCTCTGGATCGATCGGCAACTCGACCACCGCGGCGAACAACTGCTGTTTGGTCCCGAAGTAGTGGTGGACCAGCGCGGGATCGACCCCGGCGTCGGCGGCGACGGCGCGGATCGAGGTCTTGTCGAAGCCGATCTCGGCGAAGCGGGCGCGGGCGGCCGCGAGGATTTCCTCGCGGGTGTCGGAGCGACCCGGACGGCGACCGGAGCGGGTGCCCCGGTCGCCGTTGGTCGTCGGGTCCTGTGCGGTCTCCTCGGCCGTCACGCGGTCCGCCGTCGTAGCGTGGCCGCGCCCAGGCAGAGCGCGACAATGGCGAATCCGGCGACGACCGCCAGGTCACGCAGCATCTGACCGGTGACATCCGGATGCGTTGAAACCTGTTGCAGCGCATCGACCGCATAGCTCAACGGCATCACATTGCTGATTGCCTCCAACCAGCCGGGCAACTGTCCACGCGGAACAAGTAAGCCGCACAGGAAGATCTGCGGCGCGACCACCACCGGCATGAATTGCACGGCCTGGAATTCGGTGCGCGCGAAGGCACTTGCCAATAGTCCGAGTGCGACGCCGCAGACCGCGTCGATCATGGCGATCACCACAACCCAGACCGGACTGCCCGCCGAATTCAGGCCGAGCAGCCCGAAGGAGACCAGGCAGGCCACCGCCGCCTGCGCCGCCGCGGCCACCGAGAAGGCGGTGCCGTATCCGGCGAGCAGATCGAGTTTCGACAGCGGTGTGGTCAGCAGCCGCTCCAAGGTGCCGGAGGTGCGTTCACGCTGCATGGCGATCGCGGTGATCAAGAACATCACGATGAACGGCAGGATGCCGAGCATGCTCATACCGACGCGATCGAATATCGGCACGGGGTTGAACGGGTTGGGCGGGGTGTCCTTGTAGATGAAGTAGAGCAGCGCCATCAGGACCGCCGGAACCACGAGAATCATTGCGACAGTGCGGTGGTCGTTGCGCAGCTGACGCAGGATGCGTCCGGTCGTCGCGGCATAGGGACGCAGTGTCGGCGTCCGGCGGCGGGGTACGAGGGTGGTGGTCATGCCGCACGTCCCATCGTGATCAGAGTGAGGAAGGCTTGTTCGAGGTTCTGCTCACCGGTTTCGGTGCGCAGTTCGTCGGGGCTGAGCTCGGCGAGCAGGTCACCCTCGCGCATCAGCAGCAGTTTGTCGCAGTGCTCGGCCTCGTCCATCACATGGCTCGAGACCAGCAGCGTCGTTCCGTTCGCGGCCAATTCGTGGAACTGCTTCCACAGGTCGACGCGCAGCACCGGATCCAGGCCGACCGTCGGCTCGTCCAGGATCAGCACCTCCGGCTGCGCGACCAAGGCGCAGGCCAGAGACGCGCGGGTCTCCTGGCCGCCGGAGAGTTCGTCGCCGCGCTGGTGGGCGTGATCCAGCAGGCCGACCGCGCCGATGGCCTCGTCGATGTCGTCGCGGTCGCGGCCGTAGAGCGCGGCGAAGTAGGCGACGTTCTCACGCACGCTGATATCGCGGTAGATGCTCGGTGCCTGGGTCACGTAACCGATCCGATGCCGCAGTTCCGCCGAGCCCGCGGGCAATCCGAGCGCGGAGATCTCGCCGGAAGCCACGATCTGGGTGCCGACGATGCTGCGCATGAGCGTGGTCTTGCCACATCCCGATGGACCGAGCAGTCCGGTGATGGAACCGCGCGGGATGGTCAGCGAGATGTTGTGTAGGACTTCGCGGCCGCCGCGGCGCACGGTGAGGTTGCGAACCTCGACGGCATGGGATGAGTGCAGGTCCGTCATGGGACGCCTCAATTCATCGAGTGTTGAATTCACTGTGTGATGAATTTAGCGCGATCTGGCTCTCGGGGCAAGACCCGTCAGTGGTGATGTGCCGGTGTTCCGGCCGACTGACCCGGCTCGACCACGACAAACTGGCCCATCATGCCCTGGTCCTCATGCCAGAGCAGGTGGCAGTGATACATGTACGGCGAGTTCGGATCGGCGGGTCCGTCGAACCGCATGGCGAGCTTCGCGCTGGCATTCGGCGGCAGGAAGATGGTGTCCTTCGGTCCGGTCAGGGCGTCGGGCGGCGGTGCGCCGTTCAGTTCGAGCACGCGGAACTGCACATCGTGGATGTGGAAGTTGTGCGGCATGCCGTCGTTGTTGTGCACCATCCAGGTTTCGGCGGTGCCCCTGGTGACCGTCAGATCGATCCGATCCATCGCCATCGGGCTGCCGTTGATGCCACTCAGATTCAGTTCGAAGTTTCGTTCGCGCACCGAATCGGAGCCATCCGGCGTGGACGGATGCGCCAGTGCCGCAGGCAATTCCGGCGAAGGCCGCAATGTCGATGCCGCACGCAGTTCGAGGATGTCGAAGCTGTCGTCACCGCCCGCGAATCGCTGCGTCCAGAAGCGCAGTCCCGCATCGAGTTTCGTGCTGCGCAGCACGGTCCGTTCGCCGGGCAGCACGCGAACCACGATTTCGGCGCGTTCGCCCGGTGACAGCCGCACCCGATCGAGCGCGACAGGGCGTTCCAGCAGCCCGCCGTCGGTGCCGACCAGCGAGAAGCGGCGATCATCGGCGAAGCCGAAGGTGTATACCCGCGCCGTCGAAGCGTTGAGCAGTCGCAATCGCACGAGCTCATCGCCGACATTCCGATACGGCGTCAGGGTTCCGTTCACCATGGTCCGGTCGCCGAGGAACCCGACGTCGCGGAACATGCCGTGCGACGAATCGAGCTGATTGCCACGGAATTTCACGTCCTGGACGATGACGGGCAGATCGTCGACACCGTAGTTCTTCGGTAGCGAAAGCGCTTCGGACACTTCGTCATCGAGCAGGAAAAGCCCCGCAAGCCCACGCCGGACATGCTGTTCGGTCGCGCCGTGCGGATGCGGGTGGTACCAGAGCGTGGCGGCGGGCTGGTCCACGGTCCAATGCGGTGTCCAGGTGCCACCGGCCTGCACCATCTGGTGTGGCCCGCCGTCCATCGCCGCGGGCAGATGCATTCCGTGCCAGTGCACCGTCGACTGCTCCGAAAGATTGTTCCGGACTTCGACTTCCACCCTTTCCCCGCGCCGGGCCCGCAGCGTCGGTCCGAGATAGTCCCCGTTGAACCCCCATGTCTCGGTCGCCTGCCTTGCTCGGAATTCCTTTTGCCCCGAACGCATTTCGAGTTCGAAGACACGCGTGCCATCCGCTCGCACCCGGGACTGCGCCAGCGGCGGAATCGCAAGCTCATTGTTGAATTCGCTACTGCCGACAGTAGATACGGACGCACTGCTGTACACCCACGTGACGCAGCCGCCAACCGATAGCGGCACCACCGTCGCGAGCGCCGTGACGATCAAGAGCAACCGCCGCAACCACCGCGGCCGGGAAACCGAAGACATGCCGCCGACGGTATGGATCACCGGCCCCCGACCACATCCGGGAGCATCCCCATTTCACCCCTGAACCGGTGTGTGTCTCACGTCACATTGCATGGCTGTCACGTCCGGCGGCGGTGCTTTGTCCGATGGTCGTCACCAACCAACAAACCTGCCCCGGTGACACCGACCATGGGAGCAAGCCATGACAACGCATCGGATCGTCGTACTCGGCGCGGGCTACACCGGCATGCTGGCCGCCATCCGGCTGGCCCGGCGGACCCGCAAACTCGATGTCGAGATAGCCATCGTCAACCCGTCCGCCCGCTTCACCGAGCGACTGCGCATGCATCAGGTCGCCGCGGGTCAGCAGTTGGCCGATAACCGGATCCAAGAGATCCTGGCGGGTTCGGGCGTCGAATTCGTCCAGGGCTGGGCGACTTCGATCGATCCCGAGGCGCGGCGGGTCTACATCGACGGCACCGGCACACTGCACTACGACGAGCTGATCTACGCGCTCGGCAGCAGCACCGACACCAGCATCGTGCCCGGCGCCGCCGATCACGCCTGGACCCTGAACGATCCGCGCACCGCGCACCGCTTCTCCGAACACCTCGCGGTGGTCGCGGCCGAGGCTGGCACCGTCGCGGTCTGCGGCGGCGGTCTGACCGGCGTCGAGGCGGCGGCCGAAATCGCCGAGAGCTACCCGGGCCTGCGCGTCACCCTGATCAGCAGCACCGAACCGGGCGCGATGATGGGCGATAAGGCCCGCGCCTACCTGAACAGGGCGCTCGATCGGCTCGGTGTGGCACGCAAGGTCGGCCATGCGGTCACCAAGGTGCTGCCCGATGCGGTCGAACTCGCCGACGGCGAACTGGTTTCGGCCGATCTGACCCTGTGGACCACCGGTGTCCGCGTCTCGCCACTAGCCGCCCAGTCCGGCATCGAAACCGACGCGCGCGGGCTGATAGTGGTCGATCCGACCCTGCGATCGGTTTCGCACCCGAACATCCACGCCATCGGCGACGCCGCCGCAGTGCGCCAGGCCTGGGGTCAGATCCACGGCACCTGCCAGTCCGGTCTGCCGACCGCCGCCTACGCCGCCGACTCCATCGCGCGGCAGTTGAGGGGCAAGACCGTCGAGCCGTTCCGGTTCGGTTACTTCCATCAGCCCGTCAGCCTGGGGCGCAAGGATGCGGTCATCCAGTTCACCAAGGCCGACGACACCCCTGGCCGGTTCTACCTGACCGGACGAGCGGCCGTCTTGTACAAGGAAGGGGTGAGCGGCAGCCCGGTGCCGAGCTTCAAGCTGAGCAAGAAGATGACGGTCTCGGTCCAGCTGTCCAAGGGCGGCAAATCCACCCGTCGGACCGCATGAATCGGCCCGGATCAGCCGTCCGCCAACCAGGCGGGCGGTTTCCGCGTTCGTCCGGAAAGTTGGATTGCCAAATCCGGACTTGCCCTAGGAGCATGGTCCAGATGGTCGACGCCACGCCCGCGCAGGATCCATTCATCGAACACCGGCGGCTGCTCTTTTCCACCGCCTACCGGATGCTGGGCACCGTCACCGATGCCGAGGACATCCTCCAAGACACCTGGCTGAAGTGGAATGAAACCGATCAGTCGACGGTCCAGCATCCCAAGTCCTATCTGGTGCGCACGGTCACCAACCTGTCGTTGAACCGGCTCACCTCGGCCAAGGCCAAACGCGAAACCTACGTCGGCCCTTGGCTTCCCGAACCCCTGCTGACCTCACCGAATATCGCCGAGGAGACCGAGTTGGCCGACACCGTCTCCACCGCGATGCTGGTGGTCCTGGAGACCTTGAATCCGGTGGAACGCGCGGTCTTCCTGCTGCGCGAGGTGTTCGGCTATAGCCACGCCGAAATCGCCGACACCCTCGACAAGCCCGAGGCGACCGTCCGGCAGATCGCGCATCGGGCCCGCTCACATGTGCAGTCCCGCCGCCCGCGCTTCGATACCGATAAGGCCGAGCGCACCCACATCACCGAACAGTTCATGGCCGCCTGCGCCGGTGGCGATCTCAATGCCCTGATGGGTCTGCTCGCGCCCGATGTCACCTCGTGGTCCGATGGCGGCGGGGTGGTCACCGCGGCCCGGCGTCCGCTGTACGGACCGGATCATGTGGCGCGCTGGGTTCTCGGCGTACTCGCCAAGCCGTCGGTCGCGGGCATCGTCCTCGAGCCCGCGCATATCAATGGGGAACTCGGTGCGCTCGCGCGCATCGATGGAAACCCGGTGGCGGCGTTCACCTACGACATCGTCGACGGACACATCCACAACCTGCGCTTCCAGGTGAACCCGAGCAAGCTCAAGGGGCTTTACATGGGGACCGACGTGATCGGATGACCAGTTCGGTGTGTTGCTTTACGATCCTGCCGTGACCAGCCAGACCACGGAACCGAACGTGGACGGAGGACAGGTTCGGGTTTCCACCCTGGAACTGTTCTTCGATCTCGTCTTCGTCTTCACCATCACCCAGCTCACTCACGTCTTCACCCACCATCCCGGCTGGGCGGCGCTGGCTCAGGTGGTGGTGCTGTTCGGGGTCATCTGGTGGATGTACAGCGGCTACGTCTGGCTCACCAACGAAGTGGCGCCGAGCAATTCGCAGCGCCGCACGCTGCTGTTGATCGGCATGTTCGGATTCTTCGTGCTCGCGCTGGCGATCCCGGACGCGTTCCACGGCACGGGTCTCGCCTTCGGTCTCGGCTACGTCCTGGTCAACACGGTGCACACGGCGCTGTTCTGGGTCAGTGGCGGCACCTCGGCGAGCCAGGCGATCAAACGCATCGCGCCACTGAACGCGCTCGCGGCGGCGCTCGTGCTCGCGGGCGGCTTCGTGCACGGCTGGTGGCAATACCTGTGCTGGGGTCTGGCATTCGCGGTGCAGGTGCTGAGTCCGTACCTGGTCGACACCCGCGATTTCGTGGTGCGGGCCAGCCATTTCTGCGAGCGCAACGGGCTGGTGATCATCGTCGCCATCGGTGAGTCGGTGGTCGCGATCGGTCTTGGCCTGGCGGGGGAGAAGCTGACCGTGCCGCTGACCGCCACCGTCGCACTCGGACTCTGCCTGGCCTATGTGCTGTGGTGGGCCTATTTCGGGATCGATGACGACCGTGGCGAGCATGCGCTGGCCGCGGTCCCGGATCGGGAACGCTCCCGTCCCGCGGTGCTCGCCTACGGCTACGCGCTCTACCCGCTGCTGATCGGCATCACCGTCACCGCGGCGGGCATCAATATGACCATCGCGCACGGCAACGAACCCGCCTCCATCGCCGCCGCGTCCGCGCTCTCCGGCGGCGTCGCGCTGTACTTCTTCGGCCAGTTCTGTTTCCGGCTCGCCCTCGGTCTGCCGCGCCCTTGGTCGCGACTGCTCGCCGCCGCCGCGGTGTGCGCGACCATCCCGATCGGCATCGCGTGGGTCGCCTGGGCACAGCTCGCGGTGCTGGTCGCGGTCGGCTATGCCGCCGTGATCATCGACGATCTCGTCACGCTGCGCTCGGGCCAGCACAGTCGCTACGTCTGACTTTCGGGAACAATGGAGAGTCGTGCGTAACGAGGAACTGGCGGTCGAACCACCCGCCGCGGCTCGCCGACTGCTCGGCTCGACGCTGTGGTCCGGACCGGTCGGCGTGCGAATCGTGGAGGTCGAGGCATATGGCGGCGATCCGGCCGGACCGTGGCCGGATCCCGCATCGCATTCCGGACGCGGGCGGACCAAGCGCAATGCGGTGATGTTCGGGCCCGCTGGCGTGCTGTACGTCTACCTCAGTTACGGCATGCACATGTGCGTGAACGTGACCAGCGGTCCGGACGGCACCGCGAGTGCGGTACTCATCCGGTCGGGGGAGGTGATCGCCGGGGCGGACACGGTCAGGGAGCGACGACCCGCGGCCCGCACGGACGCCGATTTGGCAAGGGGCCCTGGGAATCTCGGCAGCGCGCTCGGAATTACGCTGAGCGACTACGGAACTCCACTCTTCGACCCTGCCTCGCCGATCCGGTTGGAGCTGAACGGCGCGATCGACCCCGCCGAGATTTCCGACGGACCGCGCGTCGGGGTCAGCAGTGCGGCGGATGTGCCGTGGCGATTCTGGCTCGCATCGCCTGCGGTCTCGGTCTATCGGCGCAGCCCGCGTGCCCCGATCGATGCGGTATAACACCAGGTCACAAGAATTTTCGGGATCGGCGATGAGTTTTCGGGGCGGTGTCCGTCCTATCTGTTGAACGCGCTCCACCCAGCGCGACCGACCCGAAGGAAAGACAGATGACCGCCATCGCCCCCGCCGCCCCGATCGCCGCCGCCACCGTCGCCCACCGCCCCGGCAAGAAGATGACTACCGCGCTCTGGACCGTGCAGGTCCTGCTCGCGCTGTTCCTCCTCATCGCCTCCGCCGCCCCGAAGCTGCTCGGCGCGCACGCGGCGGTCGAATCCTTCGACACGATCGGCTGGGGCCAGTGGTTCCGCTACTTCACCGGCGTTGTCGAACTGGCCGGTGGCATCGGCCTGCTGGTGCCCCGCCTGACCGGCCCCGCGGCCGTCGGCCTGACCATCACCATGGTCTGCGCCGCACTGACCCAGGTGTTCCTGCTCGGCGCGCCCGCCCTGGCGCCGTTCCCGCTGGTGCTCGGCGTGGTGTTCGTCTGGATCGCCTGGCAGCGGCGCGACAGCATCATCGCGGTGCGGGAGCTGCTGGCTCGCTGAACATCTGAACAACGCACACGATCGGCAGACCGCGGTCTGCCTATCGTCGTCGCGTTCACCGAAAATCATTCGCCCTGCGTGGCGGCGCACGGCGACACTGAGGGCCATGCCGGTCGCGGGGAACGGTGCGGAAAGATGGGACAGCGTGAGCGAACGAAGTGAGCGAACCATGTGCCAGCGCGCATCGCGCACGCTGGAGCCGAGCGCCAGCGAGGCGCTGGCGTGAGCGGCGACATCATCGACGAACTGACCTGGCGCGGACTGATCGCGCAGTCTACCGACCTGGACGCCCTGCGCACGGCGGCATCCGCCGGGCCGCTGACCCTCTATGCCGGTTTCGATCCCACCGCGGCCAGTCTGCACGCCGGACATCTGGTCCCGCTGCTGGCGCTGAAGCGGTTCCAGCGCGCGGGCCATCGCCCGATCGTGCTGGCCGGTGGCGCCACCGGACTCATCGGCGATCCGCGCGACGTGGGCGAACGCACCATGAATTCGACCGATACCGTCGCGGAATGGGCGGGCCGGATCCGTTCACAGCTCGAGCGCTTCGTCGACCTAGACGACTCACCCACCGGCGCGATCATCGCCAACAACATGGACTGGACCGGCCAGCTGTCGACCGTCGACTTCCTGCGCGATATCGGCAAGCACTTCTCGGTCAACGTCATGCTGGCCCGCGACACCATCAAGCGCCGCCTGGACGGTGAGGGCATCTCCTACACCGAATTCAGCTACATGCTGCTGCAGGCCAACGACTACCTGCAGCTGCGCCGCAACTTCGGCTGCACACTGCAGGTCGGTGGTTCGGATCAGTGGGGCAACATCATCGCCGGTGTCGAGCTGAACCGGCGCGTCGACGGTGCGGCGGTGCACGCGCTGACCGTGCCGCTCGTTACCTCGGCCGACGGCAAGAAGTTCGGCAAGTCGACCGGCGGCGGCAGCCTGTGGCTCGATCCGGAAATGACCAGCCCGTACGCCTGGTACCAGTACTTCGTGAATACCGCCGATGCCGATGTCGTGCGGTACCTGCGCTGGTTCACCTTCTTGTCCCGCGAAGAGTTGGCCGAGCTGGAACTGGCCACGGTCGAGCGTCCGCACGCACGGGAGGCCCAGCGCAAGCTGGCCGAGGAAATGACGAATCTGGTGCACGGCGAAGCGAATACCCGGGCTGTGCAGTTGGCTAGTCAGGCTCTGTTCGGACGCGCGGATCTGCGTGAACTCGATGAGCCGACGCTGTCGGCAGCCCTGCGTGAAGCCGCGGTCGACGGCACGGTCGCCGAGGTCGGTGTCGGTGAGCCGAGCACGATCGTCGATCTGTTGGTCGCCACCGGACTGTCGGAGAGCCGTGGCGCCGCACGGCGCGCGGTGAACGAAGGCGGAGCGTCGGTCAACAACGAGCGGATCTCGGATCTGGAATGGACGCCCGCCGATACCGACTACCTGCACGGACGATGGTTGGTGCTGCGCCGCGGCAAGCGGAATTTCGCCGGTGTACTGCGGGCGGGCGCATAAAGATCACGTGGCTCGGGTCACATTCGGGTGGCCCGAGCCTGTTTTTTGGGGTGTCAGATGGCCTCTGACCTGCGAAATGACATGTGTGTAGTGCGGATTTGACTCGACGTTCTCCGCCGCGTAACTTTGTCCAAGTCAGAGCGACACGGACACCGACCCGGAGCCCAAAGCGCAGCGGAAACGTTGAGCACAGTGGCCTGGGAAACGAGGTAGGACGAGGAGCGCCTGGCGATCAGCATTGCCGGATCGGACGAGCAGACTTGACTCTGCGCGGGCGGTTGGCTAGGCTAGGACAGTTGCCTCAACAAGCCCCCCGAGAGAATCTGGGGTCCAGTTGC
>NZ_BDBY01000265.1 GCF_001613225.1 Nocardia pseudovaccinii NBRC 100343
GCCGCACGCATTCACCGCTGCGGCTTGCTCAGCCCGCCGCGTTCACCGATACCGACTGATACCCGCCCGACTGCACCGCGCCGGTGATGAGGGCCCGAATATCGCGCGGTGCGCTCGGCAGCAGCTCGAGCAAGTCAGTGCTCGATGATTCGAGGAGTCCGGCACCGAGATTGGCGAACAACGAGAGTGTGTGCGTGATCTGATACGGCTCCAATCCACTGTCCTGCAACATATTCCGCATTTCGCCGAGCGAGACGGGCGCGTATCGCACCGGGCGACCGAGGGATTCGCTGAGGATCTCGGCGATATCCACGCCACCGACCGCGGTCACTCCCTCCAGCTCGTACACCTTGCCCGCATGCCTGCTCCGCCGCCCCGCCGCCAGATCACGCTCGGTCTCCGCGGCCACCCGCACGGCCACCTCGGCCAGATCCTCGCGCGCCACCACCGAGATCCGGCCGGTGCCGAACGCCGCGGCGAATACCCCGGATTCGGCCGAGTCGGCGGCACCGGCGACAGCGAGACCGACCGGCACCTGGGCGTAGAGGCCGTTACGGAGGACCGTCACATCGAATGGCGCTGCGGCCAGCCGGGTTTCGGTCCACCGATGCGGCAGCGCAATAGTCATCAAATCGCCGGAACCCGCGAGGCTGGTGTAGATCACGTGCCGGACCCCGGCGGCCGTGGCGGCGTCGATCACCGCGCCGTGTCGGGCCAAGACCACATCGTCTTCGGCATATCCGGCCGAAATCAGTACCAGGACATCGACATCCCGCAGCCCCGCGGACAGCGTTACCGGATCGTCGAAATCGATTCGGCGCGTGGTGGTGTCGTCACCGGAGCGGCTGCCCGCCGCTACTGTCAGTTCGTCGAGGGTGGACAGGCCGCGGTGGACGAGGCCGCCGAGGGATCCGGAGATGCCGGTTACCAGGATCATCGCAACGCTCCCGATTGTTGTAGTTGCTGAATTCGTCCCCAGCATCGGCGGCCGCGGCGCGCGGCATAAGGAGGCACTTTCATGTCGGTCACGAACACGGCGGTCACCGCGCAGGTCACGGGCACTATTCCCGACGGGCCCTGTGGCGATGACGACTGCGGCATCCGCGATGTGCTCGACCGGCTCGGGGATCGGTGGACGGTATTGGTGATCGTCGAATTGAGTAACGGAGTGCGGCGTTTCCGCGAATTGGAGCGGGCGATTCCCGGCATCTCACAGCGGATGCTGACACTGACCACCAAGCGGCTGTGCCGCGACGGCATGGTCGAGCGCATCGCGTATCCGACGATTCCACCGCAGGTCGAATACCGGCTCACCGAGACCGGCCAGAGCCTGGCCGAGGCCATCGGCGCCCTCGCCGAGTGGTCGCGCGATCACAAGGACCGTATCGCCGCCGCGCGCAGACACTGGGATGCCGAGCACGCCGACTGAACACCTGTCGCACACGGGCGAACAGCGCTTGAATGGAAGCATTCCCACAGGGAGGTTCCGATGACCCTTACCGCTCGTGACCTGCTCGACGGGATCCAAGCCGAGCTGGCACCGCACGACGACGACAACCGCATGGTTGCGCTCATCTCGGTGGGCAAAGCACCACGCGCGGTCTTCGCCGCGATCGCCGCCGAGGAACAGCGCATCGTCAGCAGCGACTGGCGCAGCTTCCACGCCTTGGCGGCGAAGACGGACGAACCGCATGTCAGAGCGTTTCTCGACGGCCTCCCTCCCGGTGAGCGGCAGGCACTCGCGCTGTTGGACGCGCTCGTAGCGGCAGCCGGACCCGACCAGGGCATGGAGCTACCCAGAGCGGGTTGCCAGGCCTACCCGGCCTATGTCGCCTGGTTGGCGCTGAACGCCGAGCCTTCCGCCGCCGCGGCCGGTATCTACGCGAATGTCGCCGCCTTCGGCCGCTACTGCCGGGCCGTCGCCGAAGGCATGCGCGCGCACTACGAGTTCGACGACCCCGCCTGCGCATTCTTCGACCTCTTCGCCGTCGGCACCCCCGAAGCCGAACAGCGGGCCCACGCCGCGATCCAGGCCGGAATCGACAGCGGACGCTTGAATCCGAACGACGCACACTTGTACGCCAGACTCTTCCAAAACTACGAACTCATGTTCTGGAACACCCTCGCCGACGAGTTCTCCGGATAGCACCGCGACCGGATCAGGCGGGCTGCCACAGTTCGACCCGATTGCCCGCAGGATCGGTGACCCAGCCGAAGCGACCGACGCCCGCCATGTCCTGCGTCTCTTCGGCCACATCCGCTCCCTTGGCGCGCAATTGCGTGAGCATCGCGTCCAGATCGCGGACCCGGAAGTTGAGCATGGTTTGCTGAGCGCGGGACCCGAAGTAGTCGGTCTCGGACTCGAACGTCGCGAACACCGTCGGCCCTGCTCCCTGATTCCACAGACCGTTCTCATCTGCGTCCAGGCCCAGGCAATCGCGATACCACGCGCTCAGGGCCGCCGGGTCGACGGCCCGCACGAAGTATCCACCGATTCCGAGCACACGTTCCATGCCGCTATCTTGCCAAGACCGCGTGCAAGTCGTCGCCGAACTGCTGCTGCACCCTCGGCGGTGACGACGGTCGGCGCCCCGTCCAACACGTAGCCTTGGCACTCCGAGCCGTCGCGCGCAGCAGTCGTCGGCCGCTATGCGGGCGAAGGCGTCTCGGCCGTCAAGACCAACATCGCGCGATCGGCCTTCCCCTATCGCTGCTCGCTGAGCTGCTGCGTCCCCGTGATTCGGAGCAGTTCGAGTGCCGAGGCGGCGGGGGTGTCGGGTGCCGCGGAGTACACGACCACGGCCTGGTCGCTGTCGGGGACGAACAGGGCGTCGCAATCCAGGATCAACCGTCCGACCTCGGGATGATCGATGGTCTTGGTGGCGCTGCGCCAGTTGCCGGTGCTCCCTTCGCGCCACAGTCGGTCGAATCGCATACTGCGCGAACGTAGTTCGGCGATGAGCCGAGCCAGGTCCGGATCGTCGGGATAGGCCGCCTTCGCGCTGCGCAGCGAGCTGACCCAGGATTCAGCGGCCGCCTCGGCCTCGGTGGGGGTGAAGACCACGCGGGAGGGTTCGGTCCCGAGGAAGGACTGCCAGATGATGTTGCGCCGGGCGGGCGACCACGCGGAGAAGTCCCCGAGCAATGCCGCCGCCATCGGATTCCAGGCCAGCACATCGGCTTTCGCGGAGATCACCAGTGCGGGCAGATCGGCCATCCGGTCCAGCAGCCGCAGCACGCTCGGTCGCACCACCATGTTGATGCGGCCTTGCTGCGGTGGCGCGGAACCGGCCAGCCGGAACAGCAGATCGCGTTCGGGATCCGCGAGCCGTAGGGCGCGGGCGAGCGCGCCGAGCACCGCCACCGACGGTCGCGGTCCGCGTCCCTGTTCGAGCCGGACCACATAGTCGACGCTGACACCGGCCAGTTGCGCGACCTCCTCGCGCCGCAGTCCGGGCACCTGGCGGCGCGAACCGCTGGGCAGCCCGACATCGCGCGGCCGCACCCGGGCCCGGGCCTGCCGCAGCAGCTTGGCGAGTTCGGCGCGATCCATGCCTCGATGATGCCGCAGGGCACGGACCCCGGGGTGGTACTGCCGGTCCCAGGAGTTGTCAGCCCTGGAGCGAGATTCGGGTGGCGGGCCAAGGTCGAGTCATGACCAACACGACAACAGCCCTGGTGACCGGGGCGAACAAGGGAATCGGCCGCGAAACGGTCCGTCGGCTGGCCGAACTCGGCTGGCGGGTATTCCTCGGTGCCCGCGACGCGGAGCGGGGCAAGGCGGCCGCGTTCGAACTCGCCGAACAGGGTTTGGACGTCGAGTTCGTCCAGTTGGATGTGACGTCCGTCGAATCGATCGCGGCCGCCGCCCAGACCATCGCGGGCCGGACGCCGCACCTGGATGTTCTGATCAACAATGCGGGTATCGGCGGTACGCGCGCCACACCCGCCGATACCGTGGCCGCCGATTTCCGAAAGGTCTTCGAGACCAACGTTTTCGGGCCCGTGCAGGTTACCCACGCCTTTCTCCCGCTGCTGCGCGCGGCCACCAACCCGCGCATCGTGATGGTGTCCAGCGGCATCGGTTCGATCGCCATCACCTCCGATCCGAGCCGGATCGAATCGCAGATCCTCGGGCTGGTCTATCCCTCCTCGAAGACCGCACTGAACATGATCACCACCCAGTACTCCCGCGAACTGCCGCAGATGCGGGTCAATGCCGCCGATCCCGGTTACACCGCAACGGATTTGAACGGAAACTCAGGGCATCAAACGGTCACCGAGGGCACCGACGCCATCGTGCATCTCGCGTCCATCGGTCCCGACGGCCCCACAGGCGGCTTCTTCAACCGCGTCGGCCGGGTGCCCTGGTAAGCATCCGACCGGCGGCCTCACCTAGACGAGTAAGTCCGAAGTCTGGTCAGTGGTCGTAGGCGATCAGGGATCGGGTGATCGGTGCGCCGATCGTGTGGTTGTGCCAGATCGCAGCGGCCATCGCTAGTACGCGTTGGGCGACGCGGATGGCCACGCCCTGGCAGGAGCGTCCGCCATGGTGTTCGAGGTCGAGCTGGCCTTTGAGGGTGTCGTTGACCGACTCGATCAATTGGCGCACCTTCTTCAGCACTGGCTCACCGAAGCGGGTGGTCTCGTCCTTGCGTGAGGGCCGCAACATCGTGATCCCGTACTCGCCCAACAGGGTTTCGAACTCGCGGCCGGCCCACCCGGCCCACCCGGCCAGCTCCGAGCGCGCGACGGTGGGCCGGGACATGCCGCATGGCACCGGGGTCGAGTCCACGATCCAGCAGTCATCCAGCCAGAACTCGCTGGAACGGGCCAGCATCCGGATTACCCGCTTGACCAAGCCCAGCGCATTGCGCAGGCGTTTGTGTTGTAGCCGGACTGCTGCGGCAGATACGGAAACATCCCGGCCAGATGTTTACGCGCGTACCGCAGCCAGTGCGCCTCGGAGGTGAACCCCAACAGGGACTGGGCTACCGCCAGGCACACCAGCTCGGAGTCGGTCAGAACCGGTGGCCTGCCCGTCCATCGCGGTCCTGCCAACTCGTCATCGATCTTCACATACAGTGCGGTGAGAAGGGTCTCGATGTCGTTCGTCACACAACGGTCAACGAGGCCCTTCGCCTGTACGCACCAGGGCCAGATCGACACCGAATCCCACCAGCACGGCTCCGGTGACCGCATCCATCGTCCGGCGCACCCAGTCCCGGTTCAGCCAGGCCTGGGCGAAACTCGCGGCGCAGATGATCGCGGTGAACCAGACCATGCCCTCGAGATTGTGCACCATCGCCATCGCCGTGCCCATCAGTAGATGCGACGACCCGACCGGGATGAACTGCGGCAGCATCGCCATGTAGAACACGCCGACCTTGGGATTGAGCAGGTTGGTGCCCAGCCCGCGGGCCCAGGCCCCGACGATGTCGCGCGGCGATGTGGTCATGTCGGGCTCGGCGACGAACGCGGCCGGGTGGCGTAGCGCGCCCCGTAGCATGCCCAAGCCCATCCAGATCAGATACATAGCACCGGCGATCCGCAGCGCGGTGAAGGCCAACTCCGACGCGGTGAGCAGCACCGACACACCCGCCGCCGCAGCGACACCCCACACAAGCGTGCCGCTGCCGATCCCGACAGCGGTCGCAAAGGCATGGCGGCGGTTGCGCCCGATCGCAGCGCGCAGCACCAGCGCAGTATCGAGCCCGGGAACAACGGTGAGCAAACCAGCGACAACGGCGAACGACAAC
>NZ_BDBY01000266.1 GCF_001613225.1 Nocardia pseudovaccinii NBRC 100343
TTCGGACTTACTCGTCTAGTCCGTTCGTGACACACCCACTGCCGGTCTTCGCCGCAGATGCACAGGTAGGTCCTTGGACCTGTGTGTCCCCGACCTGGCAGTCCTGCGTCGGCCCCGACGGCGGCGGCTCGGCCACGGCGACGGGACCGGCTACCGCGAGCAGGCTCCCGAATACCGCGACGAGCGTGGCTGCCGGACGCTACCAGCGCATTCAGCGGGCCCCACCATTGACGTACAACGTCTGCCCGCTGACATAGGACGCCTCATCACTGGCCAGAAACGCGATCACCGCGGCGACCTCTTCGGGCTGTCCCACGCGGCCCAGGGGGGTCCGCTCGGCCACAGCCTTCTGATGGTCTTCGGCCGTGACCCCGACCCGGTTCGCGGTCGCGGCTGTCATCGCGGTGGCGATGTAGCCGGGCGCGACGGCATTGACAGTGATGTTGTAGGGCCCGAGTTCGATGGCCAGCGTCGCGGTCAGGCCCTGGATGCCCGCCTTCGCGGCGGCATAATTCGCCTGACCGCGGTTGCCGAGCGCCGAGCGGCTCGACAGCGAGACGATCTTGCCGTAGCGCTGGGCGACCATGTACTCCTGGGCCGCCTGGGTGCAGTGGAAAACGCCGGTCAGATTGACCGAGAGCACCGCATTCCAGTCGTCCTCGGAGAGCCGGAAGAACAGATCGTCGCGGGTGATGCCCGCATTGTTGACCAGAATGTGCGGACCGCCGAGATCGGTTGCGATATCGGCGAATACGGATTCCACCGAGGCGCGGTCGGTGACATCGCAGACATAACTGCGGGCCGCGCCGCCCGCCGCGACGATCTGTTCGGCAGTGTCCTCGGGTGCATTGCGATCGAGCACCGCGACCTGTGCGCCCTGGGCGGCGAGCAGTTGCGCGGTGGCCGCGCCGATACCCTGTGCCGCGCCGGTGACCACGGCGACCCGGTCGGTGAATCTGGTCATCGAACATCCTCCTCGGGAGTTGATACGGCGGTCATCAGAATGCGCTGACTCCGGTCAGCGCACGACCGATCAGTAGCTTCTGGATCTGGCTCGTGCCCTCGTACAGGGTCATCACCTTGGCGTCGCGCAGATATTTGCCGACCGGGAATTCGTCGATATAGCCATAACCGCCGAAGACCTGCAGCGCCCGATCGGCGGCCCGCACCGCGGCCTCACTCGCGAACAATTTCGCCTTCGACGACTCGACGGCGAATTCGGCGCCACGGTCGATCAGATCGGCCACCCGCCACACCAGCAGCCGGGCCGCGTCCACATCGAGGGCGATATCGGCAAGCAGCTCCTGCACCAGCTGATGCCCGGCGATCGGCTTGCCGAATTGTTCGCGCTCGGTGGCATATCCGACCGCGGCATCCAGGCAGGCCTGTGCGATGCCGACACAACCGGCGGCCACCGACATCCTGCCCTTGGCCAGCGCCGCCATCGCGACAGTGAAGCCCTTGCCCGCATCGTGCAATCGGGCGCCGTCGGGGACCCGGACGCCGTCGAGTACAAGTTCGGCGGTGGCCTGCCCGCGCAGACCGAGCTTGCCGTGGATGGCGCGGGCGGTGAAGCCGGGGGAGTCGGTCGGCACCAGGAAGGCGGTGATACCGCGATGCCCTTCGCCGCCGGTCCGGGCAAAAACGAGGGCGACATCGGCCCACGTGCCGTTGGTGATGAACATCTTGGTCCCGGACAACACCCAGTCGTCACCGTCGCGAACCGCGCGGGTGCGCAATTGCGCCGCATCCGAACCGGTCCCCGGCTCGGTGAGGCCGAAGCAACCGAGTGCGGCACCCGAGGTCAGGCGCGGCAGCCAGGTGCGCTTCTGCTCCTCGGTGCCGTAGTGGTCGATCGATTTGGCGACCAAACCCAAAGAGACCGAGACGATTCCGCGTACTGCGGAGTCACCGCGGCCGAGTTCCTCTAGTACCAGACAGTAGGTGAGATGGTCGCCGCCGCTGCCGCCGTACTCCTCGGGAATGGTCAGACCGAGGAAACCGACTTCACCCAGTTCGGCCACGATCGCGGTATCGACGGATTCGGTCCGGTCCCACTCCGTCGCATGCGGCGCGATCTCGCGGTCGACGAATTCGGCGGCGAGCCGCTTGGCGGCGGCCTGTTCGTCGGACAGTTCCAGGTTCATCACGACTCCGGGGCAAGAAAACTAACAGCGGAAGTTTCCCGTATGCTAACTGTCGCTAAACTAGCGATGCAAGTTTGATGGTGTGGGTATCCGCCGTGTGACACTGGATTGACCGACCAGGAGGTTTTCGTGGGAAGACCCCGCCACCCCTTGCTCAGCCGCGATCGCATCGTGTCGGCCGCGCTGGATCTGGTGGATGCCGAAGGACTGGAGGCGGTTTCGATGCGCCGACTCGCCACCGAACTCGGCGTGCAGGGCCCATCGCTCTACAACCATGTGGCCACCAAGGACGACCTGCTGGACGCGATGGTCGATGCCGTACTCGGCCAGATCGATCTGTCCATGTTCACCGATATCTCGGATTGGCGGGTGGCACTGCGCGATTGGGCCAGGTCGTATCGGGCGGCCCTGGCGGCGCATCCGAAGGTGGTGCCCGCCCTGAATCAGGGCATGGGTCGACGGCCGAATGCGTTGCGGCAGGCCGACGCGGTCTTCGGGGGTCTGGTGGCGGCGGGCTGGCCGCGCCGCGAGGCCACCCAGGTGGGCGCGCTCATGCGGTTCTTCGTCACCGGGTCGACGCTGGGGTCGTTCGCGGGCGGGTTCCCGGAGGACGCGGCGGTCTATCGCGGAAATTATCCGCATCTGGACGAGGCGCATCTGCTGTCGGGACGGCAGCGCGATATCGATGACGCCGCCTTCGAAACCGGGTTGCGCGCGTTGCTGGACGGGTTGTCGTTGCGGTTCGAGACGCTGGAGGGTGCGGCGGGCGGGCGCTAGCGCGCGGCCAGCCAGTCCGGGAATTCGGTCAGCTCACCGAGGACGAAATCCGCTCCCGCCGTGCGCAATTCGTCGGCATCGCAGGGACCGGTGGTGACCCCGAGCGCATAGACGCCCGCCGCTCGCGCCCCGCGCATATCGCCCTGGTGATCGCCGACGAACAGGTCCGCGCGGTGCTCGCGCAATGCCGCCGCCTTACCGTCCGACCACAGATCACCGACCACCTCATCAATTCGCCATCCGAGTTCGGCGACGTGCAGCCGGGCCAGTGGTTCGTGTTTGCCGGTCACGATGAGTATCCGCCCGCCGCGCGCACGGACGGCATCCAATGCGGCATCGGCACCGGGCATGGCCGGAATGTAGGGCACGATCGATGGATAGATCTCGCGATAGCGGGTCACCAGTGCCGGGATGAGCTGCTCGGGCGCACCGGCGTCTGCCAGCAGCATCGCCAGCGGCGGCCCGAGCCGGTCGGCCAGTTCAGCACTACGCAACGGCAGACCGAACTCCGTGGCCAACTGCTCGATCGCCTTGCACACGCCCGGCCGGGAATCGATCAGCGTCATATCGAGGTCGAAGGCGACGGTCCAGGTCATCCCATGACCTTATCGTCGAGGTTCGATCAGCCGCGCGACAGGACCAGCGGTTAACCAAACATGGCACGGCGAAGATCAATCAGGGGGAACATTTCCGCAGGCGGCGCGAAAAGCAGGTCGCCGACCTTACAGTTGACCGACAGCGAAGGGCTCCGGTCTGCATCGCGGAGGACGAGATGACGAGCCAGCGCCAGCCACCGACCGTGGGCTCGATATTCGGGCACTACCGGTTGGATCGGCTGCTGGGGCGCGGAGGCATGGGCGAGGTCTACCAGGCCTACGACATGCGCAAGCGCCGCAGTGTGGCGATCAAGGTGCTCCTCGAACGGCTCGCGCAGGACGAGGGGTACCGCGAGCGATTCCAGCGCGAGGCCGACGCCGCCGCGCGACTGCGCGAACCGCACGTCATCCCGATTCACGATTACGGCGAGATCGACGGCCACCTGTATATCGATATGCGCTTGGTGGACGGTGTCAGCTTGCCGTCGGTATTGGAGAGCAAGGGGCCGATGCCCGCGCATCAGGCGGTGGCGGTGATCCGCCAGATCGCGTCGGCATTGGATGCCGCGCACGCCGAAGGACTGGTCCATCGCGACGTCAAACCGGACAATATCCTCCTCACGCCGGAAGGTTTCGCCTATCTGGTCGACTTCGGTATCGCGCATTCCGATGCCGATCAGGGGTTGACGACCCACGGTGCGGTGATCGGTTCATTCAGCTATATGGCGCCGGAACGGTTCCGTTCCGAGCACACCACGCCCGCGGTCGATGTCTACTCGCTGGCTTGCGTGCTCTACGAATGCCTCACCGGCGCACGGCCGTATGGGGGCACCACCGACGCCGAGATCATCAGCGCGCATCTGTTCGGGCCGGTGCCGCGACCGAGCACGAACCGGCCGGACGTGTCGCCCGCGCTCGATACCGTCATCGAGCACGGCATGGCCAAAAACGTGCGCGAACGTTACCGGGCGGCGGGGGACCTCGCGCATGCGGCGGAGGCGGCGCTGACGAGTGCCGGTGCGGTCACCGAGGGGCGCACGGCGGTGTCCGCGATCGGGGTGCACGATGAACGAACCTCGAATCGTGAAGCCGGACAAGGCAGCTCGCCCGATACCGCGACCAGTGACGATCTGTTATCCGTTGCCCGGAAACCCGATACGGAGCAGCCCGAAGCCGAGACAAGCGATACACAGGGTGTCACGGTGGCCGAACCGCGCCGTCGACGCCGCAGGCTGACCGCGCTGGTCCTGGCACTCGCCGCCGTGATCGCCGCCGGAGCCGGATACGGGGCCTGGACCATGCTCGGCGATCGAAAGGGCACCGCGGTCGCCGACGCCACCGCACTGCGCGACGCCGATATCGATCTGCTGAAGATCGTCGCCCAGACCGGCCGCAGCCGATCCACCTGCCAGCACGAGCAGCCCGATACCTCCACCACCGTCGCGGTCATCTTCTGCCCGGACAACCCCGCGGCCAGCGAGTCGGCGGTCCGATACATGCGGTTCCGCAATCTCGACGCACTACACGACTACTACAACCTCCTGATCCGCACCTTCCAGACCACCAACTGCCCCGGCGACCCCGCTGGGCCGGACGGCCCAGTGATGTACGAGGGCAAGGAGATCGGCCGCAAGGCGTGCCTCGCCAACCGCGCCGATGACCCCAACGCGCCGAAACCATCCCTGCTGCTGACCGATGAGCCCCAGCTCGCGCTGGCGTTCTTCATCTGGCCGTCGCCGAGCGACCAGCCGCTGCGCGACTACCTGTCCAAGTTCGCCGCCAGCCAGTTCCTGACCGCCGAAGCCGCCCGTGACCCGGACTTTTTCACCCCCGAGGACCGCGTCCTGCTCGGGCATCTCGGCAATGCCTTCGGTCCGGCGAACTGTCGGCACGTGCCGCCGCCCGGCGGCACGGTGAACGCCGCCATCGTATGCAGTACCCCGCCCGACTATCCGTCCGCACTGTTCTTCGGATTCCCGGACGCCCAGTCGGCAGACACCTTGTACCGGGCCGACGTCGGGGTGCTCGGCGGACACGCCTGCGGTGGCGGCGGCACCGACGAGGTGTGGCGCAGCGGGGGCAAGGACATCGGCCGATTCTTCTGCTTCCTGGACAACGATCCGGATATCGGCACCCGGACCTGCCTGATCGCCGTGCACTCCGACGCCCACCTGATCGCCCAGTTCTGCACACTGGTGCCGGAAAACCCGCTCCCCGGACCGAAAACCGAAGCCCAACTGCGGGACTGGTTCGACAAGCACACCACCTAGTTGTGCGGCATAACGCCGAAGGTGAATTCGGTATCGCCGATACGGATCGTCACACCATCGGTGAGCGCGGCGCCGTCGATGACCCGGACCCCGCCGACGAACACCCCGTTGGAGGACAGTAGATCCTTCAGCACGCATGTCACCCCATTGCTGACGATCACCGCGTGATGGCGGCTTACCTTGCCGTCGTCGAGCACGATGTCGTTATCGGGCAGTCGGCCGATGCGGGTGAACGGGCCGGTGATCGGGAACGTCTGCCCGGTCGAATCCCGCAGGTACGCTTGAGATCCGGGCGCTATCAGGTCGACGACGGTAGTGGCCCGCAGTGCCGATGCGACGGCATCGGCGGGCGGGGTGAGCGGTTCCTGGCGCAGCATCTTGGCTTCGAGTTCGCGAATCGAGGCCACCGGATCGATCCCGAGTTCATCGGCGAGGGTCACCCGCAATCGGCGCAGCGCCTCGAGTGCGTCGCTCTGCCGACCGCTCACGTACAGGGCGGTGATCAGCTGCTCCCACAGCGGTTCGCGCAGCGGATACCTGTCGGCCAGTTCGGCCAGCTCGGCGATCACGCCGTCGGCCCGGCCCTGCGCGATCTCGGCCTGGGCGCGGGCCTCGATGACACCGATCCGTTCGTCGTCGAGGGCGGTGGCGAAGGCATCGGCGAAACCGAGGCCCTGCAGGTCCGCCAGCGCGGTGCCGCGCCACTGTGCGAGGGCGCTGGAAAGCACCTCACCGGCCACCGAGAACCGGCCCGCGGCCATGGCCCGCAATCCGGATTCCTTGCGCGTACGGAACCGCTGGACATCACAGCTGTCCGCGGGCACCGTGATCCGGTAGCCCGTGCCCGCGCGCGAAAGGATCGTGCGCGCGTCGAGTCCGGCATCCCGCAACGGCTTTCGCAGATTCGACACGATGGTGTGCAGGCTGATCCGGATATCCGGCGGCGGATTCTCCTCCCACACCGCCTGTGCCAGCGCCTCCGTCGACACCGGCCGGTTCGCATTGACCACCAGATACGCCAATACCGCACGCTGTTTCACACCACCGAGCGGTTGCGCGACCCCGTCGATCGTCAACTGCACCGGCCCGAGCACCCCGAATCTCGCCCGTATATCCGACATCCCCCAGTCCTCCCGTTCTCGAAATGTCCATCGAGCGCCACGACCCCGCCGTTTCCATCGTGGCAGCGGGTGCCGCGTTCGGGGACCGTGGAAGAAGTATCGGACGATCACGCATGTCGCGCATCCGACGCCGGTAGCGTTGAAGCGCGCACGGGGAGAGAGGTCGCCAGATGTCAGTCGATCCGGATCAGCACATTCTCGACTCGGTCGCGCGGACCGCGGCCACCGTGCCCGCGTATCGGGCATTTCTGGACGCGCACGGGATCGATCCGGAGAAGATCACCGACGCCGCGGCCTTCCAGCAGTTGCCGTTGACGACCAAGGCCAATTACCACCACCGCTATCCGCTACCCGAACGCTGCCGCGGTGGCGAGCTCACCAACTGCGATCTGATCGCGGTTTCATCGGGATCGACTGGGACGCCGACCTTCTGGCCGCGCACCGCCGCGGACGAGGCGGCGGCCACACGCAGGTTCGCGCAGGTGCTCGCCGACGGCTTCGCCGCCGCGACGACGCGCACCCTTGCGGTGGTGTGCTTCCCGCTGGGTACCTGGGTCGGCGGGCTGTACACACTCTCCTGCCTGCGGGCATTGGCGGCGGAGATGCCGTTGACGATCGTCGCGCCGGGCAATAACAAAGCGGAGATCTTGCGGGTGATCCCGGAACTGGGTTCGCATGTCGATCAGGTTGTGCTGCTGGGGTATCCGCCGTTTCTCAGGGACGTCATCGATACCGGACTTCGTGCGGGAGTCGAGTGGTCGCGTTACTTGGTGAAACTCGTATTGGCCGGTGAGGTGATCAGTGAGCAGTGGCGCGATCTGATGGCACAGCGGACCGGGCTGGATCCGGTGCGGGATGTGGCCTCGCTGTACGGGACCGCGGACGGGGGAGTCCTCGGAAACGAGACGCCGTTGAGTGTGCGGATCCGGCGGTTTCTGGGCGAAAATCGCGCCGGAGAAGAACTGTTCGGGAGTCGGCGATTGCCCACGCTGCTGCAATACGATCCGGCGGATCGGTATTTCGAATCCATCGACGGCACACTGGCATTCACCGCCGATTCCGGGGTACCGCTGATCCGCTATCACATCGCCGACGACGGTGGCGTGGTCTCGCATGCGGATATGCTCGCGTTCTGTGCCGCCCACGGCCTCGATCTCGGCGCCGAAACCGGACCCGAGCTGCCGTTCGTCTATGTCTTCGGGCGATCGCTGCACGCGGTATCGATATTCGGGGCGAATGTCTTTCCGGAGACGGTAACGATCGGGCTGGAACAGCCGGGAGTCAGCGAATGGGTGACCGGCAAGTTCGTGCTGGAGGTGTGGCAGAACGCCGATCACGATCCGACATTGCGCGTCACGGTGGAATTGGTCCCCGACGAACCGAATACCCCCGAACGCACCCGACGCGTCGCCGAATCGATTCGCGACGAATTGCTGCGCCGCAATAGCGAATACGCGCATTACGTTCCGCCCGAACGTCACCTGCCGCATGTCGAGCTGCGCCCCACCGGTGATCCGGACTACTTCCCGATCGGGGTGAAGCACCGCTATACACGCTGAGCGTGTTATTCCTCGGCGCGGAACTGGGCGCGCTTGTAGTCGCCGTACGGTTCGTCGCGTTCGCGCACGGCCTCGCGGAAACCGACGGTGGCCGAACGCAGTTGGAAGGCGTAACCCTCGCGCGTGTGCCGGGAGATCCCGTCGAATACCGTGCTGATCATCGCGGAATTCGTCACGCCCTGCGAATGCAGCGCCGAATTGAGCGCCAGTTTGGCCATCATCAACTGGTTGATCGGCATGCGCGCGATGCGTGCCACCAATGCCTCGGCGCGCTCGTCGAGTTCATCGGCCGGACACGATTCGACCGCGAGACCCCACTCTTCGGCCTGCTTCCCGCTGATGCAGTCACCGGTGAACAGCAGCCGCTTGGCGCGCTGATCGCCCAGGCGATGGGCCCACATGCCCGCCGCCGGAATACCCCATACGCGGGTGGGCGGGTAGCCGATTTTGGTGTCGTCGGCGCAGATGATCTGGTCGGAGTAGAGCGCGATATCGGTGCCGCCCGCGATGGCGAAGCCGTGCAGTTTCGCGACCGTCGGCTTGTTCGCGTTCATCAGGCTGGCGAAACCGCGGTTGAACCGGCTCATCATGGCGTAGTCGATCATCGGATCCCAAGTGCCCCAGGGATTGTGATTGACCGCCTGCACCACCGGATCGGCAACGGTGCCGGTGGTGTCGATCGAACCATCGGCACCGTGGCTGCCCTGTTCGGCGAACATATCCAGGTCGTAGCCGCCGCAGAAACCCTTGCCGCGCCCGGATACCAGGATGACGTGCACCCGCGGATCCAGATCGGCCCGCTCGACCGCATGGGCGAGATCGACCGGGGTGTCCGGGGTGATCGTATTGCCCTTCTCCGGGCGGTTGAAGGTGATGCGCGCGATGCGCCCGTCGCGCTCATAGGTGATCGTGCGGTACTCGCGTTCGCCAGCGGGGTCGGGCCGATCCCGCCACGGCGAATCGGGCACCTCCGTCCAGTTCTCGTACCAGGCCGCGGGGCGGGTGCCCGCATGGTTCGAAAAGGCTTCGCTATCAGGCTGATTCACGTGGAACTCCCGGTGCACTCGATGCCGTATTCGCGGCAACGGTGCACCACGCCACCGGCGGTCGCTGCATCGTTGCGCTCGATGCCACCGTAGCGAACCGGGTCGAGCTCAGGCCTCGGGTGCCGCGGTGTCGTCGGGGAAGGAGTGGTGTTCGTGCACCACGACCCAGCGTCCGTACCGCTTGCGCAGGCCGAAGGTGATCCGCAGGCGCTTGGCCGGATCGCGGGCGAAATCCTCCGCGGTGCCGCACAGCAGCAGCGCATGCGCGAATGCCACGTCTGCGCCCGCCTCTACCTCGAGCGAAACGATGTCGAATGTCGCACCCGATGCCTGCCATTCGAAGAAGCCGGGCCAGGTCTCCCGATAGGCGTCGATGCCACGCACGCCTTCATTCGGCGGGGGCACATCGAACATCACGATGTCGTCGGCATGATCGGTGACTACACCGGCCAGGTTGCCGGTGTGCACCGCCGCCGCCCACCGCTCGATCAGGATTCGGATCTGCTTCTCGTCATCGGACATATCTGGTCGTCGTCCTCTCCGGCCCGGCCGCCGGGGTGTGCGCCGTGGCTCTTACCCAGAGAGCGTGCCGAATTCACCACGCGGACGCAATGACTGGGAATGCATTCGTGCAAGATCCCAATGGCGAATTTCGCGCCGGTTACCGTTCGGCAGAAACCGTTGAGTCAGTTATGGTCGGCGCGGCGAGGGTGGAGCGTTTACGGCCGTAGCCCAGGTAGACCGCAATGCCGACGAGCACCCAAACCGCGAAACGCACCCAGGTCAGCCCGTCCAAGGTGGTTGCCAGCAGTACGCAGCCGATCAGCGCGAGAATCGGCACCAGCGGCACCAATGGGGTGCGGAACGGCCGTTCCCGATTCGGCTCCAGCTTTCGCAGCACCAGCACTCCGACACAAACCACCGCGAAAGCGGACAGCGCGCCGATATTCACCAATTCGACGACGATATCGATCGGCAGCAGACCGGCAATGGTCGCGCAGACGACGCCCAGCAGCAGCGTCAGCCGGACCGGAGTGGCCCGCTTACCGGTTTCGGCGAGACCGCGCGGCAGCAGACGGTCGCGGCACATCGCGAACATCAGCCGCACCTGTGCGTAGACGATCAGCAAAAGGCCCTTCGTGAGCGCGATGATCGAGGCGATCACGATGACATTGCCGATCCAGCCGACGTGCAGATTCCCGAAGGCGGTCGCGATCGGCGAGGCGTTGTTCAGGGTGGCGAACGGTGCGATGCCGGTGAGCACGGCGCTGACCAGTGCGTACAGCAGGGTAGCGACCAGGACCGTGCCGATGATCGCGAACGGGATATCGCGGCGGGGGTTGCGCGCCTCTTCGGCGGATGCGGCGACGACATCGAATCCGAGGAAGGCGAAGAAGGCGATCGCGGCGCCGCCGACGATGCCACTGAATCCGAACGGCGCGAACGGGGTCCAGTTGCCGATATCGATGTGCGGTGCGCCGATCGCGACGACCAGGACCAGCAGGCCGATCGTCACCGCGACCAGTGCCTTGGTGATCCGGGCCGTCAGCGTCACCTCGCCGACCAGGACCGCGACGATGACGCCGATGATGAGCACGGCGGGCAGGTTGACGATGCCGCCCTCGGACGGGCCCGCCGTGATCGCGGTGGGCAAAGTGATGCCGAACATGGAGTCCAGCGCCGAGACGACGCTGCCGGACCAGCCGATCGCCACGGCCGCGCCCGCGATGACGAATTCGAGCAGCAGATTCCAGCCGACCAGGAACGCTGGACCTTCGCCGAGGGTGGCGTAGGTGTAGGTATAGGCACTGCCGGAGACCGGCACCATGGCCGCGAGTTCGCTGTAGCAGAGCGCGACGAGCACACAGACGGTTCCGGCCAGCAGGAACGACAGCACAATCGACGGCCCGGCCTTCTCGGCAGCCGCGACACCGGTGATGACGAAGATGCCCGCCCCGACGATCGTGCCCACACCCATGGCCGTGAGGTCGATCCGCCCCAGACTGCGCTTCAGGGTCGGCGACCCTGAAGCGGGGCTCGTCGCGGTGTCGGGCAGGCGGCGGCGCCACCGGGTTGGGCTGGTCATGAACTCCCTCAATGCATGCTCTGGCTGCGGCCGACCGGCCGAGTCGGCTATCCATTGTGGTCGGCGGAGTTGGCGAGGCCGACGCCGGGGCGATCAGCAAGCAATCCATACCCACGAATGCGTGGCGTGCAGCTGCACGCCACGTGCACCGCTGCAACGCCCGCAACCCGCCCCGCCGCAATCGCTGGGCAAGCGACACTTGGACGGTTGATCACCATGTAACCGTGGCGGCAAACGCCGAGAGAAGCACGCCGCCAGCGCATTCTCCAAGGCGGCTAGACGTTACTGGAGATAACAGGTAATCTTGGAGGACGGTCGGGCAAGGGTGCTCGGGTGAGAGCAGAACGAAACGGATTACCTCAATGACGCGGCATGTCGACGTACTGATCATTGGCGCGGGCCTGTCCGGCATCGGGATGGCGTGCCATCTCACCCGCGAGCAGACCGGACGCAGCTATACGATCCTGGAACGCCGCACCGCCATCGGCGGGACCTGGGATCTGTTCCGGTACCCGGGCATCCGCTCCGACTCCGACATGTTGACCTTCGGCTTCGGCTTCCGTCCGTGGATCGGCACCAAGGTGCTCGCCGACGGCCCGCACATCCGCCAATACATCGAGGACACCGCCGCCGAATACGGCGTCACCGAGCACATTCGGTTCGGGCGCAAGATGACCAAGGCCAGCTGGTCGAGCGAAGCCGAGCTGTGGACCGTCGAGGCGCTCGACGAGCAGACCGGCGAGACCGAGATCTACACCAGCAACTTCCTCGTCGGCTGCACCGGCTACTACGACTTCGACAACGGATACCGCCCGCGGTTTCCGGGCGAGGCGGAGTTCCGCGGGCAGATCGTGCACCCACAGCACTGGCCGGAAGGTCTGGACTACCGCGGAAAGCGCGTCGTGGTGATCGGCAGCGGCGCGACCGCGATCACGCTGGTCCCGGCGATGGCCGACGACACCGCGCACATCACCATGCTGCAGCGCTCGCCCACTTACATCACCGCACTGCCCGCCGATGACCCGGTCGCCGTCGGCATGAAGTACGCGCGGGTGCCGGAGAAGATCGCCTATCGGGCCGGGCGGGCACGCAATATCGCCTTGCAGCGGGCCAGCTTCCAGCTCTCGCGCACCAATCCCGAGCTGTCGAAGAAACTGCTGCTCGCCGCGGTGCGGATGCAACTCGGCAAGCAGTTCGACATGCGGCACTTCACGCCGTCGTACAACCCGTGGGACCAGCGGCTGTGCGTCGTCCCGAACGGCGACCTGTTCAAGGTCCTGCGCAGTGGTAAGGCATCGATCGTCACCGATCACATCGACCGCTTCACCGAAACCGGCATTCGGCTCGCATCCGGGGAAGAACTCCCCGCCGATATCGTCATCAGCGCAACCGGTCTCACCGTGCAGATCCTCGGCGGCGCGGCACTCGATGTGGACGGCGAGCCGGTGTCGACCCGTGAGCACGTGGTCTACAAGGGCACCCTGCTCGACGGCATCCCCAACGCGATGCTGGTCCTCGGCTACACGAACGCATCGTGGACGCTGAAGGCGGATCTGGCCGCCGAATACTTCTGCCGCCTGCTCAACCACATGAAGGCCAACGGCTACACCAAGGTCGTCGCGATCGCCGAAGACGCCGACCGCTCCGATCAATCACTGATGGGCGGCGCCCTGACCTCCGGCTACATCCAACGCGGCGACGGTGTCATGCCCCGCCAGGGGGCCCGCGGCCCCTGGCAGGTCATCAACAACTACTTCCGCGACCGCGCGCTACTACGCAAGGCGCCGTTGGAGGACGGGGTACTCACCTTCGACGGTGCCGCCGCCCGGCCCGGCCGCAAGTCGAGAGGCCAGGCGCGCAAGCGGATTGCATAGCCGAGGGGCCGGTCAGGGGATCAGCACGAGCTTGCCGGGTGCGTGTCCGGCGATGCCGACCTCGTGGGCCTTCGCGGCTTCGGCGAGCGGGAAGGTGGTATCGACGATGACGCGCAGCGCGCCGGACCCGGCGCGCTCGATGAGCCCACCGCGCGCGGCGCCGCGGACTTCGGTGCCCGCGTCCTGCCCCGGACCGTAGCCGAGCAGCTTGATGCCTGCTTCGGCGCGTCGTGGCGACCCGGCGATCGAGGCGATCCTGGTGCGGTCGGCCACCAGTTCCAGCGAGACGTCGAGGGCCTCGTCGGTACCGGCGAAGTCGACTGCGGCGGTGATGCCCTGCGGCGCGGCGGCGCGCACTCGGTCGGCGAGTCCAGGGCCGTAGACGACAGGGATGGCGCCGAGCTCGTGCAACAGTGCGTGGTTGCGTTCGGCGGCGGTGGCGATCACCGTCGCACCCTGAGCGGTGGCCAGTTGCACGCCCATCAGGCCGACGCCGCCTGCCCCGCCGTGGGCGAGTACCGTGTCGCCAGCACCCACGCCGACGGCATGCAGTGCGTGGACGGCAGTCGTGCCGGTCAGCATCAGCGACCCTGCCTGGGCCCACCCGATTTCGGCGGGTTTGGTGAAGATCGAGGTAGCCGGGGCCGTGACGTAGTCGGCGTAGGCGGCCGTCACGGGGTACACGATGACCTCGTCCCCGACCTGCACACCGGTCACATCCGCACCAACCTCGGTGACGACGCCCGCACACTCCAGACCGATCGAGGGCATCGATGCGGCCACTCCCGCGACCTCCTTGTGGTCTTCGTCCACGGCATGGAAAGCCCCACTGTAGAGCTTCCAGTCGATCGGATTGACCCCCGCGGCCCGGACCTCGACGACCACGCCGTCGGCGGCCGCGCACGGAGTAGGCACCTCGGTCACGGCGAGCACATCGGGTGTGCCATAGGCGGTCGGACGCACGATTCTGGGCATGACTGAGCTCCTGTCCTGGTGGGGTGGCAGTCGGCACTGCCCGGCGAATAGGCGGCGCGACCGATCGGTTGTCTCGTCGAGAGCGGCGCATCCGCTTCCGAGAACTCCTGAGATCAGTATTGATCCACCGAGACATGATTTCCAGTGCAATATTGGTAAGGAGTACTTGCGTTGAACGCAAGGGTTGGCACGGTTACGGCGGCTTACAAAGAGAGTTTGCAAGGACTCTTTGCACCCGTCGCCACGACCGGGCGATGGTCGAATCCGGCCGTCGAGCGGTGGACCGCCGTTCTCGCTGCACTCCGAACCGAACTCGGGCGCGGGGCTCGGACCGCTGGTCGTGGTGGACGCCGGTGCGCAGGCCAGGGAGCCGACCTGCGCCAGTGAGTTGACCAGCGGCTACGCCGTATCCGGTGGATTTTCGGCGATTTCTACGTGATCAGGGAGTTGGATCAGCGGGTCGAGGAACATCTCATCGGGCGAGAGACGCTCGGTGCGTAGTGATCAACTGGCAAGCGGTGGATTGCTGCTGCTGACACAGTTCTTCTGGACGTCCCGGCCAGGGAGGGCTTGTGTCGATGCGCCCATGCGACCGGACCGTGCGATCAGCGGCACAGCCGTCACCTTCGCATCGCGGTACGGGCGGCGGAGGATGGCGGCGCCACGTGTCTCTACATCGTCGAGACGCTTGTGGAAGAAGCCCATCACGAATCTCATTATCGGGCGGTAGTCGGGGGCGATTGCGCCGAGGATCTGTTCACCCTGTATGAGTGAGGTACGCGCGGAACGTGCCGTGGCCGAGATCAGCGCCCTGACGCCTGAAGTGTCCAGTCCCTGTTCGAGGTCTGCCCTGGTCACGCTGTACCGGTCGAGGTCGGACAGCGGCAGGCACAGTCGCCCGTCTCGCAGGTCCTCGAACACGTCGGTGAGGAAGTCTGTTCGCTGCGTCCCGTCGGAGAGCATGCGCGCGAAGGACAGGAAGTTTCGGTCCGGGGCTAGACCTGGCATAGCTTCGGTGGTGACCATGAAAGACGGCAGCACGACTGTGTCGATATAGCGCTGGTAGTCGGATTCCTGAGCGAATCCGGGGAAGTCCAGATCGATGCGAGTCCCAGCCAGGTACGAGTCGAGCCAGGTGCGCGAAAGCTTCTGCACGTCGGCGGAGTGCAGATATGGCCGTAACAGTTGGTGCTCGGAACTGCCGGTGTCCAGCGCCGCCCCCACATGGGCGGCCCACTCCTCGAACCGCTGCGTCCGCCCCTCGACAGGGCCACTGTCACAAAGGTCATCGGTGTAACGCACCAACGCTGCTACCGCGACCATATGCGGCAGTCCCTCCGGCGGAACCAATACCCGCGTCGGCAACCAGACAGAGAAATCTCTGCGTCGTAAATACCGTGCCGCAGCTGTATAGTCGGCGCGCACCGCGCGGTCCCGCACCCCCACATCCAAGCAACGTCGCCATGATCGCACGAGCACTCCCCCCAGATCGTCCGTTACACAAGGGATTCTGATCATATTCGGTCTCGTCCCAGGACTTCGAGGGATCGTGAGCGAATTACTCGGTGAGCCCGTCGAATGTCGGTGCGAGGGGGCGGTAGACGGTGGGTCGTGTCATCCGAACTCGGCAGCGATCTGCGCGACGGCATTCCGGCGCTTGCCCTCGGTGTCGACCTCGTCGGACGTCGCGCGCCAGCCGTACCTGCCGCGGACCGAGTTTCGGTTTCTGCCCACCGGTGCGGCCATGGGCGCGGGCAGCAGCGAGGCCGTCGCGGCTGCGTGAATCAGGTTGGGGACAAAAGGGTTTCGGCGACCGTCTGCATGTGAGCCAGGTAGGTGGCGCGCGCGCGTGGGGTGGCGTCTGCGCGGGTGAGGGTGCCGCGAGTCAGGGCGTAGCCGATGGTTTCGGCGATGATGCGCGGCGGGACGGTGGGGGAGATGCGGCCTGCGGTGTGCAGGCGTTCGAGGTAGCGGGTGAAGCGGCGGATGGGGCGTTCGGCGATTTCCTGGGCGAGGATGGCGACTCGGTTGTCGACGGCACCGCGTTCATCGATGATGCGCAGCATGGGTCCGGCTGTGCGGACCGCGGCGGCGAAGGCATCGATGGTGGCGGCCAGCATCACTCGGGGATCGTCGGTATCGATATCGGGTTCCTGGGCATCGAGGAAATCGTCGCGGACCCGGGCGGCGAGGGCGAGGAAGATTTCGTCCTTGGAAGCGAAGTAGACATACATCGTCGCGCGGGAAACGCCTGCGGCGGTGGTGATATCGGCGACGGTGGTCTTGTCGTAGCCGCGCTCGGCGAAGACGTCGGCGGCGGCATCGAGCAGCGCGCGATGGCGGTCGGTATCGGATCGTTCCCGCGCCGCACGTACCGACCAGCCTGCCTGTGTCATGAAATCATCGTCGTTGACATTGACGTCAATGTCAAAGCACACTGTCGGCATGCATGTGGTGGTGGCGAACAGGGGTGAGGTGGCGGTCCGGGTGATCCGGACGGCACGCGAGCGGAATTACTCGACTCTTGCGCTCTATACCGGTGCGGAGGCGACAGCCCTGCCGGTGCGTTTGGCTGATGACGCGGTCCAATTGCCGGGCATCGGTGCCGCCGCGTATCTGGACATCGCGGCTGTAGTCGCCGCGGCCAAGGGGCCGGTGCCGATGCACTGGTGCATCCCGGCTACGGATTCCTCAGTGAGAGTGCCGATTTCGCGGCAGCATGCGCGGCCGCCGGTCTGGTATTCGTCGGGCCTTCACCCGAGGTGCTGCGCATTTTCGGCAATAAGCTCTCGGCCCGCGACGCCGCACGACAGGTCGAAGTCGCGGTCCTGCCCGCAACGTCCGTCGGCGCGGACCTGGCGGAAATTTCCGCGTTCTTCGCCGACCACCCGAACGGTGTGATGCTGAAGGCCGCAGCCGGTGGCGGCGGACGCGGCATGCGTGCGGTCCACACTGCGGACACACTCGCCGAATCACTCGAGCGCTGCCGAGCCGAAGCCCGCGCCGGTTTCGGCGATGACACCGTATACGCCGAAGCACTGGCCGCCGACGCGCGCCATATCGAGATCCAGGTCGTCGCGGACGGGCACCGAGCCATCACCGTCGGCGACCGCGACTGCAGCATCCAACGCCGCCACCAGAAACTCGTCGAAATCGCCCCGGCCCCGAATCTGCCTGCCGCCCTTCGAGAACGACTGCACCGCGACGCCATCCGCATAGCCGAATCGGTCTCCTGCCACGGCGTGATCACCGTCGAATTCCTGGTCACCGCGACCGACGCCTGGTTCCTCGAGGTCAACCCGCGCCTCCAGGTCGAACACACCGTCACCGAGGCGGTAACCGGGGTGGACCTGGTGGCAGTCCAACTCGATCTGGCCCGCGGCGCTGCCCTGCGCGAACTCGCTCTCGGCGACCTTGTGCCGGAGACGACGGGTCGTGCTGTTCGAGCGAATGACTGTGTGCGGGGGTTCGCGGTGCAGGCGCGCGTCAATGCCGAAATGGTCACGGCGGGTGGGGAGGTTCTGCCGAGCACCGGTGTGCTGACCGAATTCGCCGCGCCGACCGGGGTGGGCGTTCGGGTGGATACCGCGGCGTGCACGGGCATGCGACAGGGGGCGCAGTTCGACTCGTTGCTGGCGAAGGTTATCGCACAGGGGCCGACGTATTCGGCTGCGATGCGGAGGTGTTCGGATGCGTTGGCGGAAACCGTGATTGCCGGTGTCGATACCAACACGGGTTTGCTGCGCGCGGTGTTGGAGCAGCTCACCGATGGAACCAGTGTTTCCACTTCGTGGTTCGAGGACGGTATCGGCGAACTTGTCGGTCGGGCAGGCGATTACGCATCTACTGCGGCCCGGCGCGCGGTCGGCTCGGAAGGTCCGGCGCATCAGCTCGCCGAGCATCGAAACCCGGCGGCAGCAGCCGATCTCCAGGTAAGGCTCGAAGACGATGAGCAGGGCATGCGATCGCCGATGGGCGGTACCGTCGTGAGCTTGGCGGAGCCGGGCAGCGTTGTTCCGGCCGGTGCGGAAGTCGCTGTACTCGAGGCAATGAAAATGCAGCACGTGCTGCGAGCGGAGCAGCCGCTGCGAGTATCGCGCCACCTGGTGACACCGGGCGCGACGGTCGATCCGCACGCATTGCTATTGACTTGGGTCGCGACCGATCATGACGGTCCGGCCGCCGATATCGAGGCTGTCGACCTGGATGCGGTCCGTGCTGATCTGAGCGAAGTGCGCGAGCGGCATCGAATCGGACTCGATGCGGGCCGTCCGGCCGCCGTAGCGAAAAGGCATGAGCAGGGCCGCCGTACCGCCCGGGAGAACATCGCCGACCTCGTCGACGAGGACAGCTTCCTCGAATACGGCGCGCTCGCCGTAGCCGCACAGCGACTGCGCCGCAGCCCCGAAGATCTGATCGCCAACACACCCGCGGACGGGCTGATCGGCGGCATCGCCACCATCAACGCCGACCGATTCGGCGCGGAAGTCGCTCGCGCACTGGTCATGTCCTACGACTACACCGTGCTGGCCGGTACCCAGGGCATGCGCAATCACGCCAAAACCGATCGCATGCTCGAACTCGCACACGAACAGCGCATACCAGTGGTGTTCTTCACCGAGGGCGGCGGCGGGCGACCGGGGGATACCGACTATTCGGGCATTTCGGGCCTCGACGTGACCACCTTTCGCGCAATGGGCGCACTATCGGGTCGAGTCCCGTTGGTAGGCATCGTCTCCGGACGCTGCTTCGCGGGTAACGCGGCGCTGCTCGGCATGTGCGATGTGGTCATCGCGACCCCGGATGCCAATATCGGGATGGGCGGTCCGGCGATGATCGAGGGCGGCGGGCTCGGCGTCTACGCACCCGAGGACATCGGCCCCATCGACGTCCAACGCCGCAACGGTGTCGTGCACATCGTTGCCGCCGACGAAGCGGACGCAGTTGCCGCGGCCCGTCGTTATCTCTCGTATTTCCAAGGGCCGCTGCAGGATTGGACCGCACCGGACCCGCGCGTCACCCGCCACGTGGTGCCCGAGAATCGGCTGCGCGCTTTCGATATCCGCGAAGTCATCGCCGCTGTAGCCGACATCGACTCGGTCCTGGAACTGCGCCGGGACTGGGGCGTCGGTGTGGTCACCGCTCTCATTCGCGTCGAAGGCCGCCCCTTCGGCCTCATCGCCAACGACTGCCACCACCTCGGCGGTGCGATCGATGCCCCCGCCGCCGACAAGCTCAGCGCATTCCTGCAACTCTGCGACGCCCACGGCCTGCCGATCGTATCCCTCTGCGACACACCGGGTTTCATGGTCGGCCCGGAGGCGGAGAAGGAAGCGACCGTCACCAAGTTCAGCAAGCTGTTCATCGACTCCGCCGCGCTGACCGTTCCACTGGGCACCGTCATCATCCGCAAGGGCTACGGTCTCGGCGCGCAGGCCATGGCCGCGGGCTCCTTCCGTGCCCCGCGCTTCGTAATCGCCTGGCCCACCGGCGAAATCGGCGGTATGGGCCTGGAAGGCGCGGTCCGGCTCGGCTTCGCCAAGGAAGTCGCGGCCATCGAAGACCCCGACAAACGCCAGGAGGCCTTCGACAACCTCGTCCAGCTCGCCTACGCCAACGGCAAGGCCCTGACCGCCGCCACCGTCCTGGAACTCGACGACGTCATCGACCCGGCCGACACCCGCCGTTGGATCCGCACCCTGCGCTGAACCGCGCGGCCGGTGCGCCGTCTAGGCGATGGCGTTGGTTACCGCGTCGACCAGATTGCGGGCACGCAGGTCCGGAGCGCCTTCGATGATGTAGTTGGTGACGTAGGCGAAGGCGATGCCGGTGTCCGGATCGGCGAAGGCGAGGGAGCCGCCACGGCCCGGATGCCCGAAGGACTCGGGGCCGCCCAGTGCGAAACCTTCGGTGGGGAGCATGTATCCGGAGGCGTAGCGGTCGGGCAACATCATGACGCGGTCGATCCCAGCGGCTTGTTCGCGGGTTGCGGCGGTGAGAGTTTCAGGGGTCAGCAGGCGGGCGCCGTCGACCTCGCCGATGGTTGCCGCGTAGAGCCGGACGAGTCCGCGCGCGGTGCCGATGCCGTTGCTCGACGGAATCTCGGCGGCATGCACCGCGGGATCGTTGAAATCGATATCGGCCGGATCGGTGACCTCGAAGGCGCGGTTGACCAGTGCCTCCGGATCACGCATCGCGAGGACCATCGGCCGGAATTCCTCCGGGACGAATTCGTCCGGAACCGTCGCCAGATCGATCTTGGGCGCGAACACGAGTTGGCTGACGCGATGCCGTTCGGACTCGGGCAAACCGATGAAGAAGTCGACACCGAACGGTCCGGCGATATCCTCGGCCAGAATCCGCCCGACGGTGCGTCCGGTCGCGCGCTGGATGACCTCACCGACAAGCCAGGCAAAGGTCCGCCCGTGGTATCCGTGCGCGGTGCCGGGCGGCCAGTTCGGGGTCTGCGCGGCGAGTGCCTCCACCATCGGCCCCCAGGCCAGTGCATCCGCCAGGGGTACCGGCTTATCGAGCGCAGCCAGCCCCGCCTGATGGGTCAGCAACCAGCGCACCGGGATATCGCTCTTGCCCGCCGCGGCGAATTCCGGCCAGTACTGTGCGACCGGCGCGTCCAGGTCGAGCTCGCCACGCTGGGCGAGCAGATGCGCGACGGTCGCGGTGACACCCTTGGTCGCCGAGTAGACCAGCTGCAGAGTGCCGCGCTCCCACGGCCGTTCACCCTCCGGATCGGCGAGCCCACCCCACAAATCCACCACCGGCCGCCCATCCCGATACACCGCGACCGCCGCTCCGACATCTCCCTGCTCGGCGAAATTCGCCGCGAATACCTCTCGCACCGCCTCGAACCCGGATGCGACAACTCCATCGATCACCATGTGTCCCAGCATGTCACGCATGGCGCCGTCTACGGCGACGGTGGACGTACCCCGGCAGCTCAGGTGACTTTCGCGGCGTGCAGAACGCCAACGGCGGGCGGTCATCGATGCATGGCGTCCAGACACTGTGGACCGCTGTTGCCGGGCGAAGTCAGCCTCCACCGCAGCAGGGTCTCATCAGCATCAGCATCAGCATCAGCCCAGCATCGCTCGATCGGCCGCGCACACCCAACTGCTGCGGTCGGAAGTTTTTTCGGCGGACATGTCCGAGAATGGTCAGCGGCTGCGACGTATCTGACGAGCGGCGCCACCAGGACGCCGCCGGAGCGGAGGAGTTGTCGTGAAATACATGATTCTGAGCTACGGCTCGCAACAGGACTATGACGGCATGGTCGGCAAGGACACCGGCAAACCCGCGTGGAGTGCCGAGGATTTCGCGGCCATGGCCGAGTTCATGGGCAACCTCAACAAGAAGTTGGCGGAATCCGGGGAACTGGTCGAGACGCGCGGTCTGGTCGAACCGGTACACACCCGCCGCATCACCACAAAGAACGGTGCACCGTTCGTGACCGACGGTCCCTACGCCGAAACGCAGGAGGTGCTCGCCGGATACTGGATCGTCGAATGCGAGAGCTTCGACCGCGCCACCGAAATCGCGGCCGAACTCAGCAAATGCCCGGCCCCGCCGCATATCGCCGATACGGCCTACGCCGATGTCCGGCCCATCGCGGAGTCCGCCCCCGAATTCGGCTGAGCCCCTTCCGATGTCGGATACCGAGGTCGAGGACCTGCTGCGCACCTGCGCGCCGCAGGTCCTCGCCGCGCTGGTTCGGCGCTACGGTCATTTCGACACCGCCGAGGACGCGGTGCAGGAGGCACTGCTCGCCGCGGCGACCCACTGGCCCGAAACCGGAATTCCGGACAACCCGCGCGCCTGGCTGATCACCGTCGCCTCGCGCCGTCTGACCGACCTGCTCCGCAACGAACAGGCCCGCCGCAGGCGCGAGGACACCGTGGCCCGCTGGGCACTGCCCGAGGACTGGCTCACCCCGCCTGCCGACCGCGACCCCACCGACTCCGACGACACCCTCGTCCTGCTGTTCCTGTGCTGTCACCCGTCGCTCTCGCCCACCGCGCAGGTGGCGCTGACGCTGCGCGCGGTCGGCGGCCTGACCACCACCGAAATAGCCCGCGCCTTCCTGGTGTCCGAGGCGACCATGACCAAACGCATCGGCCGCGCCAAGCAGACGATCAAGGACAGCGGTACCGGCTTCGCCCCACCCGCCCTCGCCCACCGCGACGCGCGCCTGACCGCCGTGCTGCACGTGCTGTATCTGATCTTCACCGAGGGCTATGCCAGCACCTCCGGACCGAGCCTGCACCGCGTCGAACTGTCCGCCGAGGCCATCCGCCTGACCCGTCTGCTGCACCGCCTGCTGCCCGACGACGCCGAAGTCACCGGCCTGCTCGCGCTGATGCTGCTCACCGATGCCCGCCGACCCGCCCGCACCGGACCCACCGGCGAACTCATTCCGATGGAAGACCAGAACCGCGCACTCTGGCACACCGAAGCCATCACCGAAGGCATCGCGCTGATCACCGAGGCGCTCCCCAACGGCGTACCCGGTCCGTATCAGCTGCAGGCCGCCATCGCGGCGCTGCACGATGAGGCGCCGACCTACCAGGCCACCGATTGGCCGCAGATCATGCTGCTCTATGAACGGCTGCTGGCCCTGGTCGACAATCCGATCATCGCCCTCAACCACGCCGTGGCCGTAGCCATGGCTCGCGGACCACTGGCCGGGTTGAAGCTCGTCGACGATCTGGCCGACGACGGCAAGCTGGCGGGGGATCACCGCCTGGCAGCGGTCCGCGCCCATCTGCTGGAATCGACGGGGGACCGGGCCGGTGCCCGCGAGGCATTTCTGCTTGCCGCGCAACAGACGATGAGCCTCCCGCAACAGCGCTACCTGCACACCCGCGCCGCCCGCCTCAGCACCGATGAGTAGAAAGGAAGCGATGCTGATCGTCGTCGATGCCGCCAACGTCGTCGGCTCACGTCCCGATGGCTGGTGGCGCGATCGTGCGGGTGCGGCTCGGCGACTGCTCATGCGGTTGAGCACGCTGGACCTCCCACAACCCGCCGAAGTGGTCGTCGTACTGGAGGGTGCGGCGAAGGCCGCGGGATCGGAGGAATTCGCAGGCGTGCGCGTGGTGCTGGCGGACGGTTCGGGAGACGACGCGATCGTCGACGTCGTAGCCGCGGCCACCGCGGAGGACAGGATCACTGTCATAACGGCCGATCGAAGACTCCGCGAGCGAATCGAGGCCCTCGGCGCCGAATCGGCGGGCCCGAGCTGGCTGCTGGACCGCATCGACTCCTGACCTGTCGGATCCGACTGGTAGACAAGGAGAACCGTCGCCGAACCGGAGGTCAACCGTGCCCAACGAACTCGAGGATCTGCCCTACGCGCGCTATCTCACGCCGCTGGCGAGCGATCTCGAACCCGAGGGCGACTACGACTGTGTGCACATCACCGGCGACGACCTCGATGACATCGAGGCAGGCAATTCCAGGTTCTCCGAAACCGTCTTCACCTCGCTCGCGATCAACCGCGGCAGCCTGCGGTTCTCCCGCTTCACCGATGTCTGGCAGCGCAACGTGCGCTGGGTCGGCACCGACCTGTCCGATACCTCCTGGCAGGACGTCGAATTGATCGCCGGTGCACTGTCGGGCGTCGATGCGGGCGGTGCCAACTTGCGTCGAGTGCGCTTCGAGGGCTGCAAATTCGACTCCGTGAACTTCCGCAAGACCAAACTGCGCGAGGTGCAATTCGTCGACTGCGTGCTGCGCCACACCGACTTCGGTGATGCCGAGCTGACCAAGGTCAGCTTCCCCGGCACCACCGTGGAAGGCCTGCTGATCAACCGTGCCCGACTGCAACAGGTCGACCTGCGCGGTGCGGCGCACCTCGATGTCGCCGAGGGCCTCGATGCCTTGCGCGGGGCGACCATCACCCCGCTGCAACTGATCGATCTGGCACCCGAATTCGCCAAGACGATCGGCATTACCGTCCGTGACTAGTACTGCTTGCGGTGCGGCACGAACTCCAAGGTGAGCAGGGCCGCGGCGGCCAGCAGCACCTCGCGCCAGCGGATCAGCACGAAGCGCTGATCCGACATCGCCTGAAATTTGCGCAGGAATCGGTACAGCGATTCCAGCCGGATCAACGGATCGCCCAGGTGCACGAGCGCATAGATCAGCTTCCCGGTCCGCGACCGCTCCTTCTCGGCGAACAGTTCGGGGAAAGGGGCGAATGCCAGCGAGATCCGTTCGATCCCCTGGGTACGGGCGTGGTCGACGAGATCGATGACCATCCGCTCGTCCAGCCCGTTCGGGGCATCCTTGCGCCGCCATGGCACATCCAGGCTCAGCTCGCGGCCCCGCCCGGAGACGCCGTAGCGCTGGAAGCCCGCCACGCGCCCGTGCTCATCGCGGGCCAGCACCAGCAGCATGCCGGGATTCCGACCGTCCAACAGATGGTCGAGGATCATCGAGAAGCCGCGATTCTGCCGACCGGTACGCCACTCGTCGACAATATCCAGTAGTTCGGCCCGCAATGGTTCGGTCAGGTCGGTTTCATGGATGACCTCGGTGGTCACCCCGAAATTCCGGGTGCGGCTCACGCCCTGGCGCAGATTGCGGAAGGAACGCCCGACCATGGCGAATGTCCCTACATCGATGATCACATCGCGGCCGACCGGAATCGCGCGCAACCCCCGATGCTCGATCGCCCGATGTCGCCACATCTCGGCCAGGTCCGGACTGGCACCGAGCACCGCGACCCGCCAGCCGTGATTCGCCGCGAACTCGGAGAAGTCCGTGAGCAGGGCCGGGAAGTCGGCGCGATCGCCGATCGGATCACCGGCGACCACCGCGATCCCGAAGCGGGCCCGATAGCCGATCGCCGCGGTCGAATTCGCGTTGAAGTAGTAGGACTTCGACGAATGCAGCGCGAAGGCGGCGAGTGGATCGCGGTGGGATCGGCCGACGAGTTCGGCGACCCGGTACAACTGCTCGGGCTGTGGCCTACTCGACTGCGGCAGCATCAGGATGAATCCGGTCGCGGCCAGGAAGACGAAGCCGAAGCCCGGATGCGAGGCGCGATAGGCGGCATTGGCCGCCGCGAGCACGAAAACCGCGATGGTGAAATGCGGCAGGGTGATTGGGCGGCGCAGATGCAATCCGCGCACCACGAAGAGTCCGGCGATAGATACGGCGATGAACCAGCCGTGGTCCTGTCCGGGGGCGGCGCGTCCGGCCTCGTAGACCAGCGCGACACTCACGAGCAACAGGGCGATGGAGATCACCGGGCGGACGGCCGGTGTGGTGGTGATCGAGGCATCGCGATACCCGGCGAGCGTGGAATTCCGTGCCGTCGTTTCGCGTCCCTCAGCCACGTCTGCCCCCCACTAGGCCGGTGGGTCCGAACAGGTTCCCCATGAGGTCCTCCCGATAATCCTGTACACGCAACAATATTGGGAACATGGGATGAGTGCTCGAACATTCCTGGCGCACCAAGATCATTGGAGTCCGCGAGTGTTCGCCCGGCAACCATGCCATGCTGAGGCTGGTGCGTCGGTATCGATCGGACCGGGGCGAGCGCGCCGCTGGCCACTCCAATCGAGTATGGCACCACAGCGCACCCGGACAAGGGCCTTTTCGTGGCCATATTCCCGACCATCGGCCCTGGTATCGATGCCTTGACATCAGCCTCACCGCTTGTATATCGCCGCAGTTCCGGTCTGTGTCAACGGCGGCGACGCTTCCACGAATCCGGTATGAGCACATTTTGTGGTCGACAGCTATCGTTCAGCGAGCCGTGTATCAATCGCATCTCGGTATCTGTCGACCGGCGGCCGAATATTGCGGCCGAGGCGGGTATCGGATCTATAGACAATAGTGTTCGTAATTGTCTATCGTTTGGTTCATGACGAAGTTCCACGGCAAGAGCTGCCTGATCACCGGAGCGGCGAGTGGATTGGGCCGCGCTATGGCGCTAGCGGTTGTCGCCAAGGGCGCATCGGTCATCCTGACCGATATCGATGATGCCGGACTGCGGAATACCGCCGATGAGGTGCGCGCTCAGGGCGGCGTCGTGCACCTGGCCGCGCCCGCCGACGTCAGCGATTACGACGCCGTCGTGGCGCTGGCCGCGAAGGCGCACGCCGAAGTGGACAGTGTCGATATCGTGATGAATGTGGCAGGCATTGCCACCTGGGGAACCGTCGATCGGCTCACGCACACGCAGTGGCGGCGCACCATCGATATCGATCTGATGGGCCCGATCCATGTGATCGAGGAGTTCGTGCCGCCCATGATCGAGGCCGGGCGAGGTGGACATCTGGTCAATGTGGCCTCGGCGGCGGGCCTCTTCGGGCTCCCCTGGCATGCGCCCTACAGTGCGGGAAAGTTCGGATTGCGCGGCGTTTCGGAGGTGCTGCGCTTCGATCTGCGGCAGCACCGAATCGGTGTCAGCCTGGTCTGCCCCGGTGCGATGGCGACACCGATGGTGGACAGCGTCGATATCGCGGGCATCGATCGGCAGGGCGCGGCGGTGCAGCAGGCGGTTTCGCTGTTCATGCGGCATGCGGTTACACCGGAGCAGGCGGCCCGATCGATCGTGCGCGGGGTCGAGCGCAATAAATACCTGGTCTTCACCTCCCCGGATATCCGGGTCGGCTATCTCGCGCAGCGCTACTTCCCGCCGTCCTACAACCTCGCGATGCGCGGGCTGAACTGGGCGATGAGCCGCTATCTCGACAAGACACCCGCGCCGACCGAGGTGTAACCAACCACGTCTCAGCCGAACCGCTGCCCGCCGCGGGGAATAGTTGGACCCATGATCACCATGCGCTGGTGTTGGCGGTCTCGGTCGAACGCCACCGGCGCATGGTGATCCCTTGACCAAATGTGTTGTGGGCAGCGCTATTTGAAGGCTGCGGCGTTGCGTGCGGCCCACGCGGCGAAGGTGTGGGGTGGGCGGCCGAGGAGTCGCTCGACATCGGGGCTTACTTGTTGCTCGGCGGCCGATGGGGAGCCGAGGGCGCCGAGAGTCGCCTCCACAACCGGCTCGGGCAGATACGCCAGCATTTGGTTCCGGGCATCGGTGCGGCTCTGCTCGATGAACCGTACCGGCTCGCCGATGGCGTCCCCGATTGCCGCGGCCTGCTGTCGGGGGGAGATCGGAGCCGGGCCGGTCAGGGTGTAGATGTGGCCGCCGTGGCCCGGCTCGCGCAGCGTGACGGCGGCGACCTCGGCGATGTCTGCAGGGGCGATGGCCGGGACCGCGACGTCGCCGAACGGCGCTTCGACCACTCGCCGGGTGCGCACCGAATCGGCCCATTGCAGCGAGTTGGAGTTGAAGTTGCCCGGGCGCAACATCGTCCAGTCGAGACCCGACTGCTCGACGATATCTTCCAGTCTCGATGAATGACGTTGTGTGCCGACACCTTGCGATGACAGCAACACGATCCGCTGGATCCCGGCCGCTCGCACCACGTGCACGACGTCACCGAGATTGCCGTTCGCCATGAAGTCGGGGGAGGTCAAGAGGAACATCGCCTCGGCTCCCACGAGAGCGGGTTCCAGGGTCGCGGGCTCGGCCAGATCGGCCCGGTGCGCCCGGACTCGCGCAGGCACTTCGGTCACGCCCCTGGAGACTGCCGTCACTTCCTCGCCTGCCTCGACGAGGGCCTGCACGAGCGGTCGCCCGACATTCCCGGTCGCTCCCGTCACCACGATCATTTCCGTTCTCCTGTCGCCGATTTCGCTGCGGACCCGGTCACGGTACTGTCGTGGAGGTAGTAGGTACCTAGAGGAAAGTGACGGTGGAAGTGGCCGAGACCACAATCGAGCCCCCGCCGGAACTCGCGTGCCCGATCACTCCGGTGGTCGACATCGTCTTCAGTCGGTGGACCACCCCGATCCTGTGGACACTGAACGAGTTCGGGCGACAACGATTCGGTGAACTCGAACGCCGCATCGTCACGATCACGCCCAAGGTGCTGACACAGCGGCTACGCCAACTCGAACGCGACGGGATCGTCGTGCGCACCTACTACCCCGAGGTACCGCCCCGGGTGGAGTACGAGATCAGCGACCTCGGACGCAGCCTGGCACCGCTGTTCGCGTCGCTCGCCGAATGGTCGGTCAACCTGGGCAAGGTCGAACAGGCACGGCTGGACTACGACGCGAAGCAGCGGTAGGGCGATCACTTGCAGGACGCGAAGTGCTGGACGTACAGACCTGCCTGGTCGGGGGCTGTGCCGGGTTGGGCGAGGCCATAGACCGCGCCTGGGCCGAGCAACGTCGAGTCTTTGTCGAGGATGTTGGCTCGGTGGGTGTCGGAGTGCATCCAGGCGTCCACGATGGCGCGGGCGGTGGATCGGTTGCCGGTGCCCCAGGCGGTGTTCTCCGCCCAGTGCGCCAAAGTCTTACCGGGGGCGCAGGGTTGGGCGGCGGCGATGCGCTTGCCGATCTGCACCGTCGCCTCCTGATTGTCGTCGGCGGTGGTGCGTGGGGTCTCGGGGTGGATGTGCCATTTCACCGTTTCCTGCTTGGTGCTGCCGACCCACCAGTCGAGGCGGTCGGCTTCGGTGCCGTATTTCTCCGCCGAATCTACGAGAAGCATGTTCCATTCGAGGGCAGGGATGCCGCGTTGGGTGCGTTCGGCATTGGTCAGGCACAGGACCGCCTTTTCGATCTCGTGGCGGTAGGCGAGGTCGGGGAACAGATCCCGCAGGCGGCTGCGTGAGCCGGAGTTGCCGGATGGCGCCTTGTCCGGCGGGATTACCGGATCATCGGCGTGTGCGCAGTCGGGAGCCGCTGCGGCCGTGGGCAGTTCGGTGAGTGGGAGTACTGCGATCGTCAGGCCCGCGATGGCGGCCAGCAAGGCTGCGGCGGGGCGGCGGATCGGGTGTTTCGATGGGCTCATGCCCATGAGATTCGCGGCGGCGACCAATGAAACACCAACGGGGAACCAATGTGGTCGGACAATACCCTCGGACAGTGCTAAACTCCGAAAACTACGACAGCTCAGCGTAATCGGCGAGGGAGAATGCTGAGACCATTGTTGCCGGATGATCCGACGGCTATCGGTACGTTCGTGTTACACGGCCGCCTCGGCGAGGGTGGAATGGGTGTCGTATTCCAGGGATTCGGCCCGGACGGCACCGTGGTCGCGATAAAGATGCCGCATACCCAATTGGCGCGGGATCCCGAGTTCCGGGCTAGATTTCGGCAGGAGGTCACCGCGGCTCAGCGTGTGCACGGACGGCGCATCGCGGAGGTGGTGGACGCCGATATCGAAGCGGAGCGGCCGTGGCTGGCGAATTCCTTCGTATCCGGGGAGTCGATGGCAGAGGCCATTCGGGAACGCGGCGCTATGTCGTCGGCACAGCTCTACGATTTCGCGAGCGGGCTCGCCGAAGCACTCGAGTGCATACACGGCGCTGATGTCATTCATCGGGATTTGAAGCCGGACAACATCATTCTGACGTGGGACGGCCCGCGGGTCATCGATTTCGGTATCGCCCGGATTGTCGATGCCACCCGCCTCACCGAACCGGGACGCATCATCGGGACACTGGCGTGGATGCCGCCGGAAATGCTCGGCAACCAGGAGGTAGGACCGCCCGCGGATATCTTCGCCTGGGGCGCGCTGGTCGCCTTCGCGGCGACCGGTCGGCCACCGTTCCACGCCGATACCCAGGCGGCGGTGATAGCGCGGATCATTCGGGACGATCCGGATCTCACCGAGGTGCCCGGCCGATATCGGCGCATGGTCCTCGCGGCGATGACCAAGGATCCCGATGCCCGGCCGACGGCCCGTGAATTGGTGGATTTCCTTGCGGCACAAGCCAAGGATGAGCGGAGCAACCGACGCAAACAAACGGTTGCGGAACCGGCCGACGAGGTCACCGCACCGAACGAAGAGGCGCACGCGATCACCGCGGCCGACGAAGCCACCGCGCGCAGGCATGACAGTGTGCCCGCATCGAATGAGGTCACCGAACTCGTCGCGGCCGAGGAAAGGCTGATGCGGTCCACCGAGCCGCAACGTAGACGCTCCACGTCGGCGCGCAACATTGTGGTTACCCCAGCCGATCAGCCTGTCGTCAACCAGGTGCCGCCAGGTCCGCCGGTCCCCAAACGCGATCCGCATCCCCGAACACCAATGGTCGTGGTCATAACCCTGCTGTCGCTCTCCGGGTTCGGCCTCGTACTGGGGCCGGTCGCGATCATTCGCGGATTCGCCGAACGAATTCATGCCCGACGCGCATTCGTCGCACCGCCCGCATCGGCCGCACGCTGGATCCGGCTCGGCTGGATTGCCATCGTGATATCCGTCGTGGCGCTCGTGGTCGCATTCCGGCTGAGCGCACTGCAGTGATGATTCGCCGCACGCGGATCAGTTATGTAATTCGGTCTCCGAATTGAAGGTGATACTGATCAGGTCGCCGGGCATATATCGACGGTTCAGATTCGCCACGAAGAATTCACAGACCGAAGACATGCGGCCGGAGCCGGGTTGCGCATTCGCGGCACCAGGAAAGATCTGGGTGCCACCGCCTTTCGCGGGCAAAGGCCGGTAGGTCACTGCCAACTCCACACCCTCCTGCGTACCGAATTCCAGGGATGAGATTCCGCTCAGCCACACGGTTTCTCCGGTGCGCAACTTGAATCCGGCGCCATCGGTCGTGCAGTACCGCAGCGAATTCGGTTCGAAAGTCACCTGTTGATTCGTTCGCAATGTAATGGTCCCGCCGGGAATCTGTCCGGTACGCACCGTCACCGGACGCGTTCCGCCCGGCTCCGGCGACTGCTGGACCTGACGCGGTGCGGCCGACGAGCATCCGGCCACACCGAGACTCACCAGAGCAAACACGCTCAGCAGCAAGCGGATTCGTGATGTCATACCCAGCTCCTATTTCAGGGCCATCAGCTGCCGCCGCAGCACCCGAATGGTCGATGCGGCGGCGATGATCGCGATCACGACGAGCACCGCCGCTGCCGTCACGACATGACGCAGATCGTGGGTCCAGATCAAATCGGCGAACGGCTTCTGCTGTCCCGCTGGCGGATCCGCCCCATCGGTGAGTCCGACATCGGCACCGATCCCGGCCGCCGCCCACCGCGACGGCGCGGCATAGGCGAACGTCCGCAGTACCGCACCGGGCGTGCCTTCGAACGGTGGTGCGAGCCCGGTCATCACCACCTGCAGCGCGAGCACGCCCATCAGCACGAAAACCGCCTGGCGCAATGATTTCGAACATGCCGACACCAGCAGTCCGAGCGCCATCGCGGCCAGTGGCAGCGTAATCGCGAACAGCAGCAGTCCGTATGGTTGCGGCAGCACCGGTTTCGTGGGCCCGGACTTGATGCCGAGATATCCGATGGTCGATGCCACACCCAGCAGCACCGCGAGCGGTGTACAGGTGATCGCGCGCGCCAACACCACCGACGCCGCCGAAATGCCCCAGCGCGCTTCGCGTTCGATGACGACACGATCGTCGACGATGGCGGCGAAGGATTGCGCCATCGAGAAGAAGGTGAGACAGACGATCAAGGCGATCATGACCGAACTGATCGCACGCGGATCACCGCCCAGCCCTTTGTCCGAGGCAGCCGCACCCAGCAAGGCTGTCAAGCCGATGCCCGCCGCCGAACCCAGCGCGAGCGTTCGGAATCCATTGCGCTGACGGGCCCATTCCCGACCGATCAGTCGCGGCAGATGCCGATGCAGGGAACCACGCATCGGCGCGGGCACCGCGTGCTCGGCCGGTTGCGGGGTCGAGGGTGCGGCGGGCTGCCCGTCCTGCCGGTCGGCGCGCAACCGGTCCATCACCTCCGCGTAGCTGTCGACACCGAAGGCGCGCAGCAACTCGCGGGGTGGCCCGAAGAATCCGAGTCGCCCGCGACCGGTTACCGCGAGCACCTTGTCGGCGCAGTCGACATTGACCATCGAATGGGTGACGACAATGACCGCGCAACCGGTTTCGGCGACCACCCGTAGCCGCTGCATCATGGCGCGGTCCAAGCCCTCGTCCAAGCCGGAGGTCGGCTCGTCCAGGACCAGCAACTGCGGATCGCTCAGTAATTCCATGGCCGTCGAGACGCGCTTGCGCTGACCGCCCGACAGCGTGTCGATCCGCTTGCCGACCTCACCCGCCAGCTCCATCTCGGCGATCACGGTATCGACCCGGGCCGCCCGCTCGGCTCGGGTGGTATCGCTGGCCGTGCGGAGACCCGCAACCCATAGCAACGCGTCGCGCACCGCGAGGTCGCCGAACATCGCGGGCTGTTGCGGCACAAACGAAACCAGATGACTGGCCTGCATGCGCGAGGCGACCAGGTCGACGTGCCCGAGCCGCAACGAGCCCGCTGCCAGCGCGACCTCCCCGAGCAGCCCCGCGCACATGGTGGACTTCCCGGCCCCGGACGGTCCGATCACGGCAAGGACCTCACCGCGTCCGAGTTCGAAGGTCAGATCGCGCAAGGTGGGCTCGGTGCGACCCCGATACCGCAGGCTCACCCCATCGAAGCGCAGCAGCGGTTCCCGCGCGATCACGGCGGCAGGCACCAGTGTCAGCTGCGCCGGGCCCGACACTTCGAAGATGTGGTGCGCCACCATGAATTGCTCGCCCACCCGCAACCGAGCGTGCAGTACGGGTTTGCCGTCGACGAACGGACGCGCATTGGTGGCGAGTCCGCGCAGCTCCACAGCGCGCCCGGTCCAGCGCACTGTCGCATGCCGATGCGCCAGATCCAGTCCGGGCAGGGCGATTTCCGCGTCACCGCCCTCGCGGCCGATCGCGAGCACCCGATCGCTCGGGACCGACCAGGATCCCGGGCGCCCGGGGGATGGCGGGACGGATTGTCGCGGGGGAGTCCGATCGATGACCGGCGGTGATGGCGGCGGCGCATCGATGATCGTCCGGTCGCCGCCATTGACGACGCGCCCTCCCCGAGGAGGCGGCTGCGGTGGCGTGCGTTTCGATTGTGGTGGTCTGGCCGGGGCCGATGGCCGCGGTTCCTGCCCCGCCCGACCGACAACGGTCGGCGGCGTGACATTCGTATTATCGTCCGCATTCGCCACTACGAGGCGAAATATCCGACCGCGCACCACGATCCGCAGTTCGTGGACCCCCGCACCTTCGATCGCCGTCCAGTTCCGTGGGCCGATCGGCACATCATCGAGAGTCGCCTCGATCGTCGGATCCACGGCGCGGATGGCCCATCCGTTGACATGTCGGAACCGAAGCCACTGGCCTGCCGGACCGTCGTCGCTGACCGAAATATCGGCGCCGGACCCGGAGCCGAGGGAATGGGTACGCCCGGAGATCCGGTGACGGATCGCACCGGTAGTGAGCAGGAGTGCGGGTTCGGACATCAGTTCGTTCCTGATCAGGCGAGCGCGATAACAACGGCGAGCAGCACGATGAACAGCGCGATCCACGCGACGACCACAATGGGTGAAATACGTTGGGACGGTGTACTATTCGTCGGCGTGGGCACGGCGAACCCAGCGAAGTGCGCGGCGCGAGTTTGCTCGTTCCAGGGTTCGCGCAGCGCGAAGTCGGTCCGCCGATACACCCGGCCGTCCGGCCGCACCACCGACTGCCAAGCCAGCGCAAGCGCCCGTAGATCCGCCGAGGTCAGATCCGGGTACGGGGTGGTCAGCAGGCGGTCGACCTTCTGGAAATCCCCGCTGGGCAGCAACTGGGCATACTGCCGATAGTCGAGCTGATTCGCGGCCAGATCCTCGGCGAGGCAACGAATCATCAACAGGGCGAATTTGAACAGATCGGTGGTCGCGGTGAACTGCTGCACCGGATACGGCGGCCGCCACGGCAGCGGATCCAGGCGCGGGGTCGCGCCGCGGCCGCTGATGAGGAAGGAATCGCAGTCCAGGAAGTAATTGTGCGCCGAGACGATACCGTCGACCGGGCGTGCGTCGGTGGTCAGAATGTTGTTGGGCTGTAGATCCCCGACCACGACGTCGTTGTCGTGCAGGAACTGCAGATCCACCAGCAACTGCCCGAGCCGTGCGATCTTGTGCGGGAAGTCGAAATAGGTGTGCCGACGCTTCTGCGCATCCGACACCCGCACCGCGACCCGGGTGAAGGCACGCGGCTGCGGCCCGCTGTGCGATTCGAAGAAGAATTCGCGCGGTGCCAGCGGCATGAGAATGCCTACCACCGTTCGATCTTCGACGACCACGGCATGGGGCCAAGCACACAGCTCCAGCATCCGCTTCCGGTCGTCCTGATCCAGCCGGTGCGGCCAGTCGACCAACTCGCGCAGCACCTCCGGCTCCAACTGGCGCACAGTATCCCGGTCATAGCGCTTGAAGGCGACCGACACCTCGTCCGGTGTCGTACAACGCCACACCTGTGCGGAACCGCCCTCACCCAGCGGGAAGTCGCCCACGATGCGCAGTTCGTCCACGCGGTACTCGGTACGACCGGCTGCCGACCACCCCGGCATTGTCATTGCCCCCACCTACCGTCTTTCCCGGGCGGGCCCGCGCCCGCGTGTCGGCCAGGCCGCGACGATGGTGCGGTCATCGTGCAGACCGGGCAGGTCGAATCCGACGAGCTGACCGAAAACATGCTCGGCGGGCCGCGGTCCGGCGATCTGCGGCAGCAGCGTGGCGAATTGTTCGGGCACCAGCCGGATCGCATCGGCCATGCCGTCGCTGGCCAGCACCACCATCAGATTCGACGGCACGAACGTGAATCCCGCGATCACGCGATCGGCATCACGTGGCAGCGACGGCGTGACATTGCTGATCATGCCGCGCTTGGTCGCGTGCTGGGTAAGCCATTTGGTGGCACCGGAATTCAGATCCACCAGCAGCAGATCGCAATCGCCGACGGTCGCCCAGGCCAGCGGATAGCCGTCCGCCGATACCGGGCCGAGCGCGGCGAAGGCCAAGGTGCAGGCCGGGATCGAGGTGCGCTTGTTGTCGCCCGCGCCGTGCGGGCTGCGGTAATCGAGTTCGGCGGCCAGTCCGTCGACCGATCCCGCGTCGAGTTGGGCGGCGACCTTCGCGGTGATCTCGGCGGCGAGCGGCTCCCAGGTGGACGGATAGCCGATGCGATCGAGCGAACTCGCGTACCGGTGCAGCAGCGTCAGGCAGGTGCGGGTCGCACGCTGGGCGGCGGCATGGGAATTGGCGGCCGAACCGAGCCCGTCGGCGACCGCGAGGTAGACCCAGCCGCGATCCGGATCACCACCGATCGCGTAGGCGTCCTCGCGGGTGTTGCCGTCCTTAGCGTGCGAAAGTCCCACCTGCGTGGCGGCATACACGTCGTAGCGGCCGCTGCGGCCGCGATCGACCGTGAGTCCGCTCACGCCCGAGGTGGTCAGGGCGGGCAGTTCCACCGGACGGGCGGACTCGGTGTGCTCGACATGCTCTCGGCGCATGGTCTCCTCGCCGCGTTCAGGGGCGGGGACATCAGCTCGGGGGCGCACCAGCATGACCGCCGCGCCGGTGGCCGTCGAGGCCAGGAAGCAGATGAGAGCCGCAGGTAGCCACCACCATCCTGACCGCTCGTGCGCGGGTTCGGCGATCGAAACCATCAGCAGATCACCCGCCTTGTTGAGGGGGCGGACGCTCACTTCGTTACCGTCGACATCTCGCACCATCTGCCGTGTCGACGGCGCCTTGAACTCCGGTGGGAATTTGATGGGAGCACCCGAGATCAACGCGCAGGTATCGCCCGCCTTGTTTTCGATTTGCGCCCGCACCGGCGAATTCAGCACGGCCACAGCGGTTTGCGGCTCAGCGGCCGTCGGTGGGCACCCGCCGGTGCCTTCGGCCAGGACCCGATCGGCCACCCTGTCCGTCGTCCAGCGGTCGTTCCCGCTGTCACCCAGCAGTTGCACAATGATCGACAGCAGCGCACCCAGCAGTGCGATCCCGGCCACCAGCAGAATGGGTCGGCGGCGAAACGTATCCAACGTCATGGCTATTCAGTCCAGTTCCCGCATACCGAGGGGCGTACGGAACAGGAACCTGCCCTGCCCGACACTGCTGCTGATCGAGAACTTGATGCTGTTGATGATGGCGCGCAACAGATCTCCCGGCGCCACACTGCCCTGGGCGACACAGGCGACGCCGACCGGATTGCGGGAGCGCAACTGCCGTACCGTCTCCTCACGCACATCACCGATGCCGAGGGCCACCACCACCGGGCGGAACGGGTGGCCGGGCGCCTCCAATCCGGCGCGTACCGGCACCCAGACCTCGTCGGGCTGGAATTTGCCGCGCACCTGGGGATTTCCGTCGGTGAGGAAGAAGATCACCGGCGTGTAGGTGTCCAGTCGGGCGCTGGCGAAGCGCTTGTGGTCGGAGCGCAATTGCCGGTCCAGATAGCGGAATACGTCCGCGTAGTCGGTCGCGCCCTGGCGTGGCAGCGCCGGAATGGACGGATCGATGCGCAGCGGAGTCAGCGGCAACACCGCGACGGCGGAATCACCGAAAGCAACCACCGAAAGATGTGCGGTGTCATAGGTGGTCGGATCTTCCTCCAGCACATTGAGCATATCCGGCAGCGCCTGCTCCACCGTCTCGAGCGGCGTGATCTTCTGGTTGGTCCACGCGGGATCCCACATCGACCGGGAGACATCGCAGACGACATAGAACGGGAACACCCGGCTGGCGCTCACTCCGGCCTGGGTGAGTTGGAAACGAGTATCCTCACGCATTCCTGGCTCCGATTAGTTGGAAATTTCTGCGCGGCAAGACATTCCGCGAGCGGTGGCCTGTTGGTCGGCGACGACCTTGCCGTCGACGGTGATCTTGCAGTGAGCAGCACCGGCGGGATCGGGTGTGCCCTCGACAAAGACGACGAATCCGCCGGTCCGGTTGCTGACCAGGGTGTGCGAATAGGGCAGTGTCGTGGCGCCCGCACCGAGATAGCTGCTGGCGCCGTCACCCCAGCTCAGATCGCGGACCTTGCCGTTGCCGGTCACGTCGAAGACGACGGTGTGCTTCTTGGTCTTGTCCGACGTTCCGGTGGGACCGGTCGGGCCCGTGGGTCCGGTGGAACCGGAATTGCTGTTTCCGTTCGAATCACCGTTTCCGCCAGAGGATCCGGTGCCTTTGCCGGTGGGCTGATCCTGATTCGAAGCCTGATCCACCTGCGGCAGGTGGATATCGAGATTCGACTTACCGACCGCGAAGAAAACCGCGGCCGCCGCGACCACCGCGAGAACGGCGGTGAGTAGGTACTTCACTGGGTTCACTTTCCTGCTCGCCAAGCCCGGTGGACGGGACCTGGAATCAGCGTCCGGCAAATCCGGTGCGGAAACATCCCCGCCGTATCACTGAGTGACACGTTCATCGAAATCGGCTGTGTGTGCATTGATTACGGCCGCCTCGCGGTGCGAGGCTGGAGGGTTGGTTAGGGGTGCGTTGGGGGTCCGTACCGAACACGGGTCGGTACGTTTCGGGCCCCCTGAGATTCGCGGCACCGACCAACGAATAACCAACGGCCGTCCAACGAGGTGCCGGTTTGACACCCGGGGCGATGCGGTCGCACACTCGTCGCGACCGCGCATTTCTCGCGCGGCCGGTTTCCACTTCCCGAGAAGGTCGACATGATGTGTCGCCGCTGTGCTCCGGTCGCCTCGGCGGTGCGATATGCCCGATGACAAAACTGTGGTCGGGCGCGCCGTCGCGATAATCGAGGCGGTCGCCGATTCCCGGGATCCGGTCTCGCTGGCCACCTTGACCAAGCGCACCGGCATTCCGAAACCCACCGTCCGTCGCATCGCCAACGACCTGGCTCGACGCGGCATGCTCGAACTGACTCAGGACGGTTACCGCGCTGGCACGTTGCTGATCTACCACGGTCTGCGCGCGGCCCAGCAGCACGGTTTCGTGCTCACCGCGCAGCCCTACATCCAGGACCTATATCTGCGTACGCGCGGCGAAATCGTCTGGTGCGCAAGCCTGTACGGCGGGGAGCTGACCCTCAACGGTTCGGCGTTCGGCCGCAACTACGCCGCGGTGATGAAGCGGCAGAACTGGCCGAGCCTGGCCTCGTTCGGGCCCAGTATGGTCCTCACCGCCGCGGGACGACTGCAGATCGCCGCACACGACGAACAGGCCGAACAAATCTTCGCCATGGGCTGGGCGCCACTGACCCAATATTCGGTCACCGATTCGCGCAAACTACGGGCATTGCTCGACGAGGCCCGCGATACCGGATTCGTGCACGAGCGCGAGCAAACCCTGGTCGGATGGAGCTGCGTGGCATCGGCCGTGCGCGACGGCTCGGGTGCGTTCATCGGTGCGATCGGAATCACCGGCCGCAGTGCCGTTATCGAACAGCGCAGTCTGCACACCGGCTTGATGCGCTCGGTGGAGTCGCTGCAGCACGAACTGCGCGAAGACAGCTCGGCGGGCCTGCCGCTCGGCAAACCGATGAAGTCCTTCGGGGAGATCTTCACCGAGTACCCGCGCTGGACGCCGAACCTCGCACCGCTGCTCGATGTGACCTCGGATTGACCTCGGATTTCGATGCCCCCGAGGCGATGGGCAGCAAACCCGAATTCCCTCCCGTACTATCGCGATCGGGAACACCGGCCGGGTAGATGAAGGGGGACGGTGTTGGAGATTCGCCTACCGGCGACCATGCGCAACGGGGGTGCGTGGTTACGGCGCTTCGCCGGGACGACTCCGGGTGCCATCGGCGCGGTCGCCGTCGTCACCGTGGTGTTGTGCCTGCTTGCCGGATTGACTTCGGCCGATCAATTGAGCGGCAAGATCGCGCGGCGCGATACCGTGCTGGAGCACACCGAACCGCTGGCCTACGCCGCGCAAACCCTGTACGTCGCACTGTCGGCCGCTGACGCGTCCGCGGCCACGGCCTTCCTGTCCGGCGGCATCGAATCACCACAGGTGCGTGGGCAGTACCAGCAGGCGCTCGCCGAAGCGGCCTCCGCACTCGCGGAGGCGACGGCCGGGGCCGCCGATCAGCAGACCAGGAATATCGTCGCCAAGATCGCCGCCGACCTGCCCGCCTACACCGGCCTGGTCGAAACGGCACGGGCGAACAACCGGCAGGGGTTCCCCGTCGGTTCGTCGTATCTGCGCGAGGCCTCACTGCTGATGCAGAATTCCTTGCTGCCCAACGCCGAAATGCTGAGCAAAGACCGCATGGCCGCGGTGCGCCAGGATCAGCACGATATCGGCGCGCTGCCGTGGACGACCGTCGTGCTGCTGATGATGGTTCTCATCGGTTGTGGCGGTGGCACTTTCGTCCTGCTGCGTCGCACCAATCGCCGGATGAACCTCGGCCTCGCGGTCGCCGCGGGAGCGACCGCCCTCGCGCTGTTCTGGGTGGTCGCCGCGACGATCATCGCCGCGGCCGCACTCGATACCGGCAAATCCGGGGCGACCAGCCGCTTCGAAACCCTGACCCAGGCCAGGATCCTGGCCCAGCAAGCGCGCACCGACGAAACCCTGGAGTTGATCACCCGCGGCGATATCACCACGAGCGAAACCGATTACCGCAAGCACACCACCGAACTGGCGGATCGGTTGGCGAGGGTAACCGGGTCCGATTCCGCGGCCTCGCGGAGCGTGCTGGGCTGGACCGCCGGACATGCCAAACAGCGTGAGGCCTACGAGGCGGCGAACTATCCAGCGGCCGTAGCGCAGGCCATCGGCACCGGTCCGGACACCTCGGCGATGCTGTTCGCCCATCTCGACCAGCTGTTGCGCGACAACCTCATTCAGGAACGTGGTTCGTTGCGCGACGGCGTCGACTCGGCGGGTGCGACGTTGACGCTCAGCCCCGCGGGGACACTGGTACTGCTGTTCGGCGCAGCGGCCTCGACCGTCACCGGACTGTGGCCACGGCTGAAGGAGTTCCTGTGAGACGGCGAATCATCCTGCGGCGGGCGGGTTTCGGATGGATGGCGCTGGTCGCGGTGAGCGCGCTGGTGACCGCATGCGGCTCCGGCATCCAGGCCCCGGCCGCCACGAATGTGGCCGCGGTCAACCCCAAGCCCGACCTGGTCGAGATCACTACGCCACCGCAGACCGAATCCGGCGGCAATTGCGATCCGGAGGCCACCCTGCGTCCCGGGCCGTTGCCGAGTCCCGGTGCGATGCCATCGGGCTCGGCTATGGCGGCCATCGCCGCCAATGGCAAACTGCGGGTCGGGGTGGATCAGAACACCTACCTGTTCGGCTTCCGCAATCCCAGCACCGGACAGCTCGAGGGCTTCGACATCGATATCGCGCGCGAGATCGCCCGATCCCTTTTCGGTGATCCGGACCGGATCGAATTGCGTTCGGTCACCGCGGCCGAGCGCATACCGGCCCTGCAGAACAAGCAGGTCGACCTGATCGTGCGCACCTTCTCGGCGACCTGTGAGCGGCGTCGCGATGTCGACTTCTCCGGGGTCTATTACCGTGCGACCCAACGCCTTCTGGCCATCCGCAACTCCGGCATTCGTGCGGGCGCGGATCTGGGTGGTAAGCGGGTGTGCGTCACCCGGGGCACCACCTCACCCGGGCCGCTGTTCAGCCTGCCCAAGCGACCCGTCGTCCTGGGCGCGTCGAATTGGACCGACTGTCTGGCCGCGCTGCAACAGGGGCATGTGGACGCGATCAGCGGCGACGATCCGATCCTGGTCGGTCTGGTGGCCCAGGACCGGAATCTGGAGATCGTCGGCGAGGTGATCGGCACCGGCGCATACGCGGTCGGCATCGCGCAGGGGCATCCGGATCTGGTCCGCTTCGTCAACGGCGTGCTGGAACGCATCCGCGGCGACGGCACCTGGCAGCAGCTCTACAACGCAAGGCTCAGCGCCCTCGGCCCGTCGCCGGGGCCACCGGACCTCCGCTACAAAGAGTGAAACCATGCAGCTACTCACTCTCGCCGAAATCGACGCCGAATTGACCACCCGCACAATCGAATTCGATGCCATCACCGCCACCCTGCTGGAACTGGACAAACATCCGGGCCACACGCTGCTGCAGCGGTATCCGCCGACCGGGGTGACCGAACAGCGCTGGCTGCCGGTCCGCGCCGCGCTCGCGCTGATGTGGGAGGACTACAGCCGTCTGCAGATCATCCTGGAATCGGCGCGCAAGGTGCGCGGCACTCGGGCGCGCCTCGACGACGGTGAGCGCGCCGAACTCACCCGGCTGCTGCGTGGGCGTCCCTACGAGGCCGCGCGCACGCCGATACCGATGGCGCAACGTTCGCTCACCGGACCCGCCGAAGAGGTTCTGTTCGTCGGACTCGCCGATACCGTTGATCGCATGCGGGCCACCTTCCCGGAAATCGCCGAATTCCTCGACACGATCGATGCGGTGAACACGAGGGTGATGTCGGGCCTCGCGCCACTGCAGGACACCCTGGACAAAGCAGGTGCGGCCGGGGGCGAGACCACGCAGTTGCGCGCGATCGGCGACGGCATCGCCGAATTGCTGAGCCGATCGGCGACCGATCCACTCGCGTTGACGGTGCCGGAGATCGATGCGCGCATAGCGGAGTTGTCGGGGGAGTTGCGGCAGGTGGCCACCATTCTCGCCGAACTCGTTGCGGTCGCTGCGGATTGGGCCGAGGCGGTCGCCGAAACGCGCAGTCGCTTGGCGGTGCTGCGGGCCACCCGAGCCCGCGCGGCGGAGGCGCGGACGCAAGTCGAGGCGAAGATTTCGGCTGGCCCGCTGCCGGTGTCCGAGGACAACACCGCCGCGCTCGAAGCCGAACTAGATGCGTTATCCGCGAAATCGGGCGCGGCAGCGGAGTTGGTCCGGTTGCGCACACAAATCGCGGACGCGACCGCGGGAGCGGCCACCGTGCAGGAATTGGCTCAGGGCCTGCTCGATCGGCGTGCCGAGTTGCGCGGACGACTGGCCGCCTATCAGGCGAAGGCGGCTCGTCTCGGCGTCAGCGAGGACCGAGATGTCCTGGCCTCGAATCAGATCGCGGCGGGTCTGCTCGCGCGGCGACCGTGTGATCTGGCGGCCGTTACCCGGGCGGTCGCCGACTTCCAGCAGATCATCGGGGAGAAATCGGGGCGGGGCAGATGACCTGTAATGAGCCGGGCTGCGGCGGCACGATCGAAGACGGATACTGCGCGGTGTGCGGCACCGCACCCGCCGAGGCGACCACTGTTTCGGCGGAAATCCCTATCCGGCATGAGGTTTCGAGCAAGGCCCTGGCCTGTGCCGAACCGGGCTGCACTGGAACCATTGCCGGTGGATATTGCGACGCCTGCGGCACGGCTCCGGCTGAATCGCGGCAGGCTATCTGTGCCGAGCCGGGCTGCGGCGGAAACATCGTCGACGGCTACTGCGATGCTTGCGGCACAGCTCCGGCCGGAAATTCCGGAACTTCCGCACTGTCGGCCCGCTCGGGAAGCACCCGCGCCTCCGGACGTTCGGTGCGCACCGGCCGGACCTCGTCGAAATCCAGCGCTCGCGGTCGGCTCGGCGCGGGCATGGTGGAAGTGCCGCGGATCCCGCGCATCGACCCGGCCACCGCGGTCCTGGCCGATCCGCAGGTCGCCGAGGGAAAGCGGCTCTGCGGCAAATGTGAACAACCGGTCGGCCGCGGCCATGACGGTACGCCCGGCCGCACCGAGGGCTTCTGTCCCAACTGCGGCACCCGGTTCTCCTTCACACCGAAGCTACGCAAGGGCGACTTGGTCGGCGGACAGTACGACGTGGTCGGCTGCTTGGCGCACGGCGGACTCGGCTGGATCTATCTGGCCACCGACCGCAATGTCGCAAACCGCTGGGTGGTGCTGAAAGGTCTACTCAATTCCGGGGATCTGGACGCGATGGCCGCGGCGGTCGCCGAAAAGCGATTCCTCGCCGAGGTCGAACATCCCAGCATCGTCAAGATCTACAACTTCGTCGAGCACCGCGGCGCCGACGGTGTCGCGGTCGGCTACATCGTCATGGAGTACGTCGGCGGGACGTCGCTCAAACAGATCCTGCGCGCCCGCCGCGATGCCGACGGCAGCTATCTGCCGCCACCGCAGGCCATCGCCTACATTCTGGAGATGCTGCCCGCGCTCGGCTATCTGCATTCGCTCGGCCTGGCCTACTGCGATTTCAAGCCGGACAACGTGATGCAGACCGATGAGCAGCTCAAGCTCATCGATATGGGCGCGGTGATCGCCATGGACGATCAGGACAGCCCTATTTACGGCACCATCGGCTATCAGGACCCCCAAATTTCTCAAAGCGGGCCGACCGTGGCGACCGAGGTCTACACCGTCGGACGCACTCTCGCGGTATTGCTGATGAATGTGCCGCAGCAGGGTGGACACTTCGGCGCACTGCCCGATCCGGACGCCGAACCGCTACTGGCGAAATATGATTCGCTGCACCGATTCATCCTGCGCGCCACCGAGGCCGATCCAGAGGCGCGTTTCTCCTCGATGGAGGAGATGGCCGATCAGCTGACCGGCGTGCTGCGCGAGGTGCTGAGCATCGATGACGGTGTGCCGCGTCCCGGAATGTCGGCCTACTTCGGGCCGCCGCGTGGCGTATTCGGCATTCAGGAAGCGCTGACGCCAGCGAGTATCGTTGCGGCACTGCCCGTTCCGCTGGTGGATCCGAACGACAGCGGTGCGGCGCTGCTGGCCACCACCGGCGGAACTTCTCCCGCCGAACTGGAACCGGCCTTCGAGGCGGGACTGCGATCGGTGCTCACGACCCGCGGTGCGTCCGTGGAGATTCCATTGCGGCTGGTCCGCGCCGCGCTGGAGGTCGGCGATCCGGCCGACGCGCTGCGCCGACTCGACGAACTCGCCGACACCCTGCCCGGTGACTGGCGGCTGGCCTGGTATCGCGGTCAAGCCGAGCTGCTCGCGGGCAATACGGATGCGGCACATGCCGAATTCGATGCCGTGTACGCCGCATTGCCCGGTGAGGCCGCGCCGAAGATCGCACAGGCGGCCGTCGCCGAACTCGCGGGCGCGCAGTCGGATCGGCAACAGGCCGCGCGCTACTACGACACGGTCTGGCGCACCGACCACGGCTTCGCCAGCGCCGCCTTCGGACTGGCCCGGCTGCGCAATGCGGACGGCGATCGCGACGGCGCGGTCGCCGTACTCGACCAGGTGGATTCGGCATCGGCGCTCTACACCGAGGCACGGCTGACGGCGGTGGAGACCATGCTGGCCGACCGCACACCCGATGAACTATCGGAAACGCTGCTGCGCGATGCGGGCGGACGGGTCGAGGCATTGCGAATCGAATCGAAAAGCCGTGGCGCACAGGTGCGAATGCGCGTGCTGGACGCCGCATTGAACTGGCTGCGCACGGGAAAAGCACCGACGACACATGGGGCGCTGCTCGGCGCCAACCTCGATCAGGACGGAGTACGAACCGGTTTGGAGCGCTGCTATCGCGACCTCGCCCGCGAAACCGAAGATATGTGGGCCCGATTCGAGCTGGTGGATCGTGCCAATGCGATCCGGCCGAGGACGAACCTATGACCGGACCTGATACCGCGGTGCAGCCGCGGTGCCCGGAGTGCGCGGCGCGGGTCGGGGTGGCCGACCGGTTCTGTGAGGCCTGCGGCCGCGAACTCGGCGCGCGCAGAATCGCGCTGCCGCGGTCGGATCCGGATGCGGCGCCGACATGTGAGGGTTGTGGCGGCACCCGATACGACGCCGATGGTTACTGCGGCGGCTGCGGTCAATTGCGGCCGCAGCCGGATCGATTCGAGGCCGATCTCGGCGCGGTGTATGTCATGACCGATCGCGGTATCGCGCACGCGCGCAACGAGGATGCGGTCGCGGCGGCGGTGTTGGAAGACGGTGCCAAGCGCCCGGTCGTCTCGGTGATCGCGGTCAGCGACGGCGTCTCCACCTCCGATGATCCGCAGGCGGCCTCGGGCGCGGCGGCGCGTGCGGGCGTCGATGCCTGCCTCACCGCATTGGCCGAAGCGCGCTCGGGCACGGCGGTTGTGATGGCCGGGCTCACGGCCGCATCGGAGGCCGTGCGCGATATCGCGACGCACGACGGTCACGCTCCATCATGCACCTACGTTTCGGCCATCGTGCGCGGATACGGCGGCGACGGCGTGGAGATCACCGTCGCGAATGTCGGTGACAGCCGGGCATATTGGTTGCAGGGCGTCGGCATCGAGCCGATCGCGGGCGGGAATTTGCCGTCGACACGGCTGACCGTCGACGACTCGTGGGCGCAGGCGCTCGTCGATGCGGGTGCCATGGACGAGCAGTCCGCGATGCGGGATCCGCGGGCGCATACCTTGCTGCGCTGGCTCGGTGCCGACAGCGAGGACAAGGCGTGGTCGGACCGATGTGTGAAGACCTTTCACACCACGGGTCCCGGGGTGCTGTTGCTGTGCAGTGACGGACTCTGGAACTACGTGTCCGATCCGGCGGCGTTGGCACGGATGGTCAGCGGGTTACCGCGCGAGGAGGCGGCGCGGGCGCTTGTCGAATTTGCACTACGGTCCGGGGGGAGCGACAACATCACCGTCGCGCTGGTGCCGATCGGGCCATCGGTCGATGCAGGAGTTGCACAGTGAGTTCCATTGCGAATAACGGGATTTCGGTAGCGATAGACCAGAACGAATACCTGGCCGAGGGCGCGGATACAGTCGACGCGGTGGTGACCGTGGAGACCGGCGCGGATTTCGTGGCCGCCGGACCGGAACCGGAGCGACTGGAGGTGCTGATCATCGACTGCTCCGGATCGATGGCCACCGGCAAGAAGTTCGAGGGTGCACGCCGAGCCACCCTGGCCGCACTCGATGTATTGAAGGACGGCACCCGGTTCGCGATCATCGAGGGCACGTCGATGGCGCGGCTGACCTATCCGGGCGACAAGCCATCGGTGCCCGTCAACCGCGATACCAGGGCCGCGGCCCGCCGCGCACTGGACAAGTTGCGGCCCAACGGCGGCACCGCCATGGGCACCTGGCTCGGGCTCACCCGGCAGCTGGCCAAGAAACATCCGGATGCCATGGTGCACGCCATTCTGCTCACCGACGGCAAGAACGAACACGAGGAACCTGCGGCGCTGGCCGCCGAGATCAAACAGTCCGAGGGCATCTTCACCTGTGACTGCCGCGGCGTCGGCACCGACTGGCAGGTGGACGAATTGCGCACCATCGCCTCGGCGCTGCACGGCACGGTCGATATCGTCGCGGATCCGGCGAATCTGGCCGCGGACTTCGCCGCCATGACGCAGACGTCGATGGCCAAGGCGATTCCGGAACTCACCCTGCGGGTGTGGACACCGGCGGGCGCCACCGTCCAGTTCGTCAAGCAGGTCGCCCCGACCATCGAGGATCTCACCGCGCGACGCACCGACGCCGGATCGCAACTGGGGGAGTACCCGCTCGGCGCCTGGGGCGCGGAGGACCGCGACTACCACGTGCAGGTGCGGGTCGAGCCCGCCGCACCCGGACGGGAGAAGCTCGCGGCCCGGATCAGTGTGGTCGCGGGCGACGAGGTGGTCGGTCAGGGATTGGTACGCGCGGTGTGGACCACCGAGACCGAACTCTCGGCCCGGATCAGCAGGCGCGTTGCGCATTACACCGGACAGGCCGAACTCGCCCAGGTCGTGCAAGAGGGGTTGAGCGCGCGTAAAAACGGTGATGTGGAGACCGCGACGGCGAAGCTGCGGCGCGCGGTCGAGCTCGCCGCCGAATCGGGGAACGAGGGCACCGCGAAGCTGTTGCGCGGTGTGGTCGAGGTGGACGAGCGCAATGGCACGGTGCGGTTGCGCGCCAGGGTCGAGGCCGCGGACGAAATGGCCTTGGACGCACGCTCCACCAAGACGGCGCGGGTACGCAAGGAGGGGTGATGGCGATTGCTACCTGTCCGGACGGGCATCAGTCCGTCGCGACGGATTACTGCGATGTCTGCGGTTCACCGATCGGCGCGCCCGCACCGACGACCTCGGCCGCGCTGTGCCCGTCATGCGGGTCGCCGAGCACCGGCCGCTTCTGTGAAGTCTGCGGCGCCGATTCAGCGCTGCCGACGCCGGAGCCGCGTGCGGCCGCGCCGACCGAAATCGTCACCGCCACCGCGGTTTCCGCCGCTGAGGTCGTGAGCGCGGCCGGTACCGTGACATGGGTCGCCACGATCACCGCCGATCGTGAGTTCTACGACCGCGTGCAGGCCCGCAAGGGCCCCGACGCCGACCAGGTCGAATTCCCGGCGTTCTACCCCGAGCGCCGAATCACCCTGCGCGGCAACGACATCCTGATCGGCAAACACAGCGTCTCCCAGGGTCTGCAACCCGAGATCGATCTGGGCATCGCCCCCGCCGACGCAGGGGTCTCCCGCGCCCACGCGATCCTCCGCCTCGCCGAAACCGGCATAACCATCACCGACCTCGGCTCCACCAACGGCACAAGCCTGAATGGCAGCGAAGACCTGATCCCCGGCAAGGTGCCCGTCCCGCTCCAGAGCGGTGACCGAATTCACCTGGGCGGTTGGACCACAATCATCGTGACCGCGGAAAACCTCTGAGCGAGTACTGCCCCCTCATCGCAAGCTCACACCCGACAGGGGGTCTGCTGTTTTGGGCGACGGTGTAGCGGCGTTCGCCTCGCTGATCAGGTCCGCAGTCCACTCGTCCATCGCGGCGACGACGTGGAACAGGAACTGCGGCCGGGGTGGTGGCGTCGATGCCATGCTCGAGCAGTGCACCGGTAGCCAGTCGAGCCGGTCGGCGGAAAAGAGTTGGGCAGGATGATGTTCGAGCTGATAGCCTCCGTGACACCGTGGCATCAAGCGAGGAGGTGAGACCCATGAACACTGTATCGATGTGGGGGCTCCCTCTCGTCGTCACGGTCGGGCGAACGATGTAGGTGTCGCCGGGAGCGCCTGAGCAACAAGGCAATCCCGAAAGGCGACAACCAATGAATTCTATGAATTTCACTGCGGGTATGGGTGAGCCCACCGTAGTGATCACGCGGGTTGCGGAGACACAATGGCAGGCGGTAGCCGACGACCGAGTGATCGGCCGCGGCGACGCTTCGCGGCGGCCCGACGGTCGGATCTTCCTCAGCATCGACTCGTGGCACGGCACGGTCTTCGACCAACTCGCTAGTGCGATGCTGCCAGCGCTTTCGAGGCCGATTTACACGGTGGTCGATGAAGTCGACGTGGACCTGAGGTCTGCTTGGGAGCGGGCTGGTTTCACGACCCGCCGCCGTGAGTGGGAATACCTCGTATCCACCGACCCGCACCACACCGGGCTCGACTCGGTGCCGTCGGTCGAGGGCGTGACGATACTGCCGGTCGGCGCGGCACAAGAAGTACTACTCCTCGAGGCCTACACCAGGATCCGTGCCGAAATCGACGACACCGTCGGCTGGGACTCCATGCCCGCCGAGATAATTACCCGCCCGGACGGGATCGTTCCGGTCGATCCGGCACAGTATGCGGTCGCAACCCGGTCCGGCGAGTATGTCGGACTGCTCCGCGTCGCATCGCGACGTCGGCACGCACGTATCGAACTCATCGTTGTTCGAGCCGACCAACGCCGCCAAGGTATCGCCAGAGCACTGCTCGCCCCGGTACTTCGCTCGCTGCACCAATCGGGGATCGAAACGGCATCGGCGTATGTGAACGACACCAACACCGCCGCTGCAGCGCTGTTCGACGGCGTTGGCGGCAGCAGCCGCGCAGGCAGCAACCTGGAGTTGGTGCTGCGATGATGACTACGGCAAAAAACGGCAGGGGCATCGAAATCGAAGGCACCGTCGTCGAGTGTCTGCGCAACGCCACTTTCACAGTGGAACTCGCGAACGGGCACAAGGTACTCGCACACATCAGCGGGAAGATACGGAAGAACTACATCAAGATCTTGCCGCAGGATCGGGTGCTCGTGGAGCTCAGCCCGTATGACCTCACCCGCGGTCGAATCCTGTTCCGGTACAGGACGTAACGCAGGACCAGGACATGACCGAATCGACGTCGCTGTCTTGATGGCCATGGTATCGGCGACCGGTTCGATGACGGTCGCCGATACCATCTCGGCCGTTGTCACTGGGGCAGACACCCCACGGTGTATCCGGCGTTCGGCGGTGCTGCACTTTGCCGAGATCGCCTGATCGAACAGCCGATAGCTGCAAGGAAATGCGGCGCGACTCAGCGCCCGAGGTTCGGTGACGACTCCAATTCTTGCAACACCTCATCGATGCGCCGCATGACATGGCTGCGCCACCCGGCGTCCATGATCGTGCGGGCTTTCTGCTGGAGCGGATGGTCCGGATCGAATCCGGCGTGTTCCAAGAACAATCGGGTGCCCTTGCCCTCGGCCTCGAGCTTCCAGGTGATCGTCCAGTCGGCGCCGTGCTCGGCATTCGGGTCGACGTCGCGCCAGCCGACGCGCAGCATCCGCTCCGATTCGAAGGCCAGCACCTCGGCCGCGATCGCACCGGAAAAGCCGGTCGCCGGAACGGCTTTCGCATCGATGGTGTAGCGATGCCCGACCTCGAGCCGGAAGCCGGACGGCATGAACCACCGCGCGAGCAAATCGGGCTCGGTCAGCGCACGCCACACCTTCGCGGGTGGGTGCGCCAGGAATTCGTCCACGTGAATGGTGGTCGGATCGTCGGTCATCGTTATTCCTCTTCCATGGTGTCCAGCAGTTCACGCAGCCCGGCCAACTTCTCGCGCCAGAACTGCTCGAACGGGTGCAACCATTGCTGGATTTCGTATAGCGGGGCCGCCTCGAGCCGATACAGTCGTTGCCGCCCCACCTTGTTCTCACTGACCAACTCGGCCTCCCGCAGCACCCGCAGGTGTTCGGAGAAGCTCGGCCGCGCCATCTCGAAATGCGCGGCCAGATCGGTCACCGGCTGCGGTCCGCCCTCGCGCAGCAGCCGCAATACCTCGCGCCGAACCGGACTGGCCAGTGCCGCGAAGACCTGTCCTTCGGTGATGTTCACGATCCCGACTATAGGTAGGCAAAATCCTACGCGTCAAGTATCAAGCCGGGACTGATCGGTCGGTTACTATGCGCGTAGTATGTGACTATGGGGTTCGAGTGGCCGGACTGGGCGTTCGCGCACCTGATCGGCATCGGACCCCGGGAGGTACGCCAAGTCCTCGAAGGAGCACTGCGCTGGCCGCGGATTGCCGATGACGGGCACGTGACGGTGTTGTCGGTCTGGGGTCGCACCGGTACCGGGCGGCCGCTGATCGTGGCGACGCGCCAACAGGACCAGTGGACCTGGCTGATCATCGGCGCCCGGGAAATGCGCGCCGACGAACTGAAAATGTTCGAGGAGTGGGAACAGGAGAACCGGTGATGCGTGAAAAGGATTTCCCGTCCACCCCGGACGAAGTGGCGTCGTTCATGGATCGGCTGACCTTCAGCGACGAACCGGTCCCGCCGGAGAAGGCGCCGCCACCACTCGCCCCCGGTGACGACATCATGGTGACGAGTTCCATCCGTATGCCGCTGGAGCTGCACACCCGGGTCAAGCAACTCGCCGACAACCGCGGTATCGGCCTGTCGACGCTGATCCGGGAATGGATGGAGGCAGCCATCGCCGAACTCGATGGCGACCAGCTCATTTCGCGCGCCGATGCCGTGCGCGCGCTATCGCGACTGCATCCCATCCACCGCGCGAGCTGAGTCGGTGCGCGCCTTGCGGGTATCTCGGTCGTCGGCGGGAACTTGATCGACCTGCGCAGCAGAATGGTGCCCATGAGCAACGAGGTAAGAGGTGCAGTCGTAGCCGGGCTGATCACGCTTGCAGAAAGCCCCGACTACCGAGACAGGGCAGACGCAGGCCGCTGCCTGGCCAACTTCGCCGAAATGCCCGAGACCAGAGGGCCGTTGTCGAGCCTCATACTTGATGCTGGCGACACATTCGTTACCCGCGCGACGGCGGAGGCATTGCTCCGGCGTCAGGACGTGCTCGGTTTCGCTGCCGTCGCCTCAGGACTCGCCGCGGCTGATCCGAACCACGCCGACTGGATCAGGACAGCCGTGCTCGACGTATTCGGAGTGTTCTCCCGCGACCGGGATGCTGCTGTGCGAGAGTGCGAGACATTGACCGGAGCGCCTGATGAGCTGGTACGTCATGGAGCAAGCGACTTGATCGCCATGCTGGTCGAGATCGACCCGATTCTTCGCCCAGCGCAGGACTAGTACATGGGATGCATCGAAATCGTGGGTGCCTCAACGGTTCTCAGCGAAACTGCCACGGCCGTGCCGCAATAGTTCGCTGGAACATTTCGATCGTCTCACTCAGCACCGCTCCGGCGCGGGCGTTACCGGCCTGCACGCTAGCCGCGGCGACGATCTCATCTCGCGCGCCGATACCGGGCGCGCGCTGTCGCGACTGCACCCGTTCCACCGGACGAGCTGCGTCGGGGAACGGCGGCGAAAATGAGTAGCGCTCGGCTGCGAGCATGGCGGATATGGAATCCGCCGTCTATCTGATCACCGGTATTCAGGCCGCCGGGAAGTCCACGGTCGCGCAGGCGCTGGCGGAGCGGTTGCCTCGCTCGGCGCATGTGCGCGGAGATGCGTTCCGGCGCTTCATCATCGGTGGCCGGGCGGACATGAGTCCGGAACCGTCGACGCAGGCACTCGAGCAACTGCGGCTGCGACACGCGCTGGCCGCGCATACCGCCGATACATACGCCTCGGCCGGATTCACCGCGATCATCCAGGATGTCGTGCTCGGAGAGTGCCTGCCCTACACCCTCGACCACATCCGGACCAGGCCGCGGTATGTGGTGGTGCTCGCGCCGAGACCGGCCGCGGTCGCCGCCCGCGAGGCGGGCAGGGACAAGGTCGCCTACGACGGCTTCACCGTCGACAGCCTGGACGAGGTGCTGCGGACGCAGACCCCGCGCATCGGATTGTGGTTGGACACTTCCGATCTCACCGTGGAGCAGACCGTCGACGAGATTCTCGAGCGGGCCCGGCCACTGGACAGCGAAGTCGCTGCTCGGTGACTGCGCCCAGCAGTTCCGTTCGTTTGTTCTCCTCGGCGCGAGCGCCATGAGTGTGAGAAGGTGGGGTTTCGCTCGTGAATTCGGTTCTGCTGATGCCGGTTACGACCGTCGCGATGTTGGCCAACCGCCAGCTGCTCGAGACCGTGGTGACTGTACGACATGTTCGTGCAGACCGATCAGGTCTTCGAAATGTACAAGCCGGTGCTCATCGGCGACCGGTTGGTCAGCGATGTCGAGCTCTCCTCGGTGCGACGGATCGCGGGCAGGGACCTGCTCACCATCACCTACACCTTCACCAACCAGACCGGTGAGCTCGTGCAGATCATGCACACCACCGTGGTCGGTATCATCAGCGACGACTTCGACGCCAGCATCAGCGACATGATCGAGCGTGTGATGTGAACCCGATCCAATGGCTGACGAGGTTGCCGCGCTCGCGGGCCTTCCGGATGTGATCGCCCACGGCATGCTCACCATGGGCCTGGGCGCTGGTTTTGTCAGCGGAGGGCTCGGTGACCCGAGCGCGATGATCAGGTACGGGGTCCGGCTGTCGAACTACACCGTCATCGAAGCCGCCTGCGCCGGAAGCGTCGAGTTCACCGGGCGCATCAAATCGGTCGACCCCGAGACCAGGACCGCAGTCGTCGTTATCGTCGCAAAGTCGGCCGGACGCAAGGTGTTCGGCCTCGCCACCGCGGATATCCGCCTCGCATAATCTCCGCTGCCACAGCTCCGACGGTTGCAGGAGCGGATACGCGCAATATGACCGAGAGCGGTTGCCGCACTGGCACGCATGCTGTGGTCAGAACTTTCGAGGAGGGCCGAGCACGATCGGTCACCCATGCGGCATCCGGCTCGTGAAGTGCCTGCCCAGCAGTATGCCGATCAGGATTGGTTGGAGCGGAATGGTTGGTCAGGTTTGGGATGAGGTGGCCGCGGTGAGGCGGTGTGCGAGTGCTCGCAGGTGGGCGATGAGTTCGGGTGGTTCATGGACACGGAATCCGAAGCCGAAAAGCCCTACGTAGACCGCTATTTCGTCGAGCGAATTCGAGCCGGTGTGCAGCAGGCAGTGCTGGTCGTCGATGGCCTCGAGGACGCCGACGGTGGGTGGGATGCGGTCGGCCGCCACGGCCGCGGATACCTCGAGGGTGATGCGTGCTCGATAGCGATAGGGCGCTGTGCTGACCGCGCGAGAGACGAAACCGGCCAGATCCACCTCCGGCGCCTCGCGCGGCGTGAACCGCGGCCCGTTGGGAATGCGCGGGTGCAGGCGGTCGACACGGTATGTGCGCCAATCGGTTCGGTCGAGGTCCCAGCCGACCAGATACCAGTGCCGCCCGGTGTGCACGAGCCGATGCGGCTCGGCCGTGCGACGGATCAGGGTGTCGCTGTGGGTGCGGTAGTCGAAGCGGAGTTGTTCGTGATCGCGGATGGCGGTGGCGATCACGGTCAGCACGTCGGGGTCCACCGGCGCGGTGCTGGCCGGCATGGCGACGGTGGCGGCCTGTAGTGCCGAGACGCGGTGGCGTAGCCGGGCCGGGAGGATCTGTTCCAGTTTCGCCAGCGCCTGCAGCGAATTCTCTTCGATGCCTGCGATGGTGCCACCGGCGGCGGTGCGCAGCCCGACCACGACGGCGACTGCCTCGTCGTCGTTCAGCAGCAGCGGGGGCAGTTTGACGCCCGCGCCCAGCCGGTATCCGGCGGCTCCCGCGACCGCGTGCACGGGATAGCCGAGGGTGCGCAGTTTGTCGATGTCGCGACGGATCGTCCGCGCGTCGACCTGGAGGCGTTCGGCCAGTTCCGCACCGGTCCACTCGCGGGGTGTCTGCAGCAGGGACAGAAGTTCGAGCAGTCGCGCCGAGGTTTCCAACACAGCTCATATTCTGCCCGAATCCTAGGACCGTATCTGTCCTAGCTCGATTGTAGTGTGGTTTTCATGAGCACAGAGATCACGCCCTTCCGCATCGCCATCGCCCAGGAGCAGCTCGACGACCTGAATCGGCGCCTGGACGACACCCGCTGGCCCGACGAGGACCCCGGGGCGGGTTGGCGACAGGGCATCCCGCTCGGCTACACCCGGGAGCTGGCCGATTATTGGCGCAACACCTACGACTGGCGCGCCCAGGAGGCCCGGCTGAACTCTTTCCCGCAGTTCCGCACCGAGATCGACGGGCACAACGTGCATTTCGTCCACGTCCGCTCGCCCGAACCCGACGCGCTGCCGCTGGTGCTCACGCACGGATGGCCCGGATCGATCGTGGAATTCCTCGAGGCGATCGGCCCGCTGACCGACCCGGTCGCGCACGGCGGCAAGGCGCAGGACGCGTTCCACGTCGTGGTGCCGACCATTCCCGGTTACGGGCTCTCCGGCCCCGCGGTCGGCTGGTCGCCCGCGCGGGCCGCGCGGGCGTGGGCGGAGCTGATGCGCCGCCTGGGCTACAACCGCTACGGCGCCCATGGCGAGGACACCGGCGCCGCGATCTCTCGCGAGCTGGCGGTGATCGATGCCGAGCATGTGGTCGCGGTGCACTTGACGATGATCGCCTCCGCCACCGTCACCGCCGAGACCGCCGACCTCGACAATCCCGCCGAACAGCGGGCGGTCGCACTGGCGCAGCGCGCCCAGTACGAACTCGGCGCGTACGCCATGCTGCAAGCCAGTCGTCCGCAAACGCTGTCATACGCGCTCGCCGACTCACCGGTAGGCCAAATGGCCTGGATCGTTGAACGATTCAAGGACTGGACCGACTCCACCGATGCGCCCGAAGACGCCGTCGACCGCGACGCGATGCTGACCAACGTCATGATCTACTGGCTCAACGCCACCGCCGGCTCGTCGGCGCGCTACTACTACGAGGCAGCCGCCACCTGGGGCAGCACCGAACCCGACACCGACGTCCCGGTCGCCGTCGCGGTCATGCCCCACGACCTCGGCATCCCGGTCCGCCGCATCGCCGAACGCAACCACAACATCGTGCGCTGGACCGAACTCGACCGCGGCGGACACTTCGCCGCCATGGAAGAACCCGACCTGATCGTCGACGACCTGCGTGCCACCTTCCGCGACTATCGCAAGTAGATACGGGATCTCGACGATTCGCGGCGGGTGGTAGGGACTCATAGCGGCTCACCCTTCATCAGTGCGGCCCAGTAGTCGTCGCGAAGCTCATCCCACAGGTCGTCGTGCTCGGGCAGTAACTCCCGAGCGGCGGCCAGGTCGGGGTACGGATCGAACACGACCGTTCCGGGTTGCGCTCCCGGAACCGGTGCGCGCAAGGGCACGCGATACGCGGTGAACGATTCGGCAGTGAATTGCGCACATAAGATGCGGGCCGAGACCCCTTCCAATTGCCATATGGCGAGCTTGCGGCCGTCCTGAGTCCGGGTGGTCCGCAATCTGTCTCGGCGCATCGTGCCCCCCTCCACA
>NZ_BDBY01000267.1 GCF_001613225.1 Nocardia pseudovaccinii NBRC 100343
CTGGCGGTCATCGGTCCGCCTGACCGGTGTTCTCTGCGCGCGGATCGGCCTGAAGTTTCCCCATCGCATGGGTCGGCCATACTTCGTAGGGGAGGGTGTTGAGCATGACGATCTGAGCAAGCATTGGGCAGCATCCCTTGGTTGTTCGGCGTGCGAGATCTGTTGTCAGGCAGATGATCTGGTGCATGTGGGGCAGTCGTCAGGCGAATCGGTGGGGTGCGGATGTCCCGTCTCGATCAGGCGTGTCCAACAGCCGCGCAACATCGCACACGTCCGCACCGTGCAGTCGGCGTGTACGTCGCGGGATATCTCCCGATGCATCTGGGCCGGTGACATCGCATGGTTCGGATGCTGGTGCTGAACGGGATCGGCGCCCATATCAGAAACCCAGGTGCGGAACATCGGCCGGGACGAACCGGCCGGCCTCGATGAGCCGCTTCTTCGCCTGTGCTTTGACGGGGCAGATCGACGCCTGGCAGTCCAAGTGGTTCTGCATAATCAGATGCGCGTATTCGATTGTCATCACGGGCAATTCGCTGTGGTTCGTTACCGGCAGGCCGTGCATGCGGATACTCCGAACGTGGGTGTGAGTGTCTGGGATGCCCGGTAGCCGAGGCCGAAACCGCCTGTGATACAAAGGGATTCGCTTGGACGGTGGGTACTTCCCGGCTACCGGGGTGATGCAAGTACACACCCGACTTTCGGAAAACGGCATCCCCAATCGCCCGCTTCCGTCGTAATATCGCCACACTTTCTCCGCGGATACCGCCACGTGAGCGCCACCTGCTGACGGCTTCCAAAAGTCCGGTCACTACATAGTGAGGCTAACGATATGAGCGTTACCGGCAGTACCCTCGCGCGTCGTGCCCTCGGTCGTGAACTGCGCCGATTGCGGACGGTCAAGGGCATGTATCAAGCCGAAGCGGCCAGGCTGGCCGAAACCTCCCCGCAATCGATCGGTCGCATCGAGGAAGGGCGATCGACCCGGATCACCAGCTTTCAGGTCAACGCCCTCTGCGATGCCTACGGGGCCATCGACGACGAACGGCGAATCCTGTTGGGGCTGGTCCAGGAGGTGCGGGCCGCGCGGGAACGCGGTGGGGGCTGGTGGCGTTCGTATGCCGATCAGATCACCGGGGACTTCGACCATTACCTGGCTTTGGAGGAGGCGGCAAGTCGATTGACGGCGTGGAAGTTGGCCGTACTTCCGGGCCTGCTCCAGACCCCGGACTACCGCCGTGCGATAGCTTGGATCGAGTCTCCCGATTTGCCTTCTGAGCTGATAGAGAAGCGAATTGAATGGGCAATACGCAGGCAGCGACGCTTGGAAGATCCGGGGTTTGCTGTCGAGATATTGCTGTCGGAAGCTGTACTGCGCGAGGAGATGGGCGGTCCAGCAGTGATGAGTGAACAGCTCCGGCATCTGACCGAAGTCGGTGCCCTGCCGAACGTTTCGATACGAGTTGTCCCGTTCAACGCCCGCAACCATCTCGGCGTGCTCGTCGGATCGTGCTCGCTCATGGAGTTTCCGCGCTTGCCGCAGTCCAAGCTCACGGAACCGCCGATCGTCTACGTGGAGGAATACAGAGGTGATCTGTACCTGGAACGTGACGCGGAGGTGGAACCTTATCGGACTGCGCTCGCCGAGATCGGACGTGTAGCGTTGGATGAGAGCAAGTCCAGGCGAAAGATCCTGGCTGTGGCGAAGGAGCACAGAGCGTGAGTGTCGATCTGTCCGGGGCGAAGTGGTACAAGAGCAGCCGCAGCAGCTCGACGAAAGACTGTGTGGAAGTTGCTCACCTCGAGGGGGGCACGGTTGGGGTGCGGGACTCGAAGAACCCCCAGGGCCCGGCTCTTGTGTTCAGCCCCGCCGAGTGGGATGCGTTCACGGCGGGTGTGCAGAGCGGGGTGTTCGAGCAGTCCTGAACGGCGTGCATGTGAATTCATAGGAACCCCAGATGCTTTCGGTATCTGGGGTTCTTCCGATTCAGCGTTCCTCCGGGATTGCAGCCGCGATGAACGCTTTGCATGCTGATGACCCGACCGGTACGGTCTAGACGAGCTTGCGGGGGCGGGGAAGCCGGTCCGACCCCAGGTCAGAGATGGCACCGGTTCGAGAGGACGAGATGGCCAGCTGGAGTGGTGTGATCCGGGGTGCGGTTCTCGGTGCGGGGCTGATCATGCTGGTTTCGGCATGCAACTCCGGTGGGGAGTCGAAGGGCAGCACGAACAGTGCGTCGGCGACGCCGACCATCGCGGCGGATGTGCCAACGGGGTTCGATGCGTGTAAGGACATCCCGCAGTCGGTGATTCAGCAGGAACAGCTCATCAAGCCGACGCCGGACATCACAGATAGGCCCGGCGGCTACAAGTGGCGCGGCTGCGACTGGGTTCAGCGCGGCGGCGATGGATACGCTGTCACGATCGACACCACCAATATCACCTTGGCAATCGTTCGCGCGAACAGTCAGTTCACTGTCACCGAAGAGTCCAACGTGGCTGGGCGGGCGGCACTTACCTATCGCCCAAGCGATGATAAGACGGATCAACATGAGAACTGCGTACTGATTGTTGATATGAGGGGCGGCAGCCTGGAGGTCGGTATCACCAACCCGCGTTCGGCCAAACTGACTGCCGCCCAGCACTCCTGTGACATCGCCAAGCGTCTTGCGGAAGGGATTGTTCCAGCGATACCTGCCACTCTCTAGACTTGAACGAACTCCGGTCGATCACGGTTGGAAACCCTTGGGGAGGACCACGAACTATGAGCGGCGACTCCACGGCATTATCATCGTCGGGCCCGCTGGCCAGCGCGATCAAGGACGCTCAGGACGGCAAGCTGACTGTCAGTTTCAGCGACAAAGTGCGTGTCAACGCCGACGAGTTCGTCTACATCGAGCGCGACTGCGAGGCTTTCAAAGAAGAGATCCGCCGACTTCAGCGGATCGCGGAAAGGATCTCGAACCGAAAGAACTGGGGTCTCGGTGAGTCGACGGACGGTATGATCTCGGCCGCCACACTGGTGGCTCGCTTCCGTGGCAAGGCCAAGATTGCCGATCCAGCCACGGACTCGAACAACAACGTGTACGACATTCTGGAACAGCACTATCAGATCGTTGACGACATCCAAAACCTCCACCGCACAATCGCCCAGAAATACGTCGAGCAGGATCAAGCATTCGCCGCTCGCTACAACGAGTTGAAGGCGGATTGGGGAGTCAGCCAGATTGGTAGCCCGACCCAACTGGGCGTGACAACGCCCCCGGCGATTGGTGCGTCGAAATGACCGATTCGAACGAGCCATCGAAGATTTCCGGCGGCGGGGAACATGTCGATAGCTGGAACCATTGGAAGATCTACAACGCCTTCACTCCGCTGAATACGACCGAGGCGCACAATGGCTCCAGTGAGTATGTACAGATCGCAACGGACTGGGCTTCGGCGGCAGAACTTTTCGCCAACCGGATCAATCATTCGAGTTCGGCCGCCTGGGACGGCACTGCCGCGAAGAGTTCGCGGGACGCGATCAGCAAGTACGCCAAGGCCGCATTGGACCTGACAACACCGCTACAGAACCTTGCCGACCGGGTGTCGGCAGCGGCCAACGGCGTCAACGATACTCAGAAAGCCGTGGATAAGCCGCCGGACGGCGGATCCTGGTACAACCCGAAGAGCTGGAACCTCGGTATCTACCACGGCCCCAATTCCGCTGCGGTGCGCAACGATTGCGAGAGCTCAGCCCGGGAAGCCATGCGCAGTCATTACGTCAATACATTCGTTTCGGCGGATAAGCAGATTCCGGTGCTCCCGGTGCCGAACAGCCCGACCGATCCGTTGTACAAGGCGCCCGAAATCAAGAACGACGGCTACACCCCCGGGACATCCGGAAACGGTGGCGGTAACCCGACATCCGGGACTGGCAACCAGGGCAGCGGCGACCAGAAGGAAGATTCGCAGCCCACCACCGATCCAACGACGAACAATTCGCAGGATTCGTCGACCACTCCCACGAGTACCGATTCGTCGTCGCAGACCCCGTCGACCACCTCGGCTACCCAACCGAGTTCGGTGACCCCGACGACGAGCACTTCGACTACGCCGAGCGGCTACTCGGGCGGCACGGGCAGCAGCAGCGGCGGCTTGGGCGGCACCTCCGGCACGACCTCGGGCAAGCCCGGCAGCAGCGTGCCCGGTACACCGACCGCCACGGGCACGACGGCCAACGCGGCACGCGCGGCGACCACCGGCACCGGCACCTCAGGAATGGGCGGAATGGGTGGAATGGGCGCTGGCCGTGGCCAATCCAAGGGCGACGACGACTCCCATCAGCTCCCCGAGTGGCTTCGGAACATGGAGAACACCGAAGAGTTGCTCGGGCCCGGCCCGAAAACTGTTCCCGGCGGCGTGATCGGCGGTGACCACGCCGAACCCGGATCGACACCGAGCTGATCCCCGGTCGAAGTATCGGCCGTCGAAACCTTTCTTATCTGAATTTCGCTGGCTCGCCCCCTGTCCTGAGGTACTTACGCCGTACCCCGGGCGGTGCCGAGCCCGCCGCATGATGTTGATTGGATGACCACGATGGCCGAATGGAGTTGGGAGCCGGACGATTTCGCGGCGCTGTGGTACAGCGACGCGAACGACCGGTTCCCGCACCCGCTGCGCTATGTCAGCCGTTTGGCCACCAACGACGAGGTCGCCACGCATCGGGCCGCCGTGCGTGCCCGCTACGGTGTCGAGGAAACCGAGCAGATCAACCTCGCCCTGCACACCCTCACCACCTCGGAGCTGCGCATTGAAATCGCCGGTGACTCAACGGTTCTCGGCAAGGGCGAACCCCGCGAATACCGCGTCCTCGGTGCCCGGACTCCCTATCACGCGGTGATGCTCACCCAGACCGCCACGGACGGTGTCGACAGCCCTATCCGCTGTCGGCTGTTCCGCACCGAACAACTAGCGGCACGCTTGGCCGCCATTCTGCCCTCGGTTCCTCCGGGCAGCGCCAAACCGGACACCTTCCATGTGGCGGACCTGCGTTCCAGCAATAACGGACACGGCCATGGCCGCAACAGTCCGCTGGAACGTTTCGATCGTCTCACTCAGCACCGCTCAGGCGCGGGTGTCGCCGGACTGCTCGCCGGATACCTGTACAGCCGCCCGGCCCCCTGGTACGCCCTCGGATGGTTCGATGCCGAAGGCGATGGCCGATACGTTCAGCAGCAAACCCGCGAACACATCACCGTCCGGCCTGCCACCACCGGCGACCTCACCAATTTCTTCGAAACCTGGATCGAATTGGCCCTGAAACGACTCCGTGGCGACGACCCCGACAACTGGTGATGCGATCGCGCCGGATTCTCGCCATACGCGGTGACCAGCTCGGCGCGCGCCGATGGTGCGCTCGCTATCGCGACTGCATCCGACCCACCGCGTGAGCTGACTCCAGCGCGGTCGCTGCCTGTGGCCCATCGCCGGACGCCGTGGCAATTGCGTGCCGAGTCGCGGCCAGCCGTGCGAGCGCGGCCTCGGTGAAGACCGACAACCCGAGGTCGGGGTTGTAGCCGTGAATTTCCTTGACGTCTAGCTCGGCCAGGAAATACAGGATCTCCCTCGACAGCACCTGACCTGGTACCAGCACCGGGAAGCCGGGCGGGTACGGGACGACGAAGGTGGTGGATACCAGGGTCTTCCCCTTGGCGATCCGTCGCCCGGCGTCGCCGAGCAGGATGTGTTCGCGGTCGGACTCCTCATACCCGGCGTAGAAGGCCGATCGCATGTCGCCGAACACGCTGGCGCCGTCGGGACGAAACACGCTGTCGAACTCGCTGAAGTCGGGCAGCGCCGGTAGATCCTTGGTGATCTCGTCGACCCGGCGCTGTTGCAGGGCGTGATCGGCCTTACCGCCCGCGCCCCGGCTGCGCTCGAAGTCGGTAGCCACCCGACGCAGCACGTCGAGCAGGTAGTGCACACTCGACCAGGTCACGCCGATCGTGAAAATCAAGAGCACACTGTTGATCGAGGTCTTGTTGATCTGGATACCGAACCGGTCCATCAGGATCTTCTCGCGGAATTCGAACCCGTTCATCCCGGTCTTGCCGATGAACAGGGTGACCCGGGTCGGGTCGAGCACGAACTGATCGGACCGCCACGCCTCGTTCCACTCTGCCAAGCCACCCTGTCTGACCTGTCGGTACGAGCTGACTTCGGAGGGCCGGAACTCGTCGGGCACCAAGTCGTCCTCGTCGAGGATGCGGAACCACTTGCCGATCAGCCGGTCTTTGCGGACGCGGTGACGGAAGACCAGTGCCATGTCGTAGACGTTGCGGACCAGCTGGAAGCCCTCGATGTCGACCTGCCGACGCGCCAAGTCCAACGACGCCAGCAGTTGCTGGTTCGGCGAGGTCGAGGTGTGGGTCAAAAACGCCTCACCGAACGACTCTCGGACGAGAGCTTTGAAATCCTGGTCGCGGACATGGATCATCGACGCCTGCCGAAGCGCCGACAGCGACTTGTGCGTGGAATGCGTCGCGTACACACGTACACGCGCGCGCACCGGGTCCGGAAGCAGTCGGCGGTTGCTCCACTCGGCACGGTCGACTCCCTGCATAGACGCACGCCACCTGCGGTACTCCGCGGCGTACCCGGGTGAGGACAATGTCGATTCGAGTTGCTCGGCGGCAACCATGGCGGTCCGCTGCCGTGCCCACGGCACCGCGGTGGCGAACGCGTACCACGCCTCGTCCCACAGGAAGCAAATGTCCGGCTTGATCGCCAGGACCTCCTCCATCACGCGCCGTGGGTTGTAGACGACACCGTCGAAGGTGCAGTTGGTGAGCAGGAGCATGCGCACTCGGTCCAGTTGTCCGGCCGCCTCGAGGTCCAGCAGGGCCTTCTTGATGGTGTGCAGGGACACGGCTCCGTAGATCGCGAACGGCTCGAGCGGGTAGGCGTCCAGGTACCTCGGGTACGCCCCGGCGAGCACCAGGCCGTAGTGGTGCGACTTATGGCAATTGCGGTCGATCAGAACGATATCGCCCGGCCGGGTCAGGGCCTGCACGACGATCTTGTTCGCGGTGGAAGTTCCGTTGGTGACGAAGTACGTCTGATTGGCACACCAGGTCTTCGCGGCTTTGTCCATCGCCACCCTGATCGTGCCGTGCGGGTCCAGCAGTGAGTCCAGCCCGCCGGAGGTGGACGACGTCTCGGCCATGAAGATGTTGCGGCCGTAGAACTCGCCCATATCCCGCAGCGACTTGGAGTTGAAGATGCTGGCGCCACGCGCGACGGGAAGGGCGTGGAATTGGCCGACCGGCGCGGCCGCATAGGCACGCAGGGCGTCGAAAAACGGTGTGGCGAACCGGCTCCGGAAGCCGGCGAGCACCGTGCTGTACAGGTCGGTGACATCGTTGAGCCGATAGAACGTGCGGTCGTAGACGTTCGGCTCGTCTTCGCTCTCCGCGGCGATCGATTCGTCGGTGAGTAGATACAGATCGATATGAGGCCGCAGCTGCCTGATCCACTCGCCACATTCGACCCAGTTCTGGGTGCGCTCGGTGACGACCACGTCGTCGTTGACGCCGAGCAATGTGGTCATCAACGGCACCCGGTCGTGTGAACGAAGCGGCAGGTCATGCCGGATGATCGCCGCCTGAATCTCGCCGTTCAACGCGACCGCGGTGATGGCGTCCTCGATGCTCGACACGACGAGCAGCTCGAACTGCACATCGTCGGACGGGTCGCGCAGCGCGCGCACGCTCTCCGCCAGGCTCTCGGGAGCCTCGGGCGGAGAATCGTCGCCGAGTAGGACGGTGAAGAACTGCTGCTGTTTGGCCCGCGCCACGAGTTCCTGATCGGCCAACGGCGCGGACGTGTCGAACACAGCTGTACCGTCGCCGTACTCGGAGAGCAGGCGCACAGCCAGCGACACCTCCTCGGTGAGCCGCACCGTTGCCAGGTCGGCGAGATATCCGCGGAACGCCGCCAGTCTCGCCGCGCCTGGGTACAGCCAGTACCGCTCGTAGGCACCGAGACGATCGAGGAGGCGGCGCACCCGGGCGGCTTCATGGGTGGTGTCCAGCCCGGCACGGTTGACATCGGCGAGCCGACGGCACGCGTCGTCGAGCAGATTCCACGTGTCGATTCGCGAGTACGACGGGTTCGCTACCGCCGCCAGCGCGGAGACACTGAGCCCTTTCGGGCGCTCGCCGTTTCGGTGCATATCGTCAGTTTCGCCCTCGATCGGTAGGCGAGGTGATTTGTCGAATATTAACGGTCACCGGGAATGATCCCTGCAAATATTGTCCCCCGCGGCCGATCAATTTCCCAGCTAACCGTCAGGATGCCGCGGTTTCAGGTCGGAGGCCGAATTCGTTCCGAATTGATCCGTTGGTTCCCTGGTGGGCGCGGCCGCGTCGGTAGCTCACCGCGATACGGACGGCGGATCATGACTGCCGGATCGGTCGGCCCGGCCCGGGCACGGTCACTTTCCGCCGTCCATCGCGTGTCAGCTATTGAGCGCTGACTGCGGCGTCTTCATCGCGTGGCATGTCACACCTCAGCCCAAAGGAAATCCGGGCTGCGGCGCGGGCGTCACACGACCGCGGGACGCCGGGCCGCGTTTTCGGCGATGGCCGTGACGATCTGATCGAATAGCGGCTCGGGGAAGTCGTGGCCCATTGCGTCGAACGGCAGGTAGGTCGAGTTGGGGATCGCGGCGTGGGTGGCCTCGCCCCCGGCGATCTTGATGAGCGTGTCTTCGGCACCATGAATGACCAGCGCGGGCAACTGCAGCCGCTGGAGGCGACTCCTGCGGTCGGGAGCGATCACGGCCGCGGTCACCTGGCGTGCCGCGCCGTCGGGATGCCGTGCGCGGTCGTAGGCCTGGGTCGCGAGTGCGTGGCGGCTCTCACGGTCGGCGTAGGTCTTCGAGCCGATGAGCGTGTACAGGTCGGTGATCTGCTCTATCGCGTCCGCACGATCCGGCGGCATCGGTTTCAGCAGTTCCTCGAGCACGTTCCCATCGGCCATGCCGATGAGAAAATGCGGCGTGCTCATGATCGAGCACAGCGAGAGCACCCGCGGGGTGTGCTCGATGGCGAGTAGCTGGGCGACCATCCCGCCCATCGAAGCGCCGACGACGTGCGCCCGCTCGATATCGAGATAATCGAGCAGTTCGACAGCGTCGCGGGCAATCGCCCGCAGGTAGTACTGGCTCGGGGTGGTCTTCCACTCGGTCAGACCGCTGTCACGGTTGTCGGGACGGATCACCCGGTAGCCGCGCTCACCGAGGTGGTCGACGATTTCCTGGGGCCAGTGGATCAGCTGGGAGCTGAGCCCCATGATCATCAGCAGCGGTTCCCCCGACGGATCACCCTCGTCACGGAAGCACATCCTGACCTCGGACAGATCAG
>NZ_BDBY01000268.1 GCF_001613225.1 Nocardia pseudovaccinii NBRC 100343
ACCATCGCCGGGCTAGGTCCGGCCGAGTGGATCGCAACGAGAGCAATCATAGGGCAACATGAGGTACCCCTTCACGACTTGCCGAGATTCGCCGGTTCCGGGTTCGGGCATATGCCGGGAGTCGCCGATTCTGTCCAGATGTGATCGAAGGCTCACCGGTCCGGGCTGCGCGGACCGTGGTGCCGGATAGACCCAACTCGGATGACGCGGAGGCACCCGACAATCGAAGGCGGGCTCGAGCGCGCTCGGCGAGGCGATCACCGAGATGTGTTCGGCCCGAACGTATGTCGGCCGATCGGATATCTGATACGGGCCGCCGGACTCCGAAAACCTCCTGACCAGAGGCGATCGCGAACCAACCAGGCCCACGTCTCGAATCAGGGGATTCGACGCAAGGGGAACGGGCCGGAAATCGGTGTCAGCGAGTCGGTTGCCGGACCTTCGAGCAGCGTGCCGTCGGCGGCGAACCGGGAGCCGTGCAGCGGGCAATCCCACGATTGCTCCGCATCGTTCCAGCGCACGATGCCGCTCAGATGCGGACAAACCGCGGATACCTCGGTGGTGGCGCCGTCGACAGTGCATACGGCGGTCGGGCGCAGCCCGTGGCGTTCGACGCGGCCGCTGCCCTCGGCAGGCGCTGCGCCGAGGCCGGTGCCGAGCATACGCAACCAGCCGAAGGAAAGTTGTTGGGCCACAGAGCTATTGGCGAACACGGCGGCGGGTATCGACTTCAGCTCACTCGGACGCCAGCTTGCGAAGGTATCGGCCCACCGCGGTGGTTTGCCATTGATCCGACCCGCGAGCGCCAAGGCCGCGGCGATACCGTTCGTCAAACCCCATTTGGCGTAGCCGGTGGCGAGCAGGATGTGATTCTGCCCAGGCAGCAGCGGACCGACGTACGGCAATTCGTCGACCGGGTGATAGTCCTGCGCGGACCAGCTCTGCAGCGGTTCAGCGGTAGGGAAACACCGCTGTGTCCAAGCGATCAACTCATCGACCCGGCGGCTCGCCGCATCCGTGCGCCCGACCACGTGGCCGTTGCCGCCGACCAGCAGCAGCTCGGCGCCATCGGATCCGGGGGTGTACCGCAGCGACCGAGTGGGCTCGCCTGCGCTGATGAACATTTCGTGCGGGATCGGCTCGGCGACCCGGAAGGCGCTCAGATAGGAGCGCTCGGCGGTGAGCCGGGCGAAGAAGCCGCCGCGATCGAGTATCGGTGTGCCGGTTGCCAGGATGATCGTGCGCGCGACCAGATCGCCGTGCTCGGTTTCGATCACCAACTGGTCGTGCTCGCCGCCGTGTACGCCTTTGGCCCTGGTGGATTCGAAGATCGGCGCGCCGCGTGATTCGATATCGGCGGCCAAACTGGCAAGCAGTGCCATCGGATCGAGTTGAGCCTGGTTATCGAGCCGGACCGCACTGTGCACCGGGAACGGCACATCCAGCTCCTCGACGAGCGTTGTGGCCAGCCCGGCGGCCCGTGTCGCCTCGTATTCCCTTCGCACAGCGGATATTTCAGCCTTGGACTGAGCGTAAGTGAGTGCCGGTACGCGCTGGACGGGCACCGAATGCTCCGCACAGTAGCGCAACAGCCACTGCTGCCCCTCGCGATTGGCCTCGACATAGTCGCTCACCGCTCGATCGCCGTGGCGACCGCGGATCCGCTGCGCTCGGATCCCTTGCAGCAGACTGACCTTCGCCGTACTGGCACCGGTGGTGCCCGCCCCGACCCGCTTACTCTCCAGCACCGCCACGTCGACACCGCTCTCGGCCAGCAACAGGGCCGTCACCAGGCCGGTGAGCCCGGCGCCGATCACCACGGTGTCGAACCGCAGCCCCGGCGTGAGCCGCAGTCGCGCAGGCACCTCGGCATCGTTCAACCACAGGGACCTCATGCTCCGGCGATAACCGCTGCCACACCGCCGAAACATCCCGATATGCGGCAAGAATTTTCCGGAATCCGCGATGAAAACGCGGAGTTCGGATTCACCGGGCAGATCCCGGGTATGCGGCGAATGTCCACCTGAAAACCGATAATTCGGAGGTAGATATCGTGTCCGAGCACAAGAGTGGTCCCCGCGAAGGTGCCGAAGGCGTCGTCGAAGACGCCAAGGGCAAGATCAAGGAGGCCGCTGGCGCAGTCTTCGGAAACGACGACCTGCGGGATGAAGGCAAAGCCCAGCAGGACAAGGCGGAATCACAGCGTGCAGCAGCCAGCAAGGAAGCGGCCGCCGAGAAGCAGCGTGCCGAAGCCAAGCTCGACGAACAGCGCCAGCGCGCTTACCAGCAGGGGCAGTGATTATCGATAATCGCTGCGTATGACAAGTAATGAGTTGCCGGACAATATGTCCGGCAACCCATTACTTTCGGCCCCGGGATTACTTCGGCACCAGGATTCCGGTCAAGTCGGCTTTGCGGATAGGGGTGTCCGGATTGGCCTGTGCCCGGCACATCAATTCGATTGCGGCGATCGAGGCGTCGACGGTCTGATCATTGGTCGCCGGCGCATTGCCGTTACGTTCCTGCTCGAGGAATTTGGTCACCGTGATGCGCTGTTTATCCTTGTCCTGCGCGACGAATTCGCTGCAGGGCGTGTCACCGCCCTTGTTCACCGCCTTCTGGGCCTGCTCGCAACCGCTCGCCAAGACCGCGAGCGCGGCCGCGGCGGCCACCGCGGCGATGCGACCTCGGCAGGTTCCGGTGTTTCTCATGATGGATCGCTCCTCCTCGAAACAATGCCGCCGAGCGCATCGGCGTCATCATCCGCATACCCGCCCGTCGAACAGCGAATCAGCGGCGCTGCGACCAACGATCGCCGGGTGTATGCGGGCCCGGCGCGGGTACGCCGCGAACATAGAGCGCGAACCCGGGAGCAGCCATGGCGACATCGAAAAGCGATGACCCAGCCGTGACCAAGGATGATCAGGAATGGGATCGCCACACCAGGCACGAGACCGAAACCCAACGGCTGGACCGCAATTGGTCCAATCTGGTGCAGGAACTGCGCGTGGTGCAGACCGGTGTGCAGTTCTTGATCAGCGCGCTGCTGATCCTCCCGTTCCAGGCCGGATTCACCACCTTGTCGCAGCCGATGCGACTGCTGTATCTGGGTACGGTCTCCGCGGCGATGGGTGCGACCGTATTCCTGGTCGCACCGGTGTCGTGGCATCGGATCCTGTTCCGGCGCCATCGGTTGGGCAATGTCGTGGCCGCAGCCCATCGCTGCGCGATGGCAGGGATCGCGCTGCTCGGACTGGCGCTGACCGGCGCTACGACTCTGGTGATGGCCGCCGTCGCGGGGACCACCGCCGGTGCGGTGGCGGCTGTAGTGGTCGCGCTGCTGTTCGTGGCGGCCTGGGTGGTAGCGCCGTGGCGCTGGCGCGATGGCCGTGACGATTCCGATGGTTGAATCGGACCGCGCCGACGTGCCAAACTAGGACGAGGTTGAGACTACAGCCGACCCTGGGTCCGACGTGGCGACAGACTACGCAGGACTCGGCCAGCGGGAGCGCGTAGCGACACCTGACCCAGCGTGGCGACAACCGAAGCGTCCTACCTACCGCCGATACCGCCGCCCTCCCGCCGATCCGATCCTGCCGTACAGGACCGGAATCCCCTCCTGGGAGGTTTACATGTCTGCCGTTCTTCAGCACCGCTCAAACGGGCAGCACCCGGCCGGTGAACGACCACGCAACCGCTTCTGGGCGCAACGCGTCGATCGCCGTAAACAGTGCGTGGTGGTGCGCGCCGAAGGAGAACTCGATGCGGCCGCACTCCCGGAGTTCCGCGCGATGCTCGAACATGCCGTCACGACCCGATGCCATGCGGTTGTCCTCGATCTGCGCGCCACCAAATTCCTGAGCATCCGGGTGGCGGCCACCATCGGAGCGATCACCCAGCGGGCAGCGCACGGCGGCCCCGATGTGCGTATCGTCTCGGGTCGCCGCGAGATCGACCGGGTGCTCGCCATTACCGGAGTACGCGCCGTGTGTTGCGATTTCCCGACAATGCGCGCCGCGCTCGACACATAATGAGGCCTTAAGTCCCTGGTCGGGCTGATAT
>NZ_BDBY01000269.1 GCF_001613225.1 Nocardia pseudovaccinii NBRC 100343
GGCGGCCGCGGACCACCGGGACCGGGCCGACCGGGTGGGGGACCGGCCGGTCGCTGACCGGGATACGGGTTCGGAGGCTGAGGTGAACTTCGCTGAGTGCGGCCGCCGTGCGGTTCATCGCCGTAGGGGGAAGTCTCGTAGGGCGAATTCACTGACAAGATCTCCATAACTCGTAAGGGTCTGCGGGGCGCGGTGCGGCGATTATCGCCGCGGCGGACACGTCGAGGCTCCGCGTGTCACCCGACGGGCAGATGACCTGGCACATCATTCGGCTGCGGTGCGCCGGTTGGCCCTGGTGCCCGTGCGCCGCCGCGTGGGCGACGGAGCGGTACCGAGCACATAGGACTGCACCAGATGATTCCAGCTGCAGCTCCGGCATACCTCGACGACATGGACCGAGAACTCCTCGCGAGTCTCGGCGAGGCGTATCAATTCCTCTGGTGTGCGAGCCGAACCCGCCATCGGGCCGACGCCGTCGCCGTAGACCCAGGATACGAGCGTCAATTGCTCTTTCCGGCAGATCGGGCATGTGACCTCGCTCCCCCGACCGTGGAACTTCGCCGCACGTAAAAGGTAGGGATTGGCATCGCAAACCTCGGCAACATCGACACGGCCCGCATAGACGTCAGCGAGCAGCGAACGACGCTTGAGAGCGTAGTCGACCACCTGTCGCTGAATTCGCACGAGAACCAGAGTAGCGGGGACGCGCGCGGGCCGCGCTGGGCTGTGCGGGATCGACCGACCGGTATTCATGGTTGAACTGGGGCGTTACCGGCGTCTGCGGATTACGATTCTTCCGTGTCCCCCGCTACATCCGGGCGGTCAACGGCAGCATCCGGACGTATGCGAGCGCGTGACCTCGACCGTGCCAACGCGTCCAGCGTGCTGGATGCCGCCTACGCCGAAGGCCAGCTCGGCGCCGATGAATATCGCGACCGTACCGCGCGGGCCGAGACCGCCAAGACCATCGCCGATCTCGACCGGCTCACCCGCGATCTCCAGGTCCCTTCGGCGGTGCGCGATCTGGTACCGGGTGCGCCGACACCGACGCGAAACCCCTTGCGCCGCCCCGGTTCCACGGGCCGTTATCCCGATCACACCCGAGCCCGCGATGCCGATCGCGACACAACCGGGCAGGTACTCGACAGCGCCCGCCGGGACGGTCAGCTCACCGAAGAGGAGCATCAGGCCCTCGGCGAATTGGCGCAAGGGGCCAAGACACTCGGCGATTTGGCCGATCTGGTCGATGACTTGCAACGGCCGACCGATGCGCCGTTGCCGCCCGCGCCACCTCGATCGAATCGCCGACGGTGGTATGTGATCGGTGTGACCGCCGCGTCGGTCTGTGCCGCCGTCGCCGCTTTCGCGCTGACCAGCGGTGCCGCGACACCGGATGCGCCACCCGTCGCACATGTCGGCGCCGCGGTGCCCGATCTAGGTGCGGTGCAACCGGTGGTGGTCGCGACGCCGAATCTGCTCACCCGCGAAGGGCTTACGCACTTCCTGACGAAGTACCGGGAGAAGTTCGGTGATCTGCAGGCCGATCAACTGACCCTGTTCGGCGATTACGCCACGGTGACGCGCGCGGTACCCGGCCAGCTGAATCGGCAGGTCCGCTACGACTACCGCGGCGGATTCGCGCAGAGCGGTGCCCCCGTCACTCGCAAGACCGATACGCCCGCCGCCGATCTGGCGCAGCTGAACATCGCTGCTGTGTCGGACTTGATGGCAACCGCGCCCACCGCGTTGAAGGTGCCGAACGGAGTTGTCACGCATATGGATGTGGAAGTCGACACCACCGGTACCTATAGCTCTTTCGGCAGCGCGAAGGGTGCGACCGTCGTGCAGATCTTCGCGGGCAACCAATTCAACGAATCCGGGTACTACGTGCTGACTCCGGCGGGGCAGGTTGTTCGCGCCTGGCCGTTCCAAGGGTGATGGTCGATGGCGACGACGCGCTACAGCGGAATCCGGGCCCGCGATACCGATCGGGCCGATGTCTGCGGACTGCTCGACGCGGCGCTGGCCGATGGTCAGCTGACCGATGACGAACACGCCGAACGCACCGCGCAGGCCATGCGCGCCAAGGCATTCGGTGAGCTGGACGAGCTGATCGGCGATCTGCAGATTCCGCGGAATCTCGTTGACGCTCCGGTTATTCGAGTCGATCGCCGTCGGCCGCGGCGGTGGCTCGCGCCAATGGCGTTCATCGCTGGTGCGGCGGCCGTCGGTGCGGCGGTGGGCGGCATCGCGAGCTGCGCTTCGAACGAGTCCGGAGTGTTCGGGTCGTCGGAGCATGTGCCGGTGCTCACCACGGGGAGCGGCCTCGCGTACTTCATCGATGAATATCGCGCCGAGTTCGGCGATACGAAGGTCGACGAGGTCACCCTGTATCCCGACTACGCGCTCTTCGAGCGGCAGGCGGCAGGCGATCCGACCGAGACCGTGCGATATCGCTACGACGGCAGATTCCACGACTACACCACCAGCAATGGGCGCAAGGCCGACGTGCGCACTTTCGATCTCGCGAGCATCGATCTGCGTGCTATCGCCGGGCTGCTGGCCGGTGCGCCGCAGTCGCTCGAGACCGGCGGCGCGATCACGCACGCCTCGATCGAATTCCCGCCGGGCCGTAGTGATTCGGACGCCGCTGTCTCGATCTACGCGAAGAACCAAGCGGGTGCGTCGGGCTATCTGACAGCGACGGTAACGGGGGAGCCATTGCAAGTCTTCCCACCCAGTCGCTGACGAGGAGTCGGCGCGATTCGCGGCGGCCGTAATTCGCTGGCCCGTCACAACCGGGCGCGCTAGCATTCCTTGTTCGTATTCGACCCGATGTACAGCCCGAGGAGGTGGGGCGGGATGACCGCACCGAAGACCGCCGTCGCGCACGACGCCCGGACTGTTCAGATGTCCCGGGTCCCGGTCTGATCGCTGCTCATCCGGCGTTCGTGCCGCGAGCCGTCTGGTTCGCGTGACGGTGGTGCCGTGTCCGAAATCGGGCCCGAACCATACGAATACGGAGAATCCGAGTTGAATTCCTCCATCGATTGGCGCACGCGCGCCGAAACCGATGCCGATATCCCCGCGATCCACGTGATCAACCAGGCGGCCTTCGATCGACCCGATGAGGCCGATCTGGTCGACGCACTGCGCGCCGACCCGGCCTGGATCCATGGACTGTCCATCGTCAGCACGCTGCCGGACGACACTCCGGTCGGCTACGCGCTGCTGACTCGCTGCCACGTCGACAGCGCGCCTGCGCTGTGTCTCGGACCGTGCGCGGTGCTGCCCGAATATCAGACGTCCGGAGCCGGTGCCGCGGCAATCCGGGCAGGTCTCGCGGCGGCGGAGCAATTGGGCGAGGCATTCGTCATCGTGCTCGGGCATCCGACCTACTACCCGCGCTTCGGCTTCGAGAAGGCGTCGGAGTTCGGCATCGGCCTGAGCATCGAGGTGCCGGACGAGGCGTTGATGGCACTGACGCTCGATCCGGCGCGACCGCTACCGCGCGGCACGGTGCGCTACGCCGCGCCATTCGGTATCGACTAGCGAGAACGTCGGCACCGACGGTGGGGAGCCCCGGCTTCCCACCGTCGGTCTACCTGCGCAGACAGTGCTTTATATCGCCGACGACTATGCACGTTTATATCGCTCCGATATAGTGGGAAGTCGCATCCATCGGTTAGGTCTGCACACACAGTCAGGGGGTGAAGCCCGATGCTCGAGCTGGCAATCCTCGGGCTGCTCCTCGAAGCGCCCATGCACGGGTACGAGCTGCGCAAGCGGCTGACCGGACTGCTCGGGCCGTTTCGGGCCTTCTCCTACGGATCGCTCTATCCGACGCTGCGTCGCATGCAGACCGATGGGCTGATCGCCGAGGAGAACGTCGCGGGCGTCACCCGTCGTGCGCGACGGGTCTATCAACTGACTCCGGCCGGGCGGGAGCGGTTCACCGAACTGCTCGCCGATACCGGACCGCAGAACTACACCGACGACGGCTTCGGCGTCCACCTGGCGTTTTTCAGCCGTACCCCCGCGGAAGCGCGGATGCGGATTCTGGAGGGCAGGCGACGGCAGGTCGAGGAGCGCCGAGAGGGTCTGCGGGAGGCGATCAAGAAGGCCAGTGGCTCGCTGGATCGCTACACCCGCCAGCTCCACCAGCTCGGTCTGGAATCAAGCGAGCGCGAAGTGCGCTGGCTCAACGAGTTGATTGCGGCGGAGCAATCGACGAAGGCGGCACCACAGAAAGAGGGAAATATCGGCCATGAGTGAAGACAACAAGGCTGACAACGCCACGAATTCGCCCACCCCGTCGGCTTCGCCTCCTGCCATCCCCGAGGTCCGCGTCGCCATCGTCGGCGTGGGTAACTGCGCTTCCTCGCTGGTCCAGGGCGTGCAGTACTACAAGGACGCGGACGAGACCTCCACCGTCCCCGGCCTCATGCACGTCAAGTTCGGCCGGTATCACGTGCGCGATGTGAAATTCGTCGCCGCGTTCGACGTCGACGCCAAGAAGGTCGGCTTCGACCTGGCCGAGGCGATCTTCGCCAGCGAGAACAACACCATCAAGATCTCCGATGTGCCGCCGAGCGACGTTGTCGTCCAGCGCGGTCCGACGCTGGACGGTATCGGCAAGTACTACGCCGAGACCATCGAGCTGTCCGAGGCGCAGCCGGTCGACGTCGTGAAGGTGCTGAAGGACAACAAGGTCGACGTCCTGGTCTCCTACCTGCCCGTCGGCTCGGAAGAGGCGGACAAGTTCTACGCCCAGTGCGCCATCGACGCCAATGTGGCCTTCGTCAACGCGCTGCCGGTGTTCATCGCCTCCGATCCGGTGTGGGCCGAAAAGTTCACCAAGGCAGGCGTTCCCATCGTCGGCGACGACATCAAGAGCCAGGTCGGCGCCACCATCACCCACCGCGTGATGGCCAAGCTGTTCGAGGACCGCGGCGTGCAGCTCGACCGCACCATGCAGCTGAACGTCGGCGGCAATATGGACTTCAAGAACATGCTCGAGCGCGAGCGCCTGGAGTCGAAGAAGATCTCCAAGACCCAGGCCGTCACCAGCAACCTGAAGAAGGAACTGGGCGCCAACGATGTGCACATCGGCCCGTCCGATCACGTCGGCTGGCTCGACGACCGCAAGTGGGCCTATGTGCGTCTCGAGGGTCGTGCCTTCGGTGATGTGCCGCTGAACCTGGAGTACAAGCTCGAGGTGTGGGATTCGCCGAACTCGGCGGGCATCATCATCGACGCGGTGCGCGCCGCGAAGATCGCCAAGGACCGCGGCATCGGCGGCCCCGTGCTCCCGGCCTCGGCCTACCTGATGAAGTCCCCGCCGAAGCAGCTGGCAGACGACATCGCGCGCGCCCAGCTGGAAGCGTTCATCATCGGCGCTGAGTAATCAGACGCACTGACGAGTAAAGCCGGGCCGGGGTGCAAATCTCCGGCCCGGCTTCGCGTTGCCGCAGCCCGGTCTCGTCCCTTTGGGTTGGTCGGGCTGCGGTGGGGCCTGTTGTCCTGCACCGACATATCGGGTTCGGCTGCCCTCGGATGGCTCGCCGTCCCCGTGGTTTACCGGGCCGTGCTGGGCGCATCATGTGCCGTACTCGACCTACCTGCCGTGGTCAGGCGGTCGGGCCCACACCTTCCAGCCCGGTCGACCGGTTGTGGTTGCCTGCTCGAGCGTTCGTCGAGGGTAGGCAAATGGTGGTTGTGACCAGGGTTTTGAGCGACCATTTGACTACCCTCGACGGGGTGAGCGGTCAGTCGAGCGAGACGTAGACCTCGACGGAGGTCGGTCCGGTGTAGCGCTCGAGTTCTGCGGTGTGCGAGCGGGTGATGGTGCCCGCGCTCTCGGCCTTGCGGACCTGCGCCCATGCGGTGCGCAGCAGATCGTAGGGCTTGTCGGAGACAACGAATTTCGCATACCGTCCGGTCGGGACCCGGGTCAGCACATCTCCGGCATCCATATCGTCCATCTCGGCGACCTCGTAGCCCAGAATCGCGACGGCGTGATCGTTCTGCCCGATATAGGCCGCGACCCGCGGCACATTCTTCTCCCGCGCCAGATACCGGTCCCAAGTAAAGTTCACCAGGTCCAGGTCGCGGGCGGTCACCTCGCGTCCGGCCAGCGGGACCGTGAGTCCGGCGACCAGGCTTTCGTCCAATGTGACAATTTCGAAGTCCACAGCTGTTCCTAACCGTCGACCGGTTCGTGTGCCAGTGCCACGAATACTTCGGCCGTGCGTGCGTCCGGATAATGTTCCACGTCACCGGTATAGCCGCGCACCAATCGTCCGGCGGCCTCGGCATCCCATACCGCCCGCCAGATGGTCACGATGGTGTCGCCGAGATTGTCGCCGCTGAGCGTGAATCGGGCGAACCGTCCCGCGGGTACTCGGGCGAGCACATCGCCCGGTAGCAGATCCGCGAGGGTGTGGCAGCGGTAGCCGACGATATGTGTCAGGTAGGAGTTGATCTCCGGCGCGTGGTCCACATACGCGGTCGTCGGCGGGCCGGGCAGCTTGCGGGCCAGATTGCGTTTCCACGCCTCCTCGACCTTGGCGCGGCGCGGTCCCTCGACCGCGAGCGCCGGGCTGCGCAGCACTGTGCCCGCCACGAGCGTCTCGGGACGGTCAACGACATTGAAATCCACCGGCGTGCCCCTATGTCTAGTCTGTCTCCAATTGGCGGCGCTCCCGGGCCCCCGTGGCCGCGGAAGCTACTTCCGGGCCTGACGCTCGCGCCGCGTGTCGTCGCTCGAGCGCATATCCTTCCTCATCGATCTCGCGACGTCGGCGTCGGCCTGGTTTCGGTTCCGGCGCGCGCGCTCACTTCACTCTGGCAAACGATGCTGCCACGTCATCCGTTCCCATGGCCCCGGTCGACGCACATTCATAGCGAACCGAGCAGTTTTGTTCAGCCCGGCACCGGAATACTGAATCCGGGGAAGATTTCGACTTCCTTCGAGGGCTCCGGTGCGGGTGGAATGATGATCACCGGTGCGGCGGAGGTGCTGGTCGGCGGATTCAGGATGTCGTAGCTGCCGCCGGAGGGTTTGCTCGCGGTCGGCGGGCCGCCTTGCGATGATCCGGCTGCCGGGAACTGCTCGATCGGGGTGCCGTCGAGCGCGTCGTCCATCACCTGCTTCCAGATGTCGGCGGGCAGACCGGAGCCATAGATGTCGGTGCCGCGTGCGGTTTCGATGGGCTGGGACTGTTCGGTGCCGACCCAGACCGCCGTGGACAGCGACGGGGTGAAGCCGATCATCCACGCGTCCTTGTTCTCTTTCGACTCACCGAGCTGGGTGGTGCCGGTCTTGGCGGCCGAGGGGCGTCCGCCGGACAGGCTGTGCCCGTTGGAATATGCGGCGATCGGGATCATCGCCCCGGCGGTACTGTCGGCGACGCCGCGCGGTATGCGCTGCTGGCCGGGCGGCAGCTGCTTGCCGGTCTGTTTGTCGGGTCCACCCCGATCCAGCAGGACGCGGCCGTCGCCCGCGACCACTCGCTGCACGAAGTAGGGCTGGTGGTAGACACCGGAATTGGCGATCGTCGCGTAGGCCGATGCCATATCGATGGGGCGAACCAGATACTGGCCCAACACGATTCCGTTGAGCGGGTGCCCGTCGTCCTCGGCGAGCGTCTTACCGGCCACACCCGGAATCTCTTCGGGGATACCGGCCTGATGGGCGGCATCGGCAATTGCCTCGGGGCCGTCGGACATCGACATCGTCAGTCGATAGAAACTGGTGTTCAGCGATCGCTTCAGCGCCTCGGCCATGCTGCATTTGCCGCACGATTCGCCGTCCACATTGGTGATCGTGGTACCGCGATCGGTCACCGGTGAACTGTCGAGCGTCCGGGTGAGCGGAATGCTCTGCCGCAGTGCCGCGATTACCGCGAAGACCTTGAATGCGGAGCCGGTCTGCAGCGGCGCCTGCGCGAAATCGAAGCCGAAACCGTCGGCGCCGCCGTAGTAGGCGCGGACCGCGCCGGAGCGCGGGTCGATCGAAACCACCGCGCCACGCAGTTCCGGCGGCTGCGGGTCGAGTCGATCGTGGATCGCGTCGAGTGCGGCCTGCTGTGCCTTGGTATCGATGGTGGTGGTGATCTGCAATGCCCCGGTATTCAGTTCTCGCTCGCTGATGCCCGCACTGCGCAGTTCCCGCAGCACCTGGCTGCGGATCAGGCCTTCAGGGCCGCGGGCCGCGTTGACGTCCGGGATTTCGGTGATCGGGACGATCGGCGGGAATACCGTCGCATCACGCTCGCCCGGCGCGAGCGCACCCATCTCGACCATGCCTTCGAGCACGTACTTCCAGCGCGCGGTCAGATCGGCGAGATGGGTTTCCGGATCCAGGATCGATGGGGTGCGGATGACCGAGGCCAGTACCGTGCCTTCGGCGAGCGTCAGCTCCGGCACCGACTTGTTGAAGTAGGCCTTCGCGGCCGACGAGATCCCGTACGCGCCGCGCCCGTAATAGATGGTGTTGAGGTAGGCGGCGAGGATGTCGTCTTTACTCCATTGCCGCGCCATTTTGGCGGCGATGATCAGCTCGCGCATCTTCCTGGTCAGGGTGCGTTGGGACCCGAGGAAGGCATTCTTCACATACTGCTGAGTGATGGTGGAGCCGCCGCCCGCATCCTCTTTGCCGAGCACATTGTCCCGCGCGGCGCGCAGGAATCCGCTGGTCGAGTAGCCGGGGTTGGTATAGAAGTTGCGGTCCTCGGCCGAGAGCACCGCATCGCGCACCGGTTTGGGCACCTCCGACAGCGGTACCGGAATCCGATTGCCATCGGGCGGGACAACTTTCGCGATCACTGTGGTTCCGTCGGCGGCCAGGATGGTGGCGATCTGATTGGTCTGCACCGAATCGGGATCCGGGATTTCGGCGCTCCAGTAGACCAGCACGAACAGCAGCGACGGCACCGCGACGAAGGTGATGAACAGGGCGAGCAGTAGCCGTCGGAAGCGTTCGCCCCTGGTGCGCTGCGGTCGATTCGCCGGGGTCGGTTGCGGCCGAGACGGTTTCGAAGAGCCGGGCGGTCGGGGCCTGCCCTTGCGTCGTGACGTCCCGAAGTTGTGCTCGCTGAATCCCGCGACCGAGGCATAGGGTGCGGGCATCGGTCTGCCCCGGCGACTGCCGCCGCGTCGCCGCTTGCCGAACGAGCTCACGATCATCTCCTCCCGGAGCGTCGGTAAAACTCACCTGCACAGGACACGATCGGAAATGACCAGAGATCGTATACGCCGAGTATTACCGCCGCAACGGGATTCAACCCATACGACAGGCGTACTAGCTTTTCACGCCACCCGCCGTGAGACCGGAGATGATCCGGCGCTGGAACAGCAGCACCATGATGACCAGCGGAATCGTGACCATCGTGCCCGCGGCCATGATCGCGGCGTACGGCTGCACGAGCGGATTGTTACCGGAGAAGCGCGCGATCGCGACGGTCACCGGTTCGGTCTTATCGCTGGAGAGCAGGCGGGCCAGCAGATATTCGTTGACCGAGGCGATGAACGCCAGGATCGCGGTGGTGAATACCGCGGGCGCCGCCAACGGCAGCATGACCAGCCGGAACGCCTGCATCTTGGTCGCACCATCGATGCGGGCGGCTTCCTCGAGTTCCCATGGCAGTTCGGCGAAGAACGAGGCCAAGATGTAGACGGTCATCGGCAGCACGAACGAGATGTTCGGGATGATCATCGCCTGGTATTCGCCGATCCAGCCGAGGTTGGTGAACAGCTGGAAAAGCGGGGTGACGAGCACGACCACCGGGAACATCGACGCGGACAGGATGAGCCCGGAGACCAGGTACTTGCCCTTGAAGGTGAGCCGCGCCAGTGCGTAGGCGGCGAGCACGCCGAGCACCAGCGCTACGGCCGTGGTCACCGCGCCGATGATGACGCTGTTGAGCAGCGCCTTGCCGAAGTCGTTGCCGCGGCTGGTGTCGAAGGCGTTGCGGAAGTTCTCCAGGGTGACGTGGGTGGGCCACGGCGTGTTGTCGAAGGTGTAGTCCGGATCGCGGAATGCGGTCACGGCCATCCAGTAGAACGGGGCCAGGCCCCACACCAGCACGATCAGCGCACCCAGATACAGCCGCACGGGACCCAGGCGCTTGGCCCAAGGTGTCTGTGCCGCGGGCTTTTTGGTGTTCACGGTGGTCATCAGTGCGCCTCCCGCTGTTCTTCCTGGGTCCGAACGGCATTGGCGCCCAAGACCTTTACCAGCAGGAACGCCACCGCGAAGATCAGCAGGAAGGTGATCGTCGACAGTGCCGCCGCGCTATTGGGCCCCTGGCGGACCTGTTCGACCACCAGCGCCGAAATCGGGCGGGTGGACGGGTTGCCGAGCGTCATGATCGCGGGCAGGTCGTACAGGCGCAGTCCGTCCATGGTGCGGAACAGCACCGCGACCAACAGCGCGGGCTTGAGCAGCGGCAGCGTGATCTGGGTGAAGCGCTGCCAGGCCGATGCACCGTCGACCTTGGCGGCCTCGTACACATCGGCCGGAATCACCTGCAGACCGGCCAGCAGCAGCAATGCCATGAACGGCGTGGTCTTCCAGACATCGGCGGCGATGACCGCGAACCGGGCGGGCCAGGCCTCCGAGGTCCACAGCACGTGGGTGCCGAAGACCCGGTTCACCACGCCGTCGTACTGGAACATGAACTCCCACAACCGGGCGGTGACCGCGGTCGGAATCGCCCACGGCACCAGCACCGCCGCGCGCAGCAGCGCCCGGCCCTTGAAAGTCTTGCCCATCACCATGGCCATGCCGAGGCCGAGGGTGGCCTCCAGGGTCACCGTGATCACCGTGAAGAACAGCGTCACGCCGATGGCCAGCCAGAACTGCGAGCCGAGGTTGCCGGTCGGGCAGGAGACCGTCTCGCCGGCCGCCTGGCACTGCTGCAGCAGCCAGTGCGTGTAGTTCGAGAAGCCTGCGCTGCCGCCCTCGACGAACATGCCGGTCGCCGGGTCGAGTCCAGGATCCTTCTGGAACGACATGTACAACGCGCGGAAGACTGGATAGCCGACGACCACCGCGAGGGTGATCAGCACGGGCGTGACGAACAACCACGCCTTACCGGAACGCCGCAACTCCAATGCCAAGGTGCCACCGAATCCGCGCTTTGTCGGCTGATCGCCGTCGCTCGGCACGCGAGTGGCCGTTCCCGAAGGATCCGACACCGTTTCTCTCTCCTACGGGGTGGTCGGGTCCGCTCTAGTACTCGCTACGACCCGGCTGTCTCGATGCCCTTTTGCATACCGTTGATCGCGTCGTCGACGGACTTGGTTCCGTTCAACGCAGCATAAGCGTTGTCCTGGATAGCCTTCGACACCGCCGGGTAGAACGGGGTGACCGGACGCGGCACCGCGTTGGCGATCGAATCCTTCAGCGCGGGCAGGTACGGCATCTTCGCGATCAGCGCCGGATCGTCGTACATCGACGCGCGCACCGACGGCAGCGCACCGGCCGCGACGATGTGCTGAGCGTCCTCGCTGATCAGGTAGCGCAGGAAGTCGAGCGCGGTGGCCTTGTTCTTGGAGAACGCGCTGATCGCCGCGTTGTAGCCGCCGAGGGTCGATGCGCCGACGCCGTTCTCGCCGGGCAGCGGCGCGACGCCGAACTTGTCCTTGACCGAGGAGGATTCCGCGCCCGCGTCACCGAAGGTGGACGGCCAGTTGCGCATGAAGAGCAGCTTGCCGGTGTTGAAGGCGTTGGCGCTTTCCGGCTCCTTGAAGGTGATCGCTTCCTTCGGGATATCGCCGCTCTTGTACGCGTCGACGAGCACCTTGAGCCCGGCACGCGCCTGCGGGGTGTTCACGGTCGGGGTCTTGCCGTCCGCGCCGACGAAGGTGCCGCCGTAGGCGTTGATGGCCTCGGCCGCATTCACCGTCAGACCCTCGTACGGTGCGAGCTGGCCCGCGTAGCAACCCATATTGTTCTGCTTGGCGATCGGGCACTGTGCCAGCATCTCGCTCCAGGTTTTGGGCGGATTCGGCACCAGATCCTTGCGGTAGAACAGCAAGCCGCCGTTGGTGTTTCGCGGCGCGGCGTAAAGCGTGTTGTTGTAGGTGGCGCTGGCGACCGTCGGGGACAGCAGGGCCGAGGTGTCGAGGCTGAAGGTGTCCTTCAGCGGCTGGATCCAGCCCTTCGCGGCGAATTCCGCGGTCCACGGCACGTCCAGTGCGACCACGTCATAGGTGGACTGCTTGGAGCGCATGTGCTCGACCAGGTCGTCGTACTGCTGCGAGGCATCGTTCGACTGCTCTTTGAAGGTGACCTGCTCGTCCGGGTGCGAGGCGTTCCAGCGCTCGATCAGCTGCTTGACCGCGCCGGTTTCGGTGGTGTCCTTGCCCTCGACGTAGGTGATCGGGCCGCGGCCGGTGAGGTTCTGACCGGATGGATTGCCGCCGTTATCGCTGGAGCAGGCGCTGGTGAACGTCGCCGTCAGCAGCGCAACAGAGGCGGCTGCCAACGCCGCTCGTGGTACGAGCGACGAACGTAGGGACGTCACCTTTTTCAAAGCCATCGCGAACACTCCAAGGGGTCGAGACGTGAGCAGCAGCACACCCTGCAGGTGCACAAGGCAAGATACATGGTTGTTATATGCGACGCAGCGATTGTGCCCGCAACAGGGGCACTGTCCAGCCGGGGCGGACGCTGTCGCCGCAAAGTCGTAGTCGCTCGCAACCTCGTTCTTTCGCCGGGCCTTCGGCTCGATCGTCTGCGGTCGGATCCGGGGCGAGCGAGCCGATCTCCTGACGCCTATCAGTTTTGAATATTTCGTCAGAAACCTTGACTGCGTGAATCATCGCATGTGACGATTTCGTCAGCTACGGCGAAGGTGGACCCGAATGCTTTCGATAGCTGGTGGATCGCAGCCGACGAACCTCGCGCCGAGCATTCCGAATTACGCACCAATGGATAGGAACCATCGAGATGACTGTGGATTTCGCCCACACGTATACCGATCCGCCGCAGCGTTTCAGTGCCGAACTCAGTGGTGGCGGCGCTGCGCAGGACCTCTTCCAGCGTGTCGGGACACTCCTCGGGCAACTCCCCGAACCCGGCCCCGTGCGGACCGACACCGACGGTGAACGCGAGCAGCTCGGCGATACGACGGTGGTACACCGGTTCGTCGAAGCGCCCGGTGACAGCGAGACCGTCACATGGCACTACGTGGAGGCCGGTGACCCATCGGCGCCCACGGTCGTGTTCCTGCACGGTGTGCCGGATTCGTGGTGGCAATGGCATTACGCCTTGGAGTTGCTGAGCGACCGATATCATTGCGTCGCTGTCGATTTGAAAGGCTACGGACAATCCGGCAAACGCACCGGCGATTACCGTCAACGGGGGGTGGCAGGCCAACTCCAAGCCCTCTTCGACACGATCGGGATCGCCGAGTTCGCGCTGGTGACGCACGACCGCGGCACCCCGCCCGGCGATCACCTCGTCGCCATGCTCGGCGATCGGGTGACCGGATATGCCCGCGGACAGCAGCATCTGTGGCATCTGCATCCCAGCCTGCATCCGCAGCAGCAACTCTTCACGTCGGCGGACGCCCCGACGCTGCTCGGTGACGCCCGCCGGTTCGTCGCCTCGGCCTACACCTGGCTGGCCGCGCGACCCGTCGCGGCATCGGATCTCCTGCGCACCATCGAGGAGTTCTCCCATCCGGGTATCGCCGCGGCCGTCCCGCGGTACTTCCACTCCTCGTCATTCCGGCAGGAATGGATCGATCGGCGGGCCGAATTGATCCGCTCCTGGACGGCGCCGGTGCTGATTTTGCAGGGCGCTCAGGACCCGATGCAGCCGCACGAGTTCTACACCGATCCCGATGTTGTCGAGATGCTGCCGAGGGGTAGCGATGTGCACTTGTTCGACACAGGACATTTCTGGCCCTTCGAGGCCCCGCACGAATCGGTCGATGTCATTCGCGCGTTCCTCGATTCCGTGACCCGTTAGCCACGATTTCCGCCGGATCTGTGGCACCGCATGATCAGGTTCGGGATTCGGTGGGTGTGGTCGACGGGCCTGCTGCCAGGTTCCGCGGGCCCGGTGGTGGTCACTCGCGATGCGGCTAGGCTGGCTGGCGATGACTTCGCCGAATGCGGTTCCGGACCGGATGCTCACCAGGATCGGTGGGTTGCTGCGCCAAGCCGAATCGACCGATAACGAGCACGAGGCCGAGGCATTTCTGGCCGCGGCCCAGCGGTTGGCGACCAGGTCCTCGATCGACCTCACGGTCGCCCGTGCGCATATCGCCGGACGTGAGCGCAGGCCGACGCCGGTGCAGCGGATGATTCCGATCGGCGAACCAGGTAAGAAGGGGTTGCGCACCTACGTGCAGCTGTTCGTGGCGATCGCCGCGGCCAATGATGTGCGCTGCGATGTTGCGCGCACGTCCACGCAGGTTTACGCGTACGGCTTCGATTCCGATATCGATACGTGTGCAGCCCTCTATGCCAGTCTGCTGGTGCAGATGGTGCGTGCGTCGGATCAGTACATCAAATCGGGCCAGTATCGTTCGGCCACTGTCGAAAAGCTCGTCACGGAGAAACGTTGGGGCCGAAAGGTACAGCGGCGCGTGCAAGCGCCGGTCGCGGCGGTTACCGCGCGGTTGAACTTTCAGATGGCATTCGCCGCACGGATCGGCCGACGACTGGCCGAGGTGAAGGCGGAGGTCGTGGCCGAGGTCGTGCCCGAAACCGTGGCGGCGGGAACGGCATTGGCCCTGCGCAATAAGGAAGTCGAGCTCACCGACTTTTATAAGAAGACTTCCGATGCCCGCGGTACCTGGCGCGGTCCGCAGGCGTCGGCCGGACATTCCGCCGCGGCCCGGCGTGCGGGTGATCGGGCGGGGAAGGCGGCGCGAATCGGGACATCTCCTGAACTCGGTGCTGCGCGTGGGCAATTGCCGGGCCGGTCGAAATGAGCGAATTCATTGCGTGACATGCCAATTGCCCGATTCGGCGTGAGCGACAATGAGTGTGAATCGTGAGCGGGGCCCGATGAGTGCACGAGATACCCAGCGCGCCAAGGTCTATGACGCCGAGCAGTTGGTGCGCAGTGTATTCGATCGAGCCGATGAAAATGGTGTCCGCACGGTTGAGCTCTATGGTTCACATCTCACGCTGCCGATCGAGCGCCGCTTCGCCTCGGTCGAATCGGTGCAGGTCTACGCCGATAAGGTGCTGAGTCTCAATTGGATTCGGGCGCAATGGGACCGTGCCGCGACGCCCGTCCGGGTCCGCACCCGCGCCGGAACCGCCGCCGCGCACTACGAGGCCGCCGATGCGGTGCTGGCTGTTCCGCTGTACACCGGTGCGACCGCATGGGCTCTGCGCGAATTGGTGATTCTGCACGAACTGGCCCATCACCTCGAGCCCGCCGCCGGATCGGTGGCCCCGCACGGACCCGAGTTCTGTAGCCGCTACTTGGAGCTCGTCGATGGCATTATCGGGCCGGAAGCTGGGCTGGTTCTGCGGTCGAGCATGGTCGGGTGCGGTGTCCGCTTGACCTGAGGCCGCCGCTGCTTTTGGTCGCGCTGTGTCTGCGGCCGCCGGTGGCTGATTGTCGGGCGAGGCATGCGAACTCGCGATGCTCGGCTGTGGCGCCCGCCTTCGCGTGTCCAACGCGATCGAGATCGCGCGACCGCGGTTGCGCAACGCCGACCTGTTGGAGGTGCCGCATTCGGTGGTCCACTGCTCTCCGTTGCCGACTGATGTCGCGACACGGTCACTTGGGCGGCGCCAGTGCGCGGACGCGGGTAAGTCGGTCCTCCCACCAGCGGGTTCGTTCCGGGTCGGGGTGGCGGTACTGCTCCAGTAGGGCCGGGTCGGGTGTAGGTGGTGACTTCGGGACCGGCATGAAGCCGTCGACGGGGCGAAGTGATTCGCGGACGAGGTCGCCTTCGAGGAGCGACAAAGTGCCAAGGCCGCAGGCGAATTCGAGCTCGGGGAGGGCGGCGGCGAGTGCGAGTTGGGCGGCTAGGCCGACGCTGGTTTCCAGAGCCGAGGAGACTACGCACGGCAGCCCAGCGGCCTCGGCGACCTGGAGTGCGCGGCCGACACCGCCCAGCGGGGTGCATTTGAGAACCGCGATATCCGCAGCACCGGCCACCGCGACGCGCAGGGGATCATCGGCGCGGCGGATGGATTCATCGGCGGCGATTCGGACATCGACACGCCGACGCACCGCGGCCAGCTCCTCGATAGTGCGGCACGGTTGCTCGACGTACTCCAAACCGCCTGCGGCACGGTCGATCTGCTTGATATGCGTGACGGCCGTCTCGACATCCCAGACCGCATTGGCATCCACCCGAACCGAGCCATCGGGCCCCAGCGCATCCCGGACCGCCTCGACCCGCGCCAGATCCTCACTCAGCGAATCCGGGTGATCTGCGATCTTCACCTTCGCCGTGCGGCATCCGGACCCGGCCACGATCGCATGCGCCCGCCCCGGATCGACAGCGGGCACCGTGCAATTGATCGGAATCAGTTCCCGCACCGGCTCCGGCCAGCCGACCGTCACCTGTTCCACCGCGGTCGCCAACCAGCTGGCGGCCTCCCGATCGTCGTACTCGGGAAACGGACAGAACTCGCCCCACCCGAGCGGCCCCCTGATCAACATCCCCTCGCGCACCGTGATGCCGCGGAACCGGGTCCGCATCGGAATGGCGTAGACGAAGGTTTCGGTCATCACCGTGCAGCCTAGCGAGCCCGGTGCCCCCGCCCGCGCTGTGCGCCTGCCGCCACTGGCAAGGCCGCCGAATCGGCGAATCATTCGTGCACGGAGTTGGACCGCTGCTGGCTTCCGGTTGGGCGT
>NZ_BDBY01000270.1 GCF_001613225.1 Nocardia pseudovaccinii NBRC 100343
CGCAGGGATCGGTGAATTGTTCGTGCAGGGAGTTGGACTGCTGCTGGCTTCCGGTTGGGCGTGCCTGGTGTGGCTGGCAGGGGCGCAGGGATCGGTGAATTGTTCGCGTGGAGCGGGGCTGCTGCGCGGCCAGCTTCTCATTGTCGGCGTTCAGCGCCCCTGCTGCCGCTGTGGACGGTGGGGCAAGTGCGGGTGGGTGGTACTGGAGCGGAGTGGAACTGGGATGTGCGAGTCCGACCTAACGGTCATGCTGGGGTATGGGGTCGAGTCGGTTCGAGCTGCGGTTGGCGAATGCGGTTCGGGCGGTGCTCGGGTCGGTGTTCGCGGTCGGGTTCGGGTGGGTGGTGGCCTCTTCCGTGCCGCTATATGAATTTCTCGGACGTGATGCCGATCCCGATGGGGGTGTGCGCTATCTGCCGATCGCGTATTGCGTTGCGTGGGTCGGGATTGCCCTTTCCGTGGTTGCGGTGGGCATCATGGTTGTGCAGAAGATCCGTTACCGACGCCGCATCGCTTGGACGCCGCTGGTGGCGGTGCCATTGATTGCCGAGTCGTGGTTGCTCGGCTTTTTGATCGCGGTAGTGCTGGTTTCGATCTGAGCCCGCGGCACCGATGCGAGACCGGTGCCGCGCTACTCGGTGACTCAGAGCCGTTCGATAATGGTGGCGTTGGCCAAACCGCCTGCCTCACACATGGTTTGCAGACCGTAGCGCGCACCGCGCTCCTGCATGGCGTGCACCAGCGTGGTCATCAGGCGTGCGCCGGAAGCGCCGAGCGGATGTCCGATGGCGATGGCGCCGCCGTTCACATTGACCTTCGACATGTCCGCACCGGTGTCGTGCGCCCAGGCCAGTACCACCGGCGAGAAGGCCTCGTTGATCTCGACCAGATCGATATCGGAGAGCTGAAGTCCGGCACGCTGCAACACCTTCCGCGTCGCCGGGATCACGGCGGTCAGCATGAGCAGCGGATCGTCACCGGCTACGGCGAAGCTGTGCAGCCGGGCCAGCGGCTTCAGTCCGAGCTCTGCGGCGCGTTCGCTGGTCATGATCAGCACCGCCGCGCTGCCGTCGCTGACCTGGCTCGCCGTCGCGGCGGTGATCTGCCAGCCGATTTCCGGGAAGCGCGCGCCCATGGCCTCGTCGTAGTAGGCGGGACGCAGTGTGCCGAGGGTCTCCAGGGTGCTGCCGACCCGGATGCCCTCATCGGTTTCCAGTCCGGCGATGGGGGCGAGCTGACCGGCGAACGAGCCGTTCTTCGTTGCCAGCGCTGCCTTTTCGTGGCTGCCGAGGGCGAATTCGTCGAGCTGGTTGCGGGTCAGGCCCCAGCGGGCCGCGATCAGTTCGGCGCTGATGCCCTGGGATACCAGCCCCTCCGGATAACGCTCGGCGAAGCCGACACCGGAGAAGTCATGAGATCCGATCATATTTGCGCCCATCGGAATTCGTCCCATGGACTCGACACCTGCCGCGACCACGATGTCGTAGGCACCGGCGATCACGCCCTGTGCGGCGAAATGAATGGCCTGCTGACTGCTGCCGCACTGGCGATCGACCGTCGTCGCCGGTACCGATTCGGGATAGCCCGCGGCCAGCGCCGCACGCCGGGTCATGTTGGCGCCCTGTTCGCCGATCTGGGTGACGATGCCGCCGATCACATCGTCGATGAGCACCGGATCGATGCCGCTGCGGTCGACCACCGCGCGCAGGCTGTGTGCGAGCAGGTCCACCGCGTTGACATCGTGCAGTGCCCCGTTCGGCTTCCCCTTGCCGATCGGCGTGCGTACCGCCTCGACAATCACCGCGTCTCTCATGGTGGTTCCTTTCGAACCGTGAGCCGATCTTTCGCCTGGCTCTATTGGCTTATAGTCAGATTAACGCCTGGGTATAGTCGACTCAAGTCAGAGTTCGCTATGATGTTCGTCATGGCAGCCGTGATGGAAGGACCGTTGGCAGATCTGAGCGCGTGGAAACCCACGGAATGCTCGATCGCGAAGGCGATGGACCTCATCGGTACCCGCTCGGCGATCCTGATCCTGCGCGAGGCCTACTACGGCACCACCCGGTTCGACGGTTTCGCCGCTCGGGTCGGCATCACCGACGCCGCGGCATCCGGCCAGCTCCGCAAACTCACCGAGGCGGGCCTGCTCGCCAAGCGGCCGTATCAGGAGTCGGGCAAGCGGACTCGCCACGAGTATGTGCTGACGGATATGGGTCGCGATCTACTGCCCGTGGTGCTCGCGCTCATGCAGTGGGGCGATGCGTACCTGCAGCCGGGACCCGCGCCGCTGCTGCTGGTCGAGGAATCCAGCGGTGCGCCGGTTCGAGTGGAGGTGCGCAGCGAAACGGGTCGCGAGATCGACCTCGAAGAACTCCGCGTCCGGCTCAACCCCGAATATTCGCGCGCCATCCGCTCGGCGAGGTAGTCCCCTCAGGCGGTGACCACCGCGTAGTTGATGTCCTCGGTGCCGAACTTGTTGTAGAGGTGAACCCACAGCAGCACAAGGGGTTCGGTGCTTCGCGCGGTCACGACGCCGCCCAGGTCGATGATCTGCTCATCGGACCAGCCGAAGGATTTCAGCAGCGCCGCCACCCCGGCCTTGGCCGACTCGTCATCGCCGCTCAGAAAGACATTGTGCCGCCCTGGAATTCGGGACGGGTCCACCATGAGCTGGTTGTTCATGGTGTTGAGGGTCTTGACCACCCGCGCGTCCGGGAAGGCCTGCTGGATCGCCTCGGCGACGCTGCCCGCCTCGGGGGTGGCCAATTTCGGCGGGAATCCACCGGAGAAATCCAGCGCATTCGACACGTCCACCAGCACTTTCCCGCTCAGATTCGCCGCGCCCGCCGCAGTGAGCGCGGCCAGCGAGGCGGTGCCGGAGGTCGCGTTGAACACCAGCTCGGCATCGGCCGCGGCGTCGGCGAAAGTGCCATGGCTGCCGCCGGTTTCGTTCGCCCACTCGGTTGCCGCCGCATTGTCGGCGGTCCGGGACCCGAGCGTCACCGCGTGTCCCAGTTCGACCAGCTTGCTCGCGAGCCTGCGTCCGACCTGCCCGGTACCGAGCACCGCTATCTTCAACGTCCACTCCTCACGCAGATCCGTTCGAGCGTCGAGTTTATGAGTGCGGCGTGGTCTTCGCGTGGTCTTCCGCCGTGGGCGAACGCCAATGGCATCGACTCGGCGGGGCGTGAATCAGCGCGCTCACCGGACAGTTCCACGTTGCGAGCGGTCTGGGGAGGCGGCCTGTGCTGCCTGCAACGACGAGGGCAAGGGCGGCACCTTCGCTTCTGCGCGTGCACGCTCGCTGGTATCCGGTGGGAAGTTTCGGATCGGCGAAAGTGCACGCGCAGCGGTCTCAGGACAGGCGGCGACCGTCGACGGCGGAGAAGAAGTAGGTGTGTTCCGGTGTGGGCGTCAACTGCACCCGGGTGCCCTTCTCCGGCGGGTTGCGCCAATCCGCCCGCGCCACAATGGTTTCGGCCGCGCCGTTCGTCGCGCCCTCGGCAACCGTGCGGCCGTAGATGTAGGCGTCCGAGCCCAGCTCCTCGACGACGTCGACTTCCATCTGGATGCCCGACTTGTCCACCGCCCCACCGATTTCCAGATGCTCGGGCCGCACGCCGACCACTACCGAACCCTCTGCGGCATCCGCGACCGACCGCGGCACCGCCAGCTCGGCGCCGCCGAGCTGCACCGCGCCGTCGGCGACCGGCAGCGTGAACAGGTTCATCGCGGGCGAACCCATGAATCCGGCGACGAACACATTCGCCGGATCCCGGTAAAGATCGCGCGGCGTCGCGCACTGCTGCAGCAGTCCGTCCTTGAGCACGGCGACCCGATCGCCCATGGTCATAGCCTCGACCTGGTCGTGCGTGACGTACACGGTCGTGGTGCCGAGACGGCGCTGCAGTTGGGCGATCTGCGTGCGGGTCTGCACGCGCAGTTTGGCGTCCAAGTTCGACAGCGGCTCGTCCATCAGAAATACCTGCGGCTGGCGCACGATCGCCCGTCCCATCGCGACGCGCTGACGCTGACCGCCGGACAGCGCCTTCGGCTTGCGGTCCAGATACGGCTCGAGGTCGAGCAGTTTGGCCGCCTCCAGCACCCGGCGCTCCTTCTCCGCCTTGGCGACCTTGGCGAGCTTGAGCGCGAAGCCCATATTCTCCGCGACGGTCATATGCGGGTAGAGCGCGTAGTTCTGGAACACCATGGCGATATCGCGTTCCTTGGGTTCGGCGTGCGTGACGTCGTTGTCGCCGATCAGAATGCGCCCGTCGTCGACATCCTCGAGCCCGGCGAGCATCCGCAGCGAGGTCGATTTACCGCAGCCGGACGGGCCGACCAGCACGAGGAATTCCCCGTCGGCGATCTCCAGATTCAGCTTGTCGACGGCGGGTTTGGTCGAGCCGGGGTAGAGCCGGGTCGCGCTATCGAAGGTCACGGTGGCCATGACAAATCACATCCCATCACCGGCAGGAACGTGCCGGACGATCCGAGTAAGGGTTGACCGGCGATATTACTGGATGTGCTCGATCCGCACACGATGCGCTCGAGTTCGCGCGCACGCCGGGGCTAGACCTCAGTCGTCGGTGCGCTCACGGGGTACTTCGCAAAGCCCGAACAGGTGTGAAAATCACGGGCAGGGAGGTCATACCGCGCAAGAAGGCCGACGGTCGCCGGACCAGGTTCTGTGGGGGCACGGCCAGATCCAGGTCGGGCAGCCGGTCCAGCAGCACCTCTATGCTGGTGCATGCGATGATCTCCGCGATCTGCTGCGCTGGAAACGGGCAGCGGTATTCGCCGTAGCTGAAGGCGAAGTGCGCACTGTTGCCGGAATGGGCATCGGTATCCACACCGAGATGCTGGCGGACGTGTGGATCGGCATTGGCGGCGGCCAGTCCGAGCAACAGCAAGTCGCCCGCACGAATTGTTTTTTCCCCCAGCCGCGTATCGCGTGCCGCCCAACGTCCCGCGTGGATCTGCGACGGTGTGTCCTCCCACAGCACCTCGTTCATCGCCTCCCCCACGCTGGAGCGCGCGCCGCCGAGCGCCGCGGCGAAACGATCGTCGGTAAGCATCAGCCGCACCGAGTTCCCGATCCAGTCCGCGGTCGGCAGGTGCGCCACGGCAGTGATCGTCATCAGGTCCTCGACATACTCCTCATCGGTGAACGGCATCGGATGAGCCAGCATGCGTGACACCAGATCGGCGCCGGGCCGCTCCTTCTTCGCCGCCAGTAGATATCGCATGCGCTCTTGGAACAGCGCATACGCCGTCGGGGCTTCGAGCCCACCGTCGGCTATCTCGTTCATCGCCCACGCCAGCCGCGGCCCCTCCTCGTCGGGAAAGCCGATGACCGAGGCGAGGGTCAGTACGGGTAGTACCGCGGCGAACTCCCCGATCAGATCGGCGCTGCCTCTGCCACAGAAGCCGTCGATCAGCCGATCGGTCAATTCCTCACAGGTACGCCGCAATTCGAACGGATCGACCGACTCCAGGGCGGGTTCCACCAGCGCCACGTGCCTGCGGTGCTCCGCACCCACGGTGAAATAGATCGACGGCCGCCTCGCCCCGAACATCGGCCGCAAGGGCCAGTCCTCGGGGATATTCGGCCACTGGTTCCACAGGCCGACGTCGCGGGGGAACAGCTCCGGGTCGCTGGTGACCTGGTGCAGTTCGCGGTAGCCGATGACCAACCAGGCCGGTACGCCGCCGGGCAGTTCGACGGCGACCACGGGGCCGTGGTCGCGGCGCATTTCTCGATAGAGATGATGCGGATCGATGTGGAAGCGCGGCCCGGCCAATGGCACGGCCGCGGAGTTCGGCCGCATCGGGCAGCCGGTGCTCGCGGTCGATTCGGCGCTGGAGGTGGTCATGACGCGATCTCCGGGGTGGTGCGAGTATGCGGGACCGCGAGGCTCGAGGCCGCGGCATAGATGTGCTCGACGAGCGTGATGAGGACACGTTTGGCGGAATCGCGGGAACGAGCATCGCAGTCGACGAGCGGCACCAGCGGATCCAGATCGAGGGCGGCACGGATCTCGTCGGGCCGATTCGGTGCACCGAAGTTGTTGCAGGCCACGATGAACGGGGTCCGCTGATGTTCGAGCCGGTCGATGGCATACCAGGAGTCGGCGATGCGGCGCTGGTCCACCAGCACGATCGCGCCGAGCGCTCCGGTGAACAAGCGGTCCCACAGGAACCAGAACCGTTCCTGCCCCGGGGCGCCGAACAGGTACAGCACGTTTTCGGCGTCGATGGTGATCCGCCCGAAATCGAACGCTACTGTGGTCGTCGACTTGCCCGGTGCGCCGCTCGGGTCATCGATACCCAGGCCCGCGTCGGTCATCGTCGCCTCGGTGTCGAGCGGGCGAATCTCGCTGACCGAGCGGACCAGAGTGGTCTTTCCGACGCCGAAACCACCCACTATGACGATCTTCAATCCGCGCTGAGTCGTGCTGTCCAGCGGTGCGTCGGCACGCGAGGGCTTGGCGTTCGGTGTGGCGGCGTCAAAGATTGCGGAGTCCAACGAGCACCTTCTCGAGGGTGGTGGAGTCGGGCACCGAATTCCACGGTGCGCCGGGAACTGTGGGGCTGACGTGCGGATGCCGCACAGTGATCTTGCCCGCGTGCAACAGGTCGGAAAGCAAGATCGTGGCGATGCCGACCGGTAGCCGCAACTCGGCGGCGATCTCGACCACTGCGGTCGGCGCCCGGCACATATCGAGGATCGCCACGTGCTCGGACTGCATGCCCGGTATCGGATCGCATTCGCTGACCACCAGGGTGACCAGGTCGAAGGCGTCGGAGTCCGGTTTGCTGCGTCCTCCGGTCAAGGTGTACAGCCGGTCCGGTTCATCGTCGCGGCCTGCCCGGACCACGACTACCCCTGTACCCCGGCGCGCGGCGCGGCCGCGAGGTGCTCACTCAGTTGTTCCACCAGTTCCCGCATGTTGTGGCCGATCAGGCCGGCGTCCGCGTCCTCGGCGGCGACGACGGCTATATGTGCGCTCGCACCGGCTTCGACAACGAACAGGATGCCGCCGTAGAACTCGATCATCGATTGACGGACCCCGCCGCGGGCGTCGCCGAACTCGACGGAGGCACCGTGGGACAGGCTCTGGATACCCGCTGCGATCGCAGCGAGCTGATCAGCGCTGTCGGTGCCGAGTTCCGGTGTGTGGCACATCTTCAGCCCGTCGCTGGATAGCAACAGGGCATGCCGGGTTCGGGGCGTACGGTCCAGCAGTTGTTCCAACAGCCAACCCAACTGCGAGGGCACAGACGTTGTCATCGATCGTTCTCCACGGCATAAGAAAGGGAAGGTGATTGCGGGTCAGGGACCTCGGTGCTTTCGGCGGCGAAAGCGCGTTGGAACGCACCGAATGCGGCGGGATCCGACGCGGGCGGGGGTACCGCCGCCGCGGGGCGCGGCGGCGCGGACAACCCTTCGGGGTGGACCGCAGCCAGCGTGCTGCCCCGCTGCCGCTTCGGCAGTACTGATTCCGCATCAGCGGGCGGAGTTTTCGGCGGCGCGGCGGCGGGGACCGGAACCGGCGTCGGCAACGTGAGTACGGCCGTCGCGCCAGGAGCACGATCCAGGCGTGTGGTGAGATCCCGTGGGACAACTACCACCACTGCGGTTCCGCCGATCGCGGAAGGGCGATAAGACACGGTGAGACCGTGCTTGCGGGCCAAATGGCCGACCACCGCCAGGCCGAGCCGAGTTCCGCTCAGCGAGGACAGATCCAAAGCGCCGTCGGGTCCGTTCTGGCCTGCGCCCGACACAGCCTGTTCGGCCCGCTGCAGCGCCGATTCGCTCATCACCAGACCGCTGTCCTCGATGGTGATCACGACACCGGCAGGAACTTCAGCCGCGTAAACGTGCACTTCGGTGGTCGGCGGGGAGAAATTGCACGCGTTATCGATGAGTTCGGCCAGCGTGTGCATCACGCCCTCGGCGGCATGTCCGGCGATCGCGATAACGGCAACGGCGCGTAGCCGGACCCGCTGATAGCCCTTCACGCGTCCCATCGCGCCACGCAGAATCGATTCCATCGCAATCGGTTTCGCCCATCGGCGCCCCGATCGCGCACCGCTGAGCACCGCGATGCTGTCGGCGAGACGGCCCGCTTGTGCAACGCGGTGATCCAGGTGCAGGAGGTCTTCCAGGACGCGGGGATCGCTGTGCCGGTTTTCCATCTCGCGCAACTCCGCCAGCATGCTGGTGGTCATCGCCTGCATGCGGCTCGCCGCACCCGCGAACGCCGCCATCGCTGCGGCACGGCGGGTTTCGTGGCCCTTGGCGTCGCGCGCATGTGCATCCGCAGCCTCGTTCGCGGCCGCGATGCGTGCCGCCGCGTCTCTATCGGATTCCCGCGTTCGTGTGGCCGCGGCCTCATACGCGGTGATGGCCAGGCGGGCTCGCGTGGCTTCACCGTGGAAGTACACCGTCGCGGTTACCGTGGCGCACAACGCGATCGAGGCCACAATGCTGCCGATCGCTACCGGGGTACGGAAACCTGCAGGCGCGGCGGACAGCACGGCTACCGCAACTGCCGCAGTCACAATGGCGCACGTCACGAACGCCGAAATAGGAAGTAATTGTCGAACGGGGCGCCCTCGGCGCTGTCCATTCGACGGATTCGATGATGATGACACGTTCGGTACTTCCGCATCCACGTTCACTGCCGGGAACCCCGTCGTTTTCCCGACATTCTCTGCGTAGCAGCATGTTCTATTTCTCACACCACCACGCGGTTTAGAAATCTCGCGGTCGAGCATAGCTGGAGGATGACGAATCCGCCCGATTCGGGCGCCCCTGAGTCGATCTGTCCAGCTTGTCGATGGCTTCTATGTTTGCTGCAGTGTGGCGCGTTGTCGCCATCTGTCGGCATCGGCACTTCCGATCCCGTGTCGAGCGCCGCACTGGCGGGTACGTCCGCTCCGAAACTCGCTGCTATGCTTGCCGCTTCGGCTCCGCAGCCCGCGGCGACGTAATGACCTTCACCCTCAACGGAAACTCGGTCCAGGCGAGTGGCCAGTTCCCGCCGGACAACTGAGCCGCCCCGCACGCGGTACCGGCGGTCCCGCTGGTCAGCGAAGTCGCTTGCCCGTCACGGGAAATCATGCGGGAGAACTCATGGGCGCTCACCAGGAATGGGGAAATGCCGTACCCGACGGTGTGCGCGCGACTCATAGCATCAAATCTGTGAAATTTGGAATGCTCTCCACCATAGGTGCTCTTACCCTCGCCGCGGTGTCCGTGGCAGCCCCCTCCGCCTCCGCCTTCCCTACGGGCTCGGCCGGGAACGGGGACGGCCGAGAAGTGGTGATCATCGACGGCACTCTGGAGCTGAGCAACCTGGACTCGTGCTGGGCCAGTGGCTTCGCGCGCGACATACGTTTCGAGAACCGCAGCACCCGCAATTTCCTGGTGTACGCGTCCAAAGACTGCACCGGTGAACCCGCTGCGACCGTGACTCCGGGTGGCTCCGCGACGTATTTCGGCTGGTCGGCCATGGCTGCCCAATAGCCGGTAGCCTCGATCGGGGAACCAGATCGAGCGACGAGGAGCAGGCTCATGACGCGACCGGTTCGAATCGGTGTACAGCTACAGCCACAGCACGCCTCCGACTACGGACTCCTGCGCGACGCCGTGCTACGCGCGGAGGATGCGGGCGTCGATATCGCCTTCAACTGGGATCACTTCTATCCGCTGAGCGGCGACCACAACGGTGCGCATTTCGAATGCTGGACCATGCTCGGAGCGTGGGCCGAACAGACCGAACGGATCGAGATCGGCGCGCTGGTCACCGGCGGCGGTTACCGCAATCCCGATCTGCTCGCCGATATGGCGCGCACGGTGGACCACATCAGCAATGGCCGGCTCATTCTCGGCATCGGCGCGGGGTGGTTCCAGAAGGATTACGACGAGTACGGCTATGAATTCGGTACGCCGGGAACCAGGCTCGCGCTGCTGAAGGCGAATATGGCCCGGCTCACCGCCCGGCTGAAGAAGCTGAATCCGCAGCCGACCCGCGATATCCCGATCCTGATCGGCGGCGGTGGCGAGAAGAAGACGCTGCGGCTGGTCGCGCAGTACGCCGATATATGGCACACCTTCGCCGACCTCGACGCGATCGCGCACAAGAACAAGGTGCTCACCGACCACTGCGCGGACGTCGGCACCGATCAGGCGAAGATCGAGCGCTCGGTGCAATGGCCGGGTGCGGAGCGGGCGGCGACATTCGTCGACGCCGGGGTGAATCTGTTCACCGTCGGTGTGAGCGGGCCGAAGTTCGACCTGAGTGAGGTCGAGCGGGCGGTCCGTTGGCGTGACGAAGTGAATCCGGAGCCGGTCAGAGGTCTGGCCTAGCCCCGGACCGCAACGCCGATCGGCGGTCGGGTTCGAATCACCGTGATTCGAATTCCGGGATCGGGCCATGGTGCCGCGTCCGCGCACGCCCGGCGGCCGCAGGCCTTGACGGCGAGGTGTGGCCGACCGCACGCGCCACGGGGTAGCTGCCTGTCAGCCCTGAATCGGACGTTAGGGTTCCTCACCATGGCTGGTCTGCCCGCTGTGCGGTCTCGTGCGTTGATCGCCGTGCTATTGCTTGCCGTCGGCCTCGCCGCCACGGCCTGCGGTTCCGGCGACGATTCCTCCGATCGAGACCAATGCACGCCGCCCGGACTCAGCGCGGCATCGGCCGCACCGACGAACCTCGGCTCGGCGGCCGCGGCGGGTGCGGACAAGTACACCACCGCGAGCACGTTGCCGGTGTCGGCGATCGATACCGGCAAGCTGCGTTTGATCACGCCGGGCAAGCTCACGGTGGGCACGCTCTCGGATGCGCCGCCGAGTATCTGCCTGAACTCGGCGGGCTCGTTCACCGGCTTCGACAATGAGCTGCTGCGGGCGATCGGCGCGAAACTCGGTCTCCAGGTGGAGTTCTCCGGCACCGAATTCGCACCGCTGCTCTCGCAGGTTTCCGGCGGTCGCTTCGATGTCGGTTCATCGAATATCACCACCACCGCGGAGCGGCGCGAACGCGTCGGATTCACCAACGGCTACGACTTCGGCTACTTCTCCCTCGTTGTCCCCAACGGAAGTGCCGTCAAGGGCTTTTCGGATCTGGGGCGCGGTAACCGGATCGCCGTCGTGCAGGGCACGGTGCAGGACGATTACGTGGTCAACCAGCTGCATCTGGATCCGGTGAAGTTCCCGGATTACGCCACCGCGTACGCGAATCTGAAGTCTGGTCAGGTCGATGCCTGGGTCGCGCCGTCGGCGCAGGCCGAGGGCCAGGTGAAGTCGGGTGACGGAACCACGATCATCCAGAACACCTTCAGCCTGGACAATTTCGTCGGCTACGCAGTCGCCAAGAACAATCAGCCGCTGATCGACGCGCTCAACAGCGGCCTCGACGCCGTAATCGCCGATGGCACCTACGCCAAGCTCTACGCCGACTGGGTACCGAGGCAGTTGCCGCCCGGTTGGAAGCCGGGCTCGAAAGCCGCTCCCGCACCGCAACTCCCGGACTTCGCCGCCATCGCCGCGGAAAAGAAGACCACCGATAGCGGCCAGACTGCGCCGAAATCGACGTTGCAGCAGCTGCGGGAGACGTTCTTCGACTGGTCGCTGTACCGCAAGGCATTTCCCGATCTGTTCAAGACCGGTCTGCCGAATACCCTGATCCTGGCGCTGGTTTCGGGCGTGCTCGGCACCATCCTCGGCATGCTGCTCGCGGTCGCTGGCATCTCCCGGACGCGCTGGTTGCGCTGGCCCGCGAGGATTTACACCGATATCTTCCGCGGCCTGCCCGCCGTCGTGATCATCCTGATCATCGGACTCGGCATCGGCCCGGTCGTGCGCAATATCACCGGCAACAACCCGTATTGGCTCGGTGCGATCGCGCTGGCATTGCTGGCCTCGGCCTATATCGGTGAAATCTTCCGCTCCGGCATCCAATCCGTGGAGGCGGGGCAGCTGGAGGCCGCGCGTGCCATCGGCTTCGACTACCGCCAGGCCATGACGCTGGTGGTGATTCCGCAGGGTGTGCGCCGGGTGCTGCCCGCGCTGATGAACCAATTCATCGCGCTGATCAAGGATTCCTCGCTGATCTACTTCCTCGGACTGCTCGCGACCCAGCGCGAACTGTTCGCGGTCGGACGAGATCTCAACGCGCAGACCGGAAATCTCTCCCCGCTGGTCGCCGCCGGTCTGGTCTATCTACTGCTGACCATCCCGCTGACGCACCTGGTGAACTACATCGACCACCGGATGCGCACCGGCAGACCCGACCAGCCCATCGACCAAGTCGAGGCGGCCACGATCACGGAAGGGCGCGGGTAAACCATGAGCGAGCGTAGCGAGCGAATCGACAACACAGTGCCAGAGGCAGTCATGCCGGAACCGAGCGCCAGCGAGGTGGAGGCATGAGTGCTTCTCTCACCGGAACCGGTCTGCATCTGACGCTGGGCCACAACCATGTGCTGCGCGGCGTCGATATCCATGTCGACGCGGGCAAGACCACCACCGTCATCGGGCCGTCCGGCTCCGGCAAGTCGACACTGCTGCGGGTGCTGAACCGCCTGCACGAACCCGATCAGGGTGATGTGCTGCTGGACGGCGAGTCGGTGCTCACCGAGGATCCGGATAAGCTGCGCCAGCGCATCGGCATGGTGTTCCAGCACTTCAACCTGTTCCCGCACAAGACGGTCGCGGAGAATGTGGCGCTCGGACCGCGCAAGCTGCGCGGGCTGTCCAAGGATGCCGCTCGCGCGCTGGCCGTCGAGCAGCTCGAGGTGGTCGGGCTGGCGGAGAAGGCCGATTCGCGGCCGGGCAATCTGTCCGGTGGGCAGCAGCAGCGGGTGGCGATCGCCCGTGCGCTGGCCATGCAGCCGGAGATCATGTTCTTCGACGAGGCCACTTCGGCGCTGGATCCGGAGTTGGTGAAGGGCATTCTCGCGCTGATGGCCGATCTGGCTACCAAGGGGATGTCGATGATCGTGGTGACCCACGAAATGGGTTTCGCGCGCAGCGTCTCCGACAGCGTGCTGTTCATGGACGCTGGTCAGGTGGTTGAAACCGGCACACCCGACGCTTTGTTCGACAACCCGCGGACTCCGCGACTGCAGCGCTTCCTCGCGCAGGTTTTGTAACCCGCAGCACACATTTAGTAAACTTGATAGATGCGCACCTGTTAATGTGTTGCCGCACTCGGCGCCACATATCCAGCAATGGGAACGAGGAGGTCCGATGACCACAGCGCATCACGAGCACACCGACCACCAGCACGTCCATGGGCCCGGCTGTGGCCACACCGAAGTTCCGCACGGCGACCACACCGACTACGCCCACGGCGGCCACCTGCACCGCGAGCACAACGGCCACTGGGACGAATGCGAACCCACCGGCCACACCGAACATGTAGGCCACGACCACACCCACGGCCCGGGTTGCGGCCACGAAGCAGTCCAACACGGCGATCACGTCGACTACCTCCACGACGGCCACCACCACGCCGCGCACAACGGCCACTACGACGACCACTGAGCTCGCCCCGCCGAGCTGCCGCCCGACTCTGCCGCAGCTCGGCGATCGCATACGTATAGGTCGGCGAAAAGTACTTATGGATGACTGATTCGGCATCCATGGCTCTGCTCATAACGTAGTTCCTGTCAGCACGAACGACAGCGAAACCGCAGATCAGAAGCCTTGGAGGCCAACATGAACGAGCTCGTCGCGCAGTACTTGGAAGTTTGGAACACCACCGATGCCGCCGCCCGTAAGGCCGGAATCGAGGCTGTGTTCACTCCCGAGGCCAGCTACATCGACCCGCTGGCCGCGGTTGCCGGACACGACCAACTGGATGCGGCCATCGCAGGTGTTCAGGCCCAGTTCCCGGGTTGGGTTTTCACCCTCGCGGGACCGGTCGACGCTCACCACAACCAGGTGCGTTTCACCTGGGAACTCGGCCCCGCCGATGCCCCCGCTGTGGTCGTCGGCTTCGACGTCGCGGTCATCGAGGACGGACGTATCGCGAACGTCTACGGCTTCCTCGACAAAGTTCCCGCCGCAGCCTGATCCGAACTCGTTATCCCAGAAAGAAATACCAGTCATGACCACGACCGCTCCCACCTACATGTCTACCCTGCTCGCCCCCGGCCAGAACCTGCTGCGCACCGCACTGCGCCTGGACGCGGTCGTCACCACCGTCAACGGCCTTGCCTACCTGGCACTTTCGGGCCCACTCGAATCCCTGCTCGGCCTGGACAGCAAGATCGGCATTCCGATCGGAATCTTCCTGACCCTCTACGGCATCGGTGTCGCACTGGTCGGCATGACCAAGACCATCAATACCAAGGCCGCCGCCGTGGTCGGCGCGGGTAATGCCGCCTGGGTCGTGGTCAGCCTCGCCGCCCTCGTCGAGGGCGCACTCGAGCTGAACACGGTCGGCTCGATCTGGACCGTGATGCAGGCAGCCACCGTCGGCGGATTCGCGGCCCTGCAGTACCTCGGCATTCGCAAGGCCCGCTGAATATTGGATCTACTCGACCAACCCGCAAAACGCGGCATCGGAACCGTCCGATGCCGCGTTCGGCGTTTGTGGTCGGTGCCTGCCTCTAGAGTCGAGGCCGTGCTCGAGGCAACCAAGATCCCGACCGAATTCGGCACCTTCGACGCCCTGACCAGCGGCGAACCAGGTGGGCGCGAAGTTGTGCTGTTGCACGGCTTTCCGGAGTCGGCCATCGCATGGGAGTTCCAGCTGACCGCCCTCGGTGGCGGCGGCTGCCATGTCATCGCGCCCGATCAGCGCGGTTATTCGTCAGGGGTGCGTCCCGACAAGGTCGCCGATTACCGCGTCGAGGAGTTGGTCGCCGATGTCATCGCCATCGCCGACCAATCGGGTTGGCAGCGTTTCGATCTCGTCGGTCACGACTTGGGCGCGCACGTCGCCTGGGCAGTAGCGGCCGAACACCCGGCACGAATCCGAACCCTGACCGCTGTATCGCAGCCGCACCCCACCGCGTTCTCACAGGCCATGACCGAGGACGAAGACCAGGCACAACGAGCCCAGCACTTCACCTACTTCCGCCAGCCCCGGACCCCCGAGCGCGCCCTCCTCGCCGATGATGCCGCCGCCCTCCGCAAGATCTTCGACTGGAAGATTCCCGAGGAACGCATCGACGACTACATCCACCGCCTCACCCGCCCCGATGCCCTCACCGCGGCCCTCAACTGGTACCGAGCCCTCCCGCTCGCCGGTCCGACCGTCCCCATCACCGTCCCGACCCTCTACGTCTGGGGCACCGAAGACCCCACCATCGGCTCCACCGCCGCCCTGGCCACCGCCGCCCACGTCACCGCCCCCTACCGCTTCGAAATGCTCGAGGACACCTCCCACTGGATCCCCGAAGAAGCCCCCGAATCCCTCACCCGCCTCATCATGGAACACCTCCTCGCCCATCGGACGTAGTCGCTCAGGTGCGGACGGTGGCGAAGGCGGACCAGAGGAGGGGGGAGTGTTCGATGGCGTGGGTGGTGCGCCAGGCGGTCAGGCGCGATCGTTGCCAGGTGGCGAGGGCGGTTACCGGGTCCGGGTGTTCGTGGGCGGTGTCGATGGCGCAGATGGCGTCTTGCAGGGGGCGGGCTTCGGGGGGTGCGCCCGCGAGGCGTTGGAAGGCGAAGTCGGTGGGGAGCGGCCAGCGGCTGGCGGTGACCAGTTCGGCGCCGCCGTTGATCATGGCGGCGACCAGGCCGAGGGCCTCGCTGAAGCGCATATCGCCGCCGCTTTCGCAGGCGATCAGCGCGACTCGGCTCGGAATGGGCCAGAGTTGTGGTCCGGCAACGGGATCGGTGGTCAGGGTGTGGGTGCCGAGCAGTAGGTCCTTGGCCGAGAGGGGGCGGTGGGCTCGGACGGGGGTGGCGAAGCCGATGGATTCGGCGTCGCAGGCGAGGTGTAGTTCGGAGGCTTCGCTCTGGCCGGATTCGGGGGCTGCGGCGGTTACGTGCCCCACATAGGTCAGGCGGCTGGCACCGCCGCGTAGCGCTTCGCTCAACCAGGTGCGATCGATATCCGTGCGGCGGAACGCGTCGATCGGATCGTCGACCGCGGGCAGTAGTCGGCCCTCGGCCGAATATTCGGCAACCCGTTGGGCGAGTGGGGCTTTGGGGTCCATGCGGCCGAGGACGGAGCCGAGCGCGGAATCGGCGCGAAAGCCCGGAACGCGCGGGTCGAGCACGGCCACCACCGGCAATGCACCCGTCTCGGACCAGGTGCGCACCGTGCGGTCCGGACCGTGCACAATGCTGGCGGGAGCGAGCAGACTGATATCGGCGATATCCACCAGGCGCAGTTCCGGGCTGGGAGCGATGATCTCCCACGGAATCTGAGCTACCCGGGGCGAGGGTTGCAGCCGAATATGCGGACGCACTCCGCGTACGTGCAGGTTGTACAACTGCGCCGCCAGGCCATAGGGCAGCAATGCGCGGGAAAGCGACTGCGCAACAAGATATTCCGCGTCGTACGACGCGAAAGCGCCGGTGGTCATGGCATGTTCGAGTCCGCCGGGCAGCGCCGGATTCGGCAGCGCCTGCGCGAACTGCGCGACGGCATCGGTGATCGCATCCCCGGGCAGCATGCTCGCACCCTGGGCGTATTCGTTGTGCAACCAGCGCCACGACATGTACAGATCGCCCGCGTCCGCCATCCGCACAATGACGGTCGGTTGTGCCGAGAGGGTCATGCGGGCAGCACCCGGCTGTCCCGCACCGGATGCCCGTACCGCAGCTCGGCGGCCTCGATATATCCGGCCAATGCGATATGTCCGTCCGGTGCGACGGCGACCCTCGGCGGCGGCACCACCGGCAGTCCGGCGCTCGCCGCGACCGAGGCCAGCGCCGTGCCCAACTGCGGTGCCGACCCACTTTGCGGCCCGGTCCCGACCTGCACCGTGGGTTGCGCCGGATCAGCCGGTGGATCGAATAGTTCGAGCGGCAGCCGCGGCGGCGCGCCGACAGCCGATCTGGCGATATCCAATGTCGTACCCGCGCACTGTGTTTCGATGAGGTCCACGATCAGCGGACCATTGCCGGACAAATAGGCGAACCGGAATGCCATCCGCATTGCCGGGTCGGCGATCTGGCGGTTCCATTTCTCGCGTTGATTGCCATTGGGCAGGGTGTAGCGCACGGCATCGATGGCCAGCGCCGACGGTACCGCGAGACCGATCGCTCGCCCCAATAACTCGGCATCCGGGGATTCGGCCGCCTCGATGACCGACTCCAGCAGTGCGGCATGCCAGAAATCGATTTGGGCACAGTGCAATCCGAGACCGCGCTCGGCATACGCGGCGAAGGCCTCGCCGATGAGGGCCTCGCCCTCGCCGTATTGTCCGTTCGAGTACGCCACGGTCGCCAGGCGCACTCGCACATCGGCGGCATCGAGCACCGCACCGGATGCTTGGAAATAGTCGAGGCTGCGGCGATAGAGCTGGTGCGCCGCATCGGTATCGCCACGGCCCTCGGCGAGAAAACCCATGGTCTTGAGCCCGACGCCCGCGCGATATCCGAGTTCGGCGCGCTCGAAATACTCCTGGCTGGACCGCAGCGGCGGTTCCGCCTCGTCGAACCGATCCAACCTGACGTACATGACGGCCAGATTCTGTTCCGTCTCGGCGACCGCATTGCGATCACCGGCGGCATCGAAGGCCGCCAGCGCCTGGCCCATGAAGTCGACGGCCAGTTCGCGCCGTCCGGTCTCGAAGTAGATCCCGCCGAGCGTCGAGAGCGGATGTCCGGCCAGGTGCGGCGCGAAACGCACTGCCGCATCCAATGATTCGGTGGCGAGTTCGATGGCGTAAGCCCAGCTCTGGCGATGGAATGCGACTGCGGTCAGCGACAGCAGACAGGCCACCCGCTGCATGCTCTCGTCATTGTGCTCGGTGAGCAGTGCGCGCGCCTGCTCCAGCGCCTTCTGCGCACCATCGAGATCGCCGACGTGCTGCAATGCCTGGGAGAGGTTGATGAGTGCGGCGGGCCGCTTTTCGATCGCGTCCGCAGGCATCTCCGCGAGCGCCTCGCGGAACATGACGATCGCCCCGGCATGATCGCCGAGTTCATCGGACATGCTCGCGGCATTGACCAGTGCGCTGACCCGCAGGCCATCCGCGCTGGTCCTTGCGATTTCCTCGAACAGTCGCCTGGCCTCGGCGACATCGCCGCGCTGATAGGCGGCCGCTCCTTCGGCGAGTCGCTCGCGACCGTCATCGGCAGGCATCAGAAGTCCGAATCCGATGCGGCGGCGGCGATTTCGGCAAGAAGGGGTGCATCGACCGCATCGTCCGCGGCAGTAGCCCGACGCAGCCGTGCGGCTGCGAGCTCACGAATCTGTCGCCGGATCTCGGGACCACCCAGCTCGGGTGCGTCGGGCGCACCGACGCCGGGCACGTAGACATCCACCGTAGAAACGGAATCGGATGGCGTGGTGGCCGCGCCGGTCCACAGATCGCCGACCAGATCCAGCTCGGCCTCGGCGGTGCCGACGGGTGTGGTGATGAGGGCACGCGGGTGCAGGTGTGCCGGTGCGTCCGAACCCAATTGGGGCGCGGCTACCGCGGTGACGCGGACCGTCGTAGTGCCCGAACTTCGGATCGATTCCCAGGACACCGCCCGTTCGGACGCGTCGATGAGGCCGGGCGGGCAGCGCCGCCAATCCCATCCGCCCGTGCCGTGACCGAGCGACAGCGCACCGGCCGGACGATCGGACCCGCCACCGGCGGCGAGCGCATAATCCTCTGCACGAGTAGGTATTTCGACAAAAAGAGGCAACTCATCGTCTGAGCCCGGCTCGTCATCACCGAGGAGCGGTTCGCACTGCGTGCGCAGTGCCGCTATCTCCTGGTCCAGCAGCAGATCGTCGAGCGGAGTGATGCCGTCGATCGTCGATGCCGGCCACCAGCGCGCGGCCCAATACGCGAACCCGAGCCGCCAGGCAGCGGCCACCAGATTCGGCACCGCGGGGTCGGCCACGTCGGTGAATTCGGTGCCACCGCTCTCGGTGTCGGCGATGGCAATGGCAATCCGTTCGCCGTACACCGCCCACAACCAGTCCTGCGCGAGCTCGACATCATCGATCACCGCCGCCGGAATCGTCTGTCCGGCAAGCAGACTCCACGACAAATGACCGCCGAGCACCTCCAGCACCATCGCATCGATCGCCGCGGCGCCGTCCGATACCGTCGGCGCTCCGTCGGGCGCGATGATCCAGATTCCGTCCCCCGCTGGTTCGATCCGCACGATCCCGCTCATCAGCTCGCCCTCGATTCCGCCGGATCCGACTCAGTGACCAGGGAACTCACACTCAGCGCCTGTTTGACCCGCATACGATGGTCCAGCATGACCGAGCGCGCCACACCGTCGAGCAGATCCCACAGCTCGTTCGGCTCGTAGACGCCGAACTCCCGGACATCGCGTCCGTGCAGGCGAACCCACAGCCGCCGCAAATATGGCCGCCACGGTGTGCGCAGCTCGGTCGCGATGGCCGCCAGCGGGCCACTCGGCATTTCGATATCGGTGCGCACCGCGAGCCGCCGGGCCTGCAGGACGTATGCCTCCCGCTGCCAGCGGCCATTGATCACCCGATGCGCCGCGGTGTCGGCCGCCGCCGACTCCCCGCCATGCAGTGCGATCGGCCGCAACCCGAGTGCGAGCGTGGCCCCCGCCGTCGCCGCGACCCGTAGTGATTCATCCAAAAGTGACCAGGGCGAACAACTTCGGGCGATCTCCGTGGTCACCAATTCCGGAATGGGCGGCAGTTCGGCCCGTTCACTCGACGCCTGCAGCACGGTGAATACGCGCTCGTAGATGGTGCGATCGAACGGCAGTCCGAGACTGGCCTTCGAGGCCGACGAACCGAGCGCGGGCGGCTGCGGAATCGGCACCGCGGTCAGCCCCAGCTGATGTGCCGTCGGCTCGAAGCTGTTGTCCCATAGTCGGATTCCGCCGTGCGTCCCGGCATGGGTGGCGACGAGCTGATCGAATGTCCGCTGCCCGTCGGCGCTGTGACCGGCACGCGCCGCGGCTGCGTCGAGCAGCGCCGCGAACAGTTCGGCGTGCTCTCCGGTCGGACCGCCCACCGGACGTCGTCCCCACGCGATATTGATCAATGAGCCGAGTTCGGCAGTCCGCGCACCCGCGGTGATGTACTCCTTGAGCGCCTGTGTGGTGCGCCCCGCCGCGAATTCGTGGACGTCGCGCAGTGTCGCCTCGGCGGTTGCCCGGTCCCGGTCCGGATCCGGCACACCCGATGTGGTGGCGAGTTCGAAGGCGCGCTGGAAATACAGATCCTGCGGATTGCCCTCGGTGATCCGCAGCGCCCGCCGGACCTGTTTGAGCAGGGAAAACCAGGCCGCAGTCGCGCGCAGCACGTCGGCGGCGGCATGGATTCGGGTGGCGAGCATTACCGCGCCGTCGGCGGTGAGGATCGGGCCCGCGCACAGCGGATGCTGCACTGGGCGGATGACCAGTGGGTCCAGGATGAGCTTCACGGTCCGCCGCAGCGGCCCGCCGTGGGGTCCACTGAGCGGTTCGACGCCCTCGAGTCGGCGCCAAACCTCGTCCAGCACCATCGCGCGCGGCCGTCGCATTCGACCAGGTTAACGGAACTTCCTCCGTTTCAGACTCCGAAAAACCTGGGATCGGTAGGGCGCGTTCGATTCCTACCTTTCTCGTATCGGCCCAACACCGGAGCCGAACGAAGCAAAAGGAACAGATCATGAACACCAAGCCGGTCCGCATCTCCGCCGCCGCCCTCGCCGCCTCGGCCGCCGCTTTCGCCCTCTTCGTCACCGGATGCAGTGACGATTCGGGCAGCTCGCCGACCACCTCGGCCAAGCCGGGCACCTCGGCCGCCCCGGTACCGGCGTCGGGCAAGTCGACCGCTTCGGTCGACGGCAAGGCGCTCGACGGCAAGTTCGACACCACCTGCGCCAAGCAGGGCGGCACCCTCGCCCTCGCGCTCAGCGACACCAATAACGCCACCTACGGCACGCTGAGCGTGAGCGCCTCCATCACCGGCACCGACAACGTCCAGGCGGTCGCGGTCGCGGGCAGCAAGGGTGGCGCCAACGGCCTGCCCTACGCCCTCGGCTTCGGCAACGGCATGCCCGGCGGTTCGGCCAAGGTGGTCAAGGACGGCAACACCTACAAGGTCACCGGTGAGGGCGTCGGCGCGCCCGACCTCACCAATCCGACCGCAAGCCCGAAGAGCTCGAAATTCGACATCACCTTCGCCTGCTCCACCGTGGTCGGTGGCTGATCCGCACCGTGACAAACCCGCTCACGGCTCCGCCTCGCTGACGCTCGGCTCCCGCCGTGCGCGGAGGCGCGCTGTGTCTTCAGCTCGCTCGCTGGCGCCCGCTCACGCCCCTTGACACAAGGGGCGTGAGCGGGGCAAACCACTTCATACACAGGGGAAACCATGAAAAACATCGCCCGCTCGCTCGCCGCCGCCTTCTTCGTCCTCTCGATCGGCTACTACCTCTGGCACGGCTTCACCTACACCAGCTCCGGCCCCTTCGACGACAGCATGCTGGCCTGGGTCGGGCCGCAGATGGCGCTGCCGATCATCGCCCTGACCATCGTCCCGATGGTCTTTGCCTTCACCGGCGAGGGCATCGGGGAGGGCATCATGGCGGCCTTCACTGGTAACAACAACAGCTCGGCGTTCCGTGATGGTCTGGTCGGCATCGGCACCATCAAGTCCTTCCGCCAGACCGGGCTGACCGTCAATGACCAGCCGCAGATCCGCATCGATTTCAGCGTCGAGGGCGTTGACGGCAAGATCTTCCACTCGCACGCCAAAATGATCGTCCCGCTCACCGAACTCGCACTGCTGCAGCCCGGTGTCGTGCTGCCGGTGCGCTATCTGCCCGATCGCACCGACAAGGTCGAGGTCGACCGCTCCGGCGATATGTCGGCAGCCCAGCGCGCCATGAACGAATCCATGATCCGAAAGGGCTTCACCACCAAGGCCAAACTCGACATCGCCGAGCGCGGCATTACCGCTCAGGCCGTCGTGCAATCGCTTGCGGTGCCCGGCGAAATTCGCAACGGGTATTCCAAGATCGAGCTCGGCCTGGTCGTGACCCGGCCCGACGGAACGACATTCACCGCGAGCGTGGACAAGTTCCTGCCGCCCGCCAGCGTGGCCCAGGTGCAGGTCGGCCGGATCATCCAGGTGCACTATCTGCCGGAGAACGAACAAGAGGTCGTGATCGCACTGCAAGTCAATGCGTAGCCCCGGCACAGAATGTTGCTCTCGTTCATTACCGAACGGGAGCAATATTTGTTTGCGTCAGAAGACGCGGTGGCTGAAGAAGCTGTGCTGGCAGGTGGGGCGCTTGCAGACCGCACCACCGCCCGGGATGAACCCGACACAGGTGGGGTGGGTACACCTGTTGCAGCCACCGTCGCCGTCTTCGCCCATATGGTCGTGGTCGACGAGTACGACGCGGGCCTCGGCCACCGCGCCCGCGAGAATCGAATCGAGATAGTCCAGCGCCTTCGAGGTGAGCGGGGGTTTTCCTCCGGACAAGGTCATCGCACTACTCCTGACTCTGTACTCATGTCCTTGATTCCGATCTTCCTCCTGCGCGGGGAGTCGCACACGAGTAGCACGCTACGCAAATTGAGGGTTACCTAATTGGTCGGTCGTTCATCTGACTGTTTCCTGTGGATTGCCTGAGCGGCTTACGGTGCGCCGGTCAGCACTATGTCAGGAGTTCATCGTGAGCGAGCGAAGCGAGCGAACCATAAGCAGAGGCCACCTCGGTGGCACGACGGAGCCGAGCGTTAGCGAGGCGCAGTCGTGACACCGAAGCCCCTCGCCCTGTTCGTTAAGCGGGACGGCGCGCCGAAGCGCTCGGCCATCACCTGTCAGTACAAATGCGGCAACGCCTGCTTCCACGAGGTTCCGAACACTTCCGAGAACGAATACTTCGGCGATATGGTGCGCGCGGCGCTGACGCGGCGCGGCATGTTGAAGGGCAGTGCGGGGGTCGTGGTCGCGGTCGGCGCGGCCGGTGTGCTCGCGGCCTGCGGAGACGACAAGGTCGAATTGGCGGCGGGCGGCTCGCTGGTCGACGGTGTGCCGGTCGGTACCAACTTCGCACCCGTCGCGGCGAATTCCGATGACGCACTGGTCATTCCGGAAGGTTACGAGCACAATGTCGTGATCCGCTGGGGCGACCCGCTGTTCGCCGACGCGCCGAAGTTCGATGCGAATGCCCAGTCCGCGGCCGCGCAGGCAAAACAGTTCGGTTTCAACAACGACTTCGCCGCCCTACTGCCCATCGAGGGGCAGGCGAATACCTATCTGCTGGTGGTGAATCACGAGTACACCACCGAACCACAGATGTTCAAGGGCTACAACAAGGAAGAGCCCGCACTCGAGCACTACCAGACCGCCATTGCCGCGCATGGTCTTTCGGTGGTCCAGGTAAAGGGCGAATCCGGAATCGGCAAGCTGACACCGGAATTCGGCAAATACAACCGTCGCATTACCGGCACCACCGAATTCACGGTCACCGGACCCGCCGCGGGCAGCGCCTTCCTGAAGACGAGCGCCGACCCGTCCGGCGCCAAGGTGCTCGGCACCCTCAACAACTGCTCCGGCGGCCTGACCCCTTGGGGCACAGTCCTTTCCGGTGAAGAGAACGTCAACCAGTATTTCGCCAACGGCGATAAGGTCACCGACGAGGCCGCCAAGGCCAGGCTCAAGCGCTACGGCTTTCCGAACGGCGCCTCCGAGCGCAAGTGGGAGCGGCACGAGGCGCGCTTCGATCTGGCGAAGGAACCCAACGAAGCGAACCGATTCGGCTGGGTCGTCGAGGTGAATCCGTGGGATGCCGCGGCCGCGCCGATCAAGCACACCGCGCTCGGCCGGTTCAAGCACGAGGCCGCGACCATTCACGTCGCCAAGGACGGCACCGTCGTCGCCTATATGGGTGATGACGAGCGTTTCGACTACATGTACAAGTTCGTCTCGTCGCGAAAGGTGCAGTCCGGCAACGGCCAGGCGAGCATGCGGCACAACCTGACGATTCTGGACGCGGGCACGCTGTACGTCGCCAAATTCACCGGCGATCACCCGGACAAGATCGACGGCAATGGCACGGTGCCCTCGGATAAGGGCTTCACCGGTACCGGCCAGTGGATTCCGCTACTGGTCACCGGCGAGGACGGCAAGGCCACCTCGAAGGTGGACGGCTGCACCGCCGAAGAGGTTTCGGTATTCACCCGGTTGGCCGCCGACAAGGTCGGCGCGACCAAGATGGACCGTCCCGAGGATTTCGAGGCGAACCCCAAGTCCGGCAAGGTCTATGTCGCGCTGACCTACAACGAGCAGCGCGGCGCGCAGGGCAAGCCCGCCATCGACGAGGCGAATCCGCGCAACATCAATAAATTCGGGCAGGTGCTCGAACTCGACGACGATCACGCGGGCACCACATTCACCTGGAATATCCTGATGCTGTGCGGTGATCCGAAGACCACCGACACCTACTTCGCCGGTTTCGACAAGGCCAAGGTCAGCCCGATCGCGGCACCGGACAATCTCGCCTTCGACGATTACGGCAATCTGTGGATCTCCACCGACGCCTCACGCGCCAACGGCGCCAATGACGGCCTGTTCTCGGTGGTGCTCGACGGGCCGAATCGCGGCGAGACCAAACAATTCCTGACCGTCCCGTTCGGCGCGGAGACCTGCGGTCCGACGGTGTCGGAGCAGCGGGTCACCGTGTGCGTCCAGCATCCGGGCGAGCGCGATGACGCGACCGCGGAGAAGCCCGCCTCGCATTGGCCCGATGGTGGCGATAGTCTGCCCAGACCCGCCGTTGTCTCGGTGTGGAAGAAGGGTGGCGGGCGAATCGGCGCCTAGTCGATTTCCCCGCGCAACACACGAAGCCGCTACTCGAACCTGCAGGGAGTAGCGGTTTCGTGCTGTTCAGCCCATATTGGCGTAGCGCGCGAAATCGCCTTGGGCGCCGCTGTACACGTTGACGTCGGTGCCGCCCGCGATACCGGGAATGCGTCCGCTGTCGGTGGTCTGCCAGAACGTCCAGGTCGGCCAGCCACCCGGGACTTCGGGTTGTTCGTTGCCGCGGTAGTCGGCGATCCAGAGCGGATACCTGGTGAATTCATTGGTATTCGCCATGGCCGACTTCCAGAAATTCGGATAGGTGTAGACGATCGGCACCCGTCCGGTCAGGGCCTGCACGGTATTGAGATATCGATGCGTCCAGTCGATCAGTGCGGCCGGACCGAGTCCGCCCGTATTCTCCAGATCGAGCACCGGCGGCAGATCCAGCGGCCCGTTCTGTCCGAGCACGATCGTCGCGTACAGCGCCGCCTGCGGCTCCGGCGGCAGGTTCGGTCGCGCGTAGTGATACGTCCCGCGCGCGACCCCCGCCGCCCGCATCAGCAAGCTGTCCGGCACGAAATACGGATTGACGTAATTCACGCCCTCCGTCGCCTTCAGCATGGCGAAGGCGTGCCCAGCGCTTCGCACCGCGAACCAGTCGATGAACCGGCCGTCGACATGCTGCCACGACGACACATCGGGCCCGCTCGGTTCGGCCACCGCCGTGCCCGCCGAAGTAGCCATCAGGATGCTGCCCGCCGTGATCGCGGACAACGCCAAGGCGCGAGTGGATCTCCAACAAGTACTATCCATGCTGTTCGACGATAGCGACCATTACTTGATGTGACCAGAGTTACATCTGAGGTATTTGCACAGCATTCACTGGTCGCCCCTTGGGGCCAATTGCATCAACAGCGGTCACCATTGCCGCGACCGGCCCGGATACGTCAGCCGAGCCAGTCCAGGACCGAGGCCGCGGTCCAGGACTGCTGCATGCTGCCGAGGGGTTCGCCGGTGAATGGTTCGTAGTACTCGGCGAAGCTGCCGTCGCTGGCTTGGCGCAGACCCTCGGCGCGGAGCATGAAGGAGCGTTCGGCCCAGCCGCGGCGGGCGAAGACCCAGGAGAACAACCAGCTCATCACCGGCCAGACCGGGCCGCGCCAGTATTCGCGGGAGCGGAAGTCCTTGGAGACCGGCGAGGTGGACGGCGGCAGGGCGTAGCGCAAGTCCGGATGGCCGCAGAAGCGCGGGCCCTCGAACAGTCGCAGCAGACTGCGTTCGGTGTCGCGGGGGAGGCCGCCGCACAGCAGCGGGGCGAACATCGAGAGGGTCTCGGTATTGATCCAGCGCTGGAGGCGCACGTCGAAATCCCGGGCCGCGCCGGTTCGGGCGTCGGTGGTCGCGACCACGCCAGTGCGGAAGCGTTCCGCCCACGAATACAGTTCGCGGACATCGGCATGGGGCTGCTTGTACTCCTCACCGATATTGGCGAGAACCTCACACGCCAGCGCGAAGATGGCGGTGACGAAGACATCCTCCACCGCGAAACTCATCGTCGAGGCGAGCTGGTAGTCGTCGTATCCGGCGCGGCGCATCTGCTCGACCAGCCACAGATAGCGGTCGTATTCGCGATCGCTCGGCCGCTGCGATGTGTCCGAGACCACCAGCAGATCCTCACGCTGATACGGCGGCAGATCGCCGGGCGTCACATTCGCGTAGGCCCGATCCCAGCGCGGCGAATTGTCCATCCCGGATTCCCAGCCGTGATACAGCGTGATCCGGCCGCTCTCCTTGGGGTCGCGGGCATGGGCCAGCCAGCGATGCCAGCGCACCAGATCCGGCCAGCGCCGATTCAGGAATTCCTCGGCCACCGCCCTGGTGCTGCGGCCGTGGCGGCGGGAATGGTCGAGGATGCGCTGCACCGCGATGGCGTGCACCGGCGGCTGGGTGATGCCGGAGGTGTCCGGACCGTCCGGGGCATTGGCGGCCAGCTTCTTGCACTCCCAGCGGGCCGGGCCGGGGAAGTAGCCGTCTACACCATTGGCGAAGACGATGTGCGGGATCATCCCGTTCTTCCACTGCGCCGAAAGCAGCGTGTCCAGTTCGATGACCGCGCGCTCGACACTCAGCGGGGCGAGGCCGACCGCGACGAAGGCGGCATCCCAGCTCCACATGTGCGGATACAGCCGGGGTGCGGCACTGGTCATGGTGCCCAGATCATTGCCCCGTAGCAGGTAGGCGGCGCGAGCCGCGAGCTGTGTTGGGGTGAAACCCGGGTGTGCCATCCCCCTATTTTGCGATGACACTCGCAAGTACGCCCGCTCAGTGACTCGTGTCTCGTCCTGGTGCGCCCTGGTGGCCAGCTGTTGTGCGCCGGATCTCACTCCGCATGCCCCGTCCGTGAATTCCACTTATTCGCTTTATGCATCCATCGCCGCGCGCGGGTAGTGCTACCACCCGCTTCGGTGGCCGATACGGTGACTCCATGACCTCCGCCGTGACCAGCACACCGAAGCCGACCGCGCTGATCACCGGCGCCAGCCGGGGGCTCGGTGCCGCGATCGCTCGCGAACTCGCACCGACCCACGAGCTGTTGCTCGGCGCCCGCTCGGCCGAGGCGCTGCGCGCGATATTAGGCGAACTGCCCGGCGCCACCGGATGGCCGGTCGAGTTGACGGACTATTCCGCAGTGGCGGAAGCTGTTTCGCCGATTCGGCGCCTGGATGTGCTGGTACACAACGCCGGTATCGCGGACCTGGATTCGATCGCCGAATCCTCGGTGCAGCAGTGGCGAAATACCTTGGAAGCCAACGTGATCGCCATCGCCGAGTTGACTCGGCTGCTGCTGCCCGCATTGCGCGCGGCCAACGGTCATGTGGTGCTGATCAATTCGGGTGCCGGATTGCGGGCGAATGCGGGGTGGGCGTCTTACGCGGCGAGCAAGTTCGGCTTGCGGGCTTTCGGTGACGCGCTGCGGTTGGAGGAGCCGACGCTGCGGGTGACCTCGATCCATCCCGGCCGCATCGATACCGATATGCAGCGGGAGATCATCGCGGGTGAGGGGCGCGAGTACCACGCGGAGGAATTCCTCAGCCCGGAGACTGTCGCGGCGACCGTGCGTGCCGCGATCGACACACCGCGCGACGGCCATCCGACCGAGATCGTGCTGCGGCCCTACTGATTCGGCTCACTGTGATTTCATCCGAATGTGCGGCCGAGATGGTGTCGTTTTCTTGACATGTTGTTCCGAGGTTCAGCTCGGGGACAGTTTCGCTCGGTAGCCTCGCGTCTGTTACCTGCGCGTTTGCGTCGACGGGGCGGCGGTGCGCTGATAGAGCGAAGCTAGAGGGTTCGGATCGTGGATAGACGTCGGTTGCTGACAATGCTCGCAACAGGCACCGCGCTGGCATTGACCGGCTGTGTGCGGGCCGAGGGGGAGCCGTTCAACAGTGGTTCGGCGGGCAGCGGGCCGATACTGCCCGCGCCGCTGCTGCCCCCGCCGCCGATCGGACCGAAGACGCCGATTCCGGCGCAGACCATCACCGCACTGCCGGGCGGTGGCACCAATTTGGCGCTCACGATCGATGACGGTGCGAGTCCGGAAGTCGTCGGGGCCTACATCAAGTTCGCCAGGGATACCGGCGCGCGATTCACCTTCTTCGTGACCGCCTACTACGACTCGTGGGCGATTCACCGAGATGCGTTGCGGCCCCTGGTCGATTCCGGTCAGATCCAGCTCGGCAATCACACCTGGGATCATGCTGATCTGACCAAGCTGTCCGCGTCGGGCATCTCCTCGCAGTTGGAGCGGGCGAAGTCCTTCCTGTGGAACAACTTCGGTGTGGACGGCACGCCCTACTACCGCCCGCCCTTCGGTCGCCACAACGGCACGGTCGATCGGGTCGCCGCGGATCTCGGCTACACCGTGCCGACCATGTGGTACGGCTCGCTGTCGGACTCCGGTGTGATCACCGAGGATTACCTGTTGGAGTGCGCGCGTAAGTATTTCAATCCGCAGACGATCATCATCGGGCACGCGAACGCGCCCGCGGTTACGCACGTCTACGGGCAGCTCGTGGACATCATCAAGGAGCGCAATCTCTCCATGGTGACCCTCAACGACGTGCTGCTGCCGCCGCGCTGACAGAACGCGGCGCCCACGGTATCCGTCCGTCGCGCTGACAGGGCTCTGCACACGGGCCCGTCCGTTGCGTCGACATCAGCTGCTCCGCGCACGGAATTCGCCGCCGCGCACGAAAATGTGCGGCCGAATTCCGTGCGCAGCGGTGGCTAGCGCTTACGCGACGATATTGATCAGCCGCCCCGGCACCACGATCAGCTTGCGCGGCGCATTCCCGCCGAGCAGTGCCACGATCTTCTCATCGGCCAGCGCGGTCGCCTCGATGGTCGCGTTATCGGCGTCGGCGGGCACCTGAATTCGGCTGCGCACCTTGCCGTTCACCTGAATCGGGTACTCCACCGACTCCTCGACCAGCAGCGCCGGATCCGCCACCGGGAACGGGCCATGGGCCAGGGATTCCTTGTGCCCCAGCCGTTCCCACAGTTCCTCGGCGATATGCGGTGCCATCGGCGCCAGCATCAGCACCACCGGCTCGACCACCTCGCGCGGCGCGCCCGCGGGGTAGCTCTTGGTCAGATGGTTGGTCAGCTCGATCAGCTTGGCACCGGCGGTGTTATCGCGCAGCGCGGCGTAATCCTCGTCCACACCCGCGATCGTCTTGTGCAGCAGGCGCCGCGTCTGCTCCGACGGCGCCGCGTCGGTGACCCGGATCGCGCCGGACTCCTCGTCGACGACCAGTCGCCACACCCGCTGCAGGAACCGGTGCGCACCGACGACATCCTTGGTCGCCCACGGCCGCGAGGTATCCAGCGGCCCCATCGACATCTCGTAGAGGCGGAAGGTGTCGGCGCCGTAGGTATCGCACATCTCGTCCGGCGAGATGGCGTTCTTCAACGACTTTCCGATCTTGCCGTACTCCTGGAACGCCTCGATCTCGATGCCGGTGGTGGGATCCGGGAAGTAGTGCTTGCCGTCGCGCTCGATGATCTCGGCGGCGGGCAGATACGCACCGCGCGCGTCGGTGTAGGCGTGCGCCTGGATGTAGCCCTGGTTGAACAGGCGGCGGTACGGCTCATAACCGCTCACATCACCCAGATCGAACAGCACCTTCTGCCAGAACCGCGCGTACAGCAGGTGCAGCACCGCATGTTCGACACCACCGACGTACAGATCGACGCCGCCCGGATCGTTCGGGCCGTGCTCCGAGGTGCGTGGGCCCAGCCAATACTGCTCGTTTTCTTTGGCGCAGAACGCATCCGGGTTCGTCGGGTCCGCGTAGCGCAGCTGATACCAGGAGCTGCCCGCCCAGTTCGGCATGACATTGGTATCGCGGCGGTACTGCTTGGGACCGTCACCCAGATCCAGTTCGACATTCACCCAGTCGGTGGCCTTGGCCAGCGGCGGCGACGGTTCGGAGTCGGCGTCGTTCGGATCGAAGGTGACCGGTGCGAAATCGTCCAGCTCCGGAAGTTCTACCGGCAGCATGGATTCCGGCAGTGCGTGCGGTGCGCCGTCCTCGTCGTAGACGATCGGGAACGGCTCACCCCAGTAACGCTGGCGGGCGAACAGCCAGTCGCGCAGCTTGTACTGGACGGTGCCCTTGCCGTGGCCGTCGGCCTCGAGGCGCGCGATGACGGTGGCCTTGGCCTCTTCGACGGCCAGGCCGTTCAGGTAATCGGAGTTCACCAGCGCGCCGTCACCGGAGTAGGCCGCGGCCGAAATATCTCCGCCGGAAATGACTTCCACGATCGGCAGGCCGAATACCGAGGCGAATTCCCAGTCGCGCTGATCGTGCCCTGGCACGGCCATGATCGCGCCGGTGCCGTAACCGGCCAGCACGTAGTCGGCGATGAAGATCGGCACCTGGGCGCCGTTCACCGGGTTCGTCGCGTAGGAACCCAGGAAGACGCCGGACTTCTCCTTGTTCTCCTGTCGCTCCAGATCCGATTTGGCCGCGATCGCCTTGCGGTATCCGGCAACGGCTTCCCGAGGGTCACCGGCGTCCTCGAAGGTCCAGCGCGGATCGACGCCCTCGGGCCAAGCCTCCGCGGTCAGCCTGTCGACCAGCTCGTGCTCGGGAGCCAGCACCACATACGTGGAGCCGAACAGGGTATCCGGCCGGGTGGTGAAGACCTCGATCTGCTGACTGTCGGCATCGAATTTCACCTGCGCGCCACGGGATCGCCCGATCCAGTTGCGCTGCATGGCCTTTACGTTCTCCGGCCAGTCCAGGTGGTCCAGATCGTCGACCAGCCGGTCGGAGTAGGCGGTGATGCGCATCATCCACTGCCACAACCGCTTCCGGAATACCGGGAAGTTGCCGCGCTCACTGCGGCCGTCGGCGGTGACCTCTTCATTGGACAGCACCGTGCCCAGACCGGGACACCAGTTGACCACCGAATCGGTTTGGTACACCAGGCGATACGAGTCCAGCACCTCGGCACGTTCGGCGGCGGTCAGATCGTTCCAGGCGCGGCCGTCGGGGGTCGGCCGGGCACCCGAGTCGAACTGCGCCTGCAGTTCCGCGATCGGGCGGGCGCGGTCCAGATCCTGGTCGTACCAAGCGTTGTAAATGCGCAGGAAGATCCACTGCGTCCACTTGTAGTACTCCGGATCGGTGGTCGCGAACGAGCGCCGACGGTCGTGGCCAAGGCCGAGCCGGTCCAGCTGACGCTGCATGGTGGCGATATTCGACTCGGTGGTCTGGCGCGGATGTGCTCCGGTCTGTACCGCGTACTGCTCGGCGGGCAGACCGAACGCGTCGTAGCCCAGCGCGTGCAGCACATTGCGGCCCTGCATCCGGTGATAGCGCGCGAAGACGTCGGTGGCGATGTAGCCCAGCGGATGCCCGACGTGCAGGCCCGCGCCGGACGGGTACGGGAACATGTCCTGGACGAACAGCTTGTCCGTCGGCGTCGCACCCGCGAGCGGGCCTACCGGGTTCGGCGCGTGGAAGGTCCCGCGCTCATCCCAGGTCCGCTGCCACCGGCGCTCGATGCGGCCGGCGAGGCCGGCGCTGTACCTGTGCTCCGGTACATCGCTTTCGGTTGCACGAGTGTCCGCCACGGTCCTGCCTTCTTGTTCTCGCCGATCCCCGTCATAGATGTGTCTATCAGGGTAGAACGTCCGGGCTTATACACCGAAAATCGGGCCGGGCTGGATCCGGCGTGGCGGCGGTGCGATAACCTCCTCAGGTGTTCGTCGTCGCTCTCACCCTGTTCGTGCTGGCCATGGTCGCCATCGCAACCGGCGTGCTCGGACTGACCGGCCGGCTGCCACGCAACCGCTTCGTCGGGGTGCACACCGAGGCGGCACTGCACGACGAGGAAACCTTCCGCATCGCCAACCGCGTCGCCGCCCCTACCTCCGTGGCCGCGGGCGCACTGCTGTTCGCAGGCGGCCTCGTAGCCTTGGCCGCAGGTGGTTTTCCGGCGCTGATCGTTGCGGTGGTCACAGCGATGGTGGCGCTGTTCACCCTCGGCGCGGGCGCGAATGCCGCAGCTCGTGCGGTCGAGGAGCTCGTTCCCGTCCAAGAGATCGGCGGCTGCGGTTCCTCCTGCGGCGCGTGCTCGTTGCGCGAGGCCTGCGCCCCGACCGACTGAACGCGGGGTCGGCGCCAGCACAGGTCTGATCGCGACGTCGTGCGGACGGCTATTCGCTCCATTTCCGCAGGTGCTCAGCGATCTCGGGCACGTCCATGTCCCCAACGGCGACGGCAATCATGATCGGTTCCTGTTCGTCGGGGAGCACCGCCAGCACGACGCCGTTACGTTCGAGCATGAGCGCCGCCGCAAGGAACGCAGTGCGTTTGTTGCCGTCGATCAGGGCATGATTGCGAGCAAGCGAATGAAGTAGCGCGGCAGCCTTTTCGAACAACTCCGGATATGGATCCGTGCCGAAGACCCTGGTGGACGGACGCGCGGCGGCGGAGGCGAGTAATCCGTAATCCCGGACCGCGTCGGTACCGCGGTTCACAGCCCGGGCGATCAGGAGAAGTTCGTGGACCGTCAGGTATCGGGTCACGCGAGCCGTTCCAGCAATTCAGCGTGCCGTTCCATGGTGCGTGCCAGCATCGCCTCGAATACTTCCTGGTTCGCGGTGAGATGCAGATGGATCGCTTCCTTCGCGATCTCTTGTTTGGAGCGGCCGGTGCGCGCGGCTTCCTCGGACAGCATCCGGTCGTCGTCATCATCGAGTCGCAAGGTCATCGCCATAATCCACATGATACCTGCCAGATACCATGCTGGGGTTCGGCATGGCAGTGCTGGGGCGGGGCCGGCGAGATAGCCATCGGACGGATTCGATTTCTCCGCAGCGGTCCGTTGCGCGCGGGTTGCGTTACTGTTCGGCGCACTCCGGCGGATCGACGTGACGCGATAGCGGGCTACCAGCCGGGTTCAGGTACAGCACGAACAGCGTCACCGGTGTCGTCCCTGGATTCCGCGCCACGTGGGGATAGGACGGGCCACTGGGTTCCCGGAAGATTCGGCCGCGCCGGTAGGCGACCGGGGCACAGTCCGCGCCCGGATGGTCGAGGGTGCCGCGGGCGACCAGTACCAGGAGCGTCCCATCGTGATAGTGCCAACCACTGGTCCCACCCGGTTCGATGACAGTCTGGCGACCGATGACCGCACGCCGCCCCAGCGTAAACCGGAACAGCACCCGACTCGCCGTCCCGCGCGCTGGTGCCGCATTCACCTGGAACTCCGACCACCGCATCATCACCCCATCGAACCACCGGGCGAACCCAAGAAGTTCGTGAACCGGCAGGTATCGGATCATCCGAGCCGATCCAGCAATTCGGCGTGCCGTTCGATAATGCGCGCCGGCATCGCCTCGAACCCTTCCTGTTTCGCGGGTGGATGCGCCGCTTCGTTCGCGATCTCTTGCTCGGATCCGGCGGCGCGCGGCTTCCTCGTTCAGCTTGCGGTCGTCACCGTCATCGAGTCGCAAGGTCATCGCATGATGCTCGTCGGAGGCGGCGGCGCTGGAAACCACACAGGTCCCGTGAACGCCGCCGCTCCAACACCACCTACCGCAGTGATTCCAGCGACTTCAGCACCGCGTTGTCCGCCTCGGTGTCCCCGACAGCTACGCGCGCGCTGCCGTCGGGGTACACCTTGGCCGCGATGCCGGCCCGGCGCAGCGCCGTTGCTACGCCGGGTCCCGGCAGGTACAGGAAGTTGGCGTGGCTGCGCGGCACGGCGATGTGCCGGTGCAGCAACGCACTGCGCAGGGTCTCGCGTGCGGTGGTGATGCGCAGGATGCGCGCGGCCAATTCGGGTTCGGCGGCGTAGGACGCGGCGACCGCGGCCACCGCCGCCGAACTCACCCCGAACGGCAGCTGCAGCCTGCGGACGCGGCTGATCAACTCGCTGCTGCCGAAGGTGTAGCCGATGCGCAGCCCGGCCAGTCCATACGCCTTCGAAAAGGTGCGCAGGACCATCAGATTCGGATGTCGATTGAGCAGTTCGAGGGTATCGACCCGATCGGCGGGACCGAGGAATTCGGCGTACGCCTCGTCCAGGACGACCGGCATCCGGCGCGGCACCGAGCACAAGAACGCCTTCAGCTCAGCGGCCGAGATCACGGTGCCGGTCGGATTGTGCGGACGGCAGACCACCACCAAACCGGTCCGCTTGTCGATGGCCTTCGCCATCGCCCAGAGATCCTGATTGCCCGCGTCGTCCAGGGGCACTGGAACGACCTCGAGATCGGCCATCTCCGCCATGATCGGATAGCCGTCGAAAGTTGGTGCCCCGTAGACGATTCCGTCACCGGGCTTGGTCAATGCCTGGATGATCTGCATGGCCACCCCGGTCGCACCGGAACCGACGACCACCTGATCCGAATGCACCCCGACGCGCCCCGCGATCAACCTCGGCAGCCGACGCGGCAGGAACTCCGGATAGCGATTGGCCTGCGCCAGTACGTGGTTCACCGCGATGAGTACCGAAGGCAGTGGGGGGAACGGATTTTCGCTCAGGCTGAGATCGAACCGAGCCTGCGTCCGCTGACTTCGGTGCTGTTGCGAGGGCCGAGATTCGTCGGCCACCCGCACGCTCATCCGGCCGCGCCCCAGCGCACCGCGGCGGCGCCGGCGAAATCACCGGCGTGCGCGAATGCCGACAACAGCACCACCGAGCCGTTGCGCAGCCGACCCGCCCGATTCTCGGTATCGAGGGTGACCGGAATGCCTGCGGCGAACAGGTTTCCGCACTGGTCGAAGGTGTCCGGATGCCGCTCCGGCGGCAGTTCCAGCGCATCGTGCCAGTTGCGCAGGAACAGCCGGTTCGGCTGATTGGTGACGAAGGTGTCGATATCGCGGCCCTTCACCCCGATCCGATCGCACACCGCCAATGCCACCTCCGGCACCAGTCGATTGCCGCGTGCGAACACCTTGGTGATCTTCGATTCGGTGAAACTGACACAGCCCTGGCCCTCGCCCGGCTCCCAGTACTTACGCTCGCCGTTGGTCGAGAACTCCATATCCCCGGCGAATTCGGGATAGGTGCGGCATTCGATATCCAGGATCGGCGCGGAATCATCCTTGACGAGCAGTCCGACACCGCAGGCGTCGCCGGGCACCGGCGCCTGGGCGAGCTTGCGGATCTCGGTCTGGGTGAACACCGGGCCCGCGCAGTTCTGGGTCGCCGCGATGAGCGCGGAGCGGGCGTCGGTGGTCTGCAGGATCATCCTGGCCATGGCCATCATGTGCACGAAGGCCGCGCAGCCGCCATTGTGCACGTCGTATACGAAGCGGGGCTTCATCCCGAGGCGGCGGGCTGCCTCGGGTCCGCAGCCCATCACCGGATTGTCCGGCAGCTGGGTATGCGTGATCAGCACGTCGATATCCGAGATCGCCTGTGCACCATGGCGTTCGACCAGCGGTGCGACGGCCCGCTCGACCATGTCCACCGCGGTCTCGTCCCTGCCCACGTGGTGGCGCGCCTTGGGCGAGCGGAACATGACGTTCTTGGCCATCCGATCGGATCGGCTGTACTGCGTGAAGTATTCGGTGCCGACCGGCTCACCCGGCAGATAGCTCGATACATCGACAAGGCTGACGGCGGGCAGTCCAGGGCCGTTCGGATCAGCGAAGTTCATGGCGCGGCCTCACTTCATCCAGTCGGGCTTGATCGGAAGACCGTTTGCCGCACGGTATTCGCAGATCGCCTTGAGGTTGTCCATCTCGAGCTGGTGCCCGGCGGAGAACATCTCCCAGAAGTCGCCCACCCATACCGGCCGCTTCTCGGGAGCCGTTTCGGGATAGGGGTTTTCGTCGTAGAACGGGTGACGGCAGTTCACCCACAGCACTACCGAACCCGGCTTGTTGAACACCACCTGGGCATCGATCACCCGCAGCAGGTAGATCATCCACAGGTGCTGACTCTGATCCCAGGCGCAGTGGTAGTCGACGGTCATGCCCTCGCGATGCGCGACGGTGCGGGTGAAGATCTTGGTTGCCGGGCCGAGCCGGTCCCAGGCCAGCCACAGACCCGGCTCCTCGGTCTCGACGAAGCCGCGCAGGCTATAGGTCCACTCCTCCAGGCTGCGGGTATCGGCCAGGTATTCCCACACCTCATCCGGCGGCGCGGCGATATACGCCTGCACCGGACAGTATTCGCCGAAGATCTGGTCGTGCGGATACACCGACCGCAGCATGTCCATGATGATCGGAGTGGTCGCGTCCTTATCTGAGTTCTCGATCCGCAGCACGCCGGGGACTACGTCTTCCGGAATGTCGCTGAGGGCGGGGAGGGCGCTTGTTGTCACTGCCTTTTCTCCAATGTATCGAGCTTCTCCAATGTCGCGAGAAACGGGATGAAGGGTGGAACTTCGTCGGGGTCGACGTCGATCGAGATGAATGCCGGCCCTTCGGATTCGACGCATCGCCCCAGTGCGATGGCCAGCTCTGCGGTAGTACGGACGGAGTACGCGGGAAGTTCAGGGAACATGGCATCGATGCCCGCTCCCAGTTGTGTGGGCCGAAACCGGTTGAAGCTGTAGCGATCTTGGTAATAGAGCTGTTCTCGAGTGACACACATCGCGTGCGCGTTGTTGTTGAGCACGATGAAGATGACCGGCAGCTGGTGTTCGATCGCGGTGTGCAATTCCATGCCGTGCATGTAGAACGCGCCGTCACCTGCGACGACGATGGTGCGTCTGGTTCCGGACGGTCCGCGATGGCGTGCGAATGCCGAACCTATCGCGGCGCCGAACGCATAGCCCATCCCGCCCATGCCGAGCGCGACCACGAATCGGCCGCCGCGCGGCACCCGCAAATGGTGCACCACCGCGGCCCCAGTATTGCCAGCATCCGCGAAAACGTCCGTGCCCGCGGGCAATAACGCCTCGATCGTCTCGACCAATTCGCGGTAGCGCACACCGGGTCCGGTCGACTCGGGCACCCGCAACGGCGTCAGAGCATGCGGTGGGTACGGATGGTTCTCTTCGATGCCGTCGGTGAATTCGTCCGCGAGTTCGGCCAGATCCCGCGCGAGATCGGTGCTGGTGGCGTGGATCGCGGACAGATACGGCGCGGCGACACCGATATGCGCGACGGTGCGGTCGGCCAACAGCTCGTCCAACCCGGTGCGCGCGGTGATCGGCATCGGTGTGCCGACGATCAGGCACAGGGCCGCCGAGCGCAATGCCGCTGGCAACTCCGGATGTCCCATAACCCCGGCGACACCGCGGAACGCCGGGTCGGCATTGTCGTAGGTGTCCTTCGCATCCGGGGCGACGCCCACCGACGCATCCAATGCGCGTGCCAGCCGAGCGAGTTCGGCGCGGGCGTCGTCGCGCGCGATTTGGTCGCCTACGATGATCACGATCTTGCCGATCTTGCGTGCCGCGGTCAGCGCGGTGCGCACCCGAGCCAGGCCGCTTTCGTCGCGCCGATGCGTCGGCGACGTCGGCCGGAACGGCGGGGTATCGCCGATATCGCTCTGCTGTACGTCCTTGGGCAGCAACAGGACCGAGGGTCCGCCGCGCCGGGCGGCGGCGACCGCCCTGGACAACTTGTCGGGCAGGTCGGCGGCGGCATCCACCCGTGCGCAATATTGGGTGATCTCCCCGAACATCCGGGCCGCGTCGATGGTGCCCGCGAGCCCGCTGGAGTCCTGGAACGCGCCGTTGCCCTCCTGGGCGGTCGGCGGTTGCCCGACCAGCGCCAATACCGGAACCCGGGACGCGAACGATTCGGCAAGTCCGGCAACGAGATTCATCGCGCCGCCGCCGGAGGTAGCGGCGACTACGCCGAGTCCGCCGGTCGAGCGGGCATAGCCGTCGGCCATGGTCGCGGCCGAAAACTCGTGCTTGGCAACGATTCCCGCGACGTCGTCGGGCGCATCGAATAGCGCGTCGTATAGATCCTCGATATTCGCGCCGTCGACACCGAAGATGTGCTGCACCCCCAGGGTAGAAACCGCTCGAACCAGATAATCTACGACCCTGCTCGGCATCGGCCCTCCTCTCGCAGTGACCTGCCGTGCGCCGAAGGCGAGTACAGGCGCGGTCACGCATCGCGTACACGTGAACTACGAGTTGGACTGCTGAGCGGTTCAATCCCTCGTACAAGATGTACTCCGCGCATGAGGCGGTGGGGAGATTCTTGTGACCCGCCACTGCTTGCGTGTACGTATACATCTACGTATAGTGAGTTCATGCCCAACAAAACGATCTACGTTGCCGACGACGACCTGCCACTGTTCCAGCGCGCGCAGGAGCTCGTCGGCGGCAACCTTTCGGGGGCGGTGACCACCGCACTGCGGCGGTTCATCGAGCTGGAAGAGGGCAGGCTGGAGGGCTACGACGAGGTAGTGCTGCGGGTCGGCCACAACGGCGTGCGTCAGGTCCGCTTCTCCGGCGCCCTATTGGGCGAGCATCGCGACGTGAACGAAGAGCGCATGGAACACGTCCGGGTGTATCGCAGCCGGAAGGGCAAATTCGTCATGCATGCCCAGTATTCGAACTGGGACGAATACCCGCAGAGCACCAACTGGGTCAAGGATCTGACGAACTGGCGTCGCATGCTGGGCGTCGGTGATCAGGACTGGGGCGATTTCATTTTCGAGATCGTCGATTCGCTCGGCGAATTGAAGGGAAAGATTCCGGACAAGCTCTACGAGCGGGTGGCCCAGATCGCCGACCGTCCACCGGTCGAGGAACTGGATATTTAGGGGGACGGCAGTCGGCGGAGCCGACGGGCGGGTAAGAACAGTCGAACTCGATACCAACCGAATACCACCTCTCACAACGCCGCACCGGACTCCGGGCGCGGTGCGGCTGAATCATGCTGTCATTCGCATTGATTTATGAAAATCCTCGAAAGGAAGACCATGACCAACGGTCATCGTGCCCCCGCCATTTCGGCGCTGGGCCTGCGTAAATCGTTCGGTGAGCACGTGGTGCTCGACGGCATCGACATCACGGTTCAGGAGGGCACGATCTACTCCCTCCTCGGCCCGAACGGTGCGGGCAAGACCACCACCGTGCAGATCCTCACCACGCTGCTGCGCCCCGATGCGGGTGAAATCCGCGTCGACGGCCACGATCTGGTCACCGAACCCGATGCCGTGCGCACCGCGATCGGTGTCACCGGCCAGTTCTCCGCGGTCGACGAATTGCTGACCGGCCGCGAAAACCTGGTCCTGATGGGCGATCTGCACCATCTGCCGCGCCGCGAGAGCAAGCGCCTCGCCGCCGAACTGCTGGAGCGCTTCGACCTGGTCGAGGCGAGCGACAAGACCGCGGCCACCTATTCCGGCGGGATGGTGCGGCGGCTGGATCTGGCCATGACGCTGGTCGGCGATCCGCGCATCATCTTCCTGGACGAGCCGACCACCGGACTGGATCCGCGCAGTAGGCGGGCGATCTGGGAAATGATCCGCACACTGGTCGACGACTACAGCGTGACCGTCTTCCTGACCACCCAGTACCTCGAGGAGGCTGATCAACTGGCCGACCGGATCGCGGTGCTCGACCACGGCCGGATCGTCGCCGAGGGCACGGCCGCCGAATTGAAGCGGCGGATCCCCGGCGGACATATCCGGCTGGAATTCGCCGACCAGCCCGGATTGGCCGCCGCGGCAACGGCATTGGGGCCGGAGGCGCGCGTCGTCGATGACGCGGCCGAGGAGGAATTCACCCTCGCGGTCCCCAGCGACGGCGGCGTCAAATCGCTGCGCGCGGTGCTCGACCGGCTCGACTACGAGCAGATCGAGGTCGCCGGACTTTCCGTGCACACCCCCACCCTCGACGACGTATTCCTCACCCTCACCGGACATCCCACCGCCGAAAAGGAGACCGTGCGATGAGCAGCGCGATGGCCTACGCACTCGCCGACTCGAAGACGATGCTGCGGCGCAGCATGCTTCATGCGAAGCGGTATCCGAGCATGACCTTCAGCATCATCCTCATGCCGATCATCCTGCTGCTCACCTTCAACTTCGTTTTCGGTGGCGCACTGGAGAAGTCGTCCGGCGGTAACTACATCGACTACCTGACGCCGGGCATGCTGTTGATGATCCCGGCGTATATGACCGCGGGCGTGGCGGTCTCGGTCTGCACCGACACCACCAAGGGCATCGTGAATCGCTTTCGCACCATGGCGATTTCACAGTCGGCGATACTCGCCGGACATGTGGTCGGCGCATTGATCCAGGCCCTGCTCGGCATCGCCGCCATGGTCGGTGTCGCGTTGCTCGCCGGTTTCCGGCCGTCGGCGAATGTCGTCGAGTGGATCGCCGCATTCGGACTGCTCGGCATGCTCGTCTTCGGACTCACCTGGCTCGCGGTCGGCATGGGGCTGGTCGCGCAGACTCCCGAGAGCGCGAGCAATATGCCCTTCCCGCTGATCATGCTGCCGTTTCTCGGCAGCGGCCTGGTCGGCACCGACACCATGCCGGTCGGATTGCGTCAGTTCGCCGAGTACCAGCCGTTCACCCCGCTCACCGAAACCCTCCGCGGCCTGCTCATGGGCACGGAGATCGGCAATAACGGCATCATCTCCATCGCCTGGTGCGTCGGCCTCACGCTGGTCGGATACTTCTGGTCGACCTCGGTCTTCCGCAAGCAGACCCAGCGCTGAATCATCGAAACCTTCGATCCCCCCGTCGGGTTCGGCGGGGGGATCGAAGTGTGTCAGACCGTGCCCGACAGCAGTGTCTCGCCCGTCGACGCCTTCCGGATCTGCACCGCCTGGATCTGATCCGGCGTCTTATCGAGGGTCCGGTCGATCGTCAGCTCGGTGCCGGGTCCGGCGGGCCACCGATCGAGTTTGGCCTGGCTGCCATCGGTGCCGATGACGTACAGGTCGAGATCCCAGTTGTACTTCTGGTCACTCGGTCCATAGCTGCAGGTCATCACGATCCGGGTCTTGCCATCGGCCTGCACGACCTTGAAGCTGGCCGTCACCGGATTCGGTGTGATCGCCTCCATACTGCGCTCGGCCACAACCTGTTCGGAGCTCGGCTTATCCACTGCGGTCACCGAAGTGACCACCGGAACCGCGATGGCCACCGCCGCGGCAGCCGCAGCGACGGCAGCTCCGACGGCCGCCCACCGACTGCGCCGCCTACGCCGCTCGGCGGCATCGGCGAGCCGGGGCAGCAGCTGTGCGGGGGGATCCGCCTCGGCCACAGGCTTTTCCGGCGGCTCGATCATGGCGAGCGCGGTGTTGGGATCGACCATCGAGAGCAAACCCGGGAGTCCGGCGAGATCGGCAACCGCCGCCCGGCAGACCGGGCAGCCGTCCAGATGCTCTTCGTACTCCCGCCGTTCGATGCGGGACAGGGAGCCGAGGATGTACGGTGCATCCCACGTCGAGTAGTCGTCGGCGATGTCCGTCATTGATTCGTCACCCCCATCTCCTGTAGTGCCAGCCGTAACGCCCGCATGCCGTAGTGCATGCGAGATTTCACCGTGCCCGCCGGGATATCGAGTTCCTCGGCGATCTGGTGGGTGGAAAGGCCTCGATAGTAGGCCCGCACGATCACCTCGCGATGATCGCCGCTGAGTCTGCTCAATGCGTCCGCGACCAGCCATCCGTCCAGGGCCCGGTCGGCCTGGTCCGGAGCGGCCTGCTCCGGCGGATTGTCGGTACGGAATTCGCGCCGATTGCGGGCGCTGCGGTGCTCATCCACGGCGAGATTGCGCGCGACCGTGAACAACCACGCCCGCGCCGATGTCGTCGATTGATCGAGCACGTTGGGGCGCTGCCACGCCCGCAACAACGTCTCTTGCACGATGTCCTCGGCCCGACCTGGATCGCGAACCAAACCGAGCGTGTACCGCCATAGCGCCGAAGCATGTTCCTGATATAGAACCCGCATGAGCTCGGCTTGTTCTTCGGGCATTCGTCACCTCCCGCTCATCCCACGAATCAGGAGGGCCAAAAGGTTCAATGCGCGTAGGCATGTCAATTGCGTTCTAGTTCGATCGGATGTGTCGCCAGGAGAGACAGGGGCAGCGGCTGGCGGCGCAGCACATGGGCCCACAGGTCGGGGCGGCCGGTGCTGATCGGATCCGAGGGCAGCGCAGAAAGCACGATCCAGTCGTTGTTCTGCAGTTCGCCCTCTAGTTGGCCGAAGGTCCAGCCCGCATAGCCCGCGAAGATCCGCAGACCCTCGATCAGCGGAGTTATCTGATCCGGGTCGGCGTCGAGATCGACGAGCACCACGCGGCCATCGATGCGACGCAGTCCACGGACGCCCGCGATCGACGCGCCGACCCGGACGGTGCCCAGACACAGCGCCGCGTCCCGCTTGACCGGGCCGCCGATGAAGAGCGTGCGCGGCGCGGCGGCCGCCTCGGACCAGCGTGGCAGCACGTCGTGCACCGCGGTATCGCTCGGACGGTTCAGTACGACCCCGAGGCTGCCCGCCTCGTTGTGCTCGATGATGTACACGACGGTGCGCCGGAAGGTCGGCTCGACCAGTTCGGTCGCCGACACCAGCAGGGTGCCTGCGCGAACCACCTGCTCGCCCTGCCGGAAATCGCGTCGCCTGCGGTCACCGTGTCCGCCGCGAGTTTTCCGATCGTCCGGGTCATCTCCGCGTGCCACTCCGACATCATCGCACTGGCGCGGGCGGTTCGTCGGTCAAGCGGCGTGGTGGAGTCGCGGATAAGCGGCCAGCGGTACGTAGATCACGGC
>NZ_BDBY01000271.1 GCF_001613225.1 Nocardia pseudovaccinii NBRC 100343
CCTACGCCATTCTCGGACGTCGATACCATCCGCGCGTCACCTATGCCGAGGGTGCGCAAAAGCTGCTGCACCAGGTGATTCGCCAGCGCAGGCCGTTGCTCGTCGCGATCGACCACCTCTCCGAATCCGACCCGTACACCGTCGCCGCCGCGGCTTGGCGCAGCGAATTGCGTTCGGTGATCGGGCGGGTTCGGGTGCTGGCCAAGGACGAACTGTTCCTCGACCCCGACCAGCGTCGCAAGATCGACATGATGGGCGGGATCCCGGTATTCCGCGGTAGGGACCACGGCCTGCGGGCGGTGAACGCGGCCGGTCAGCGGATGATGGATATCTGCGCGGAGCGGATGGTGAACGGTGACGGCATCGCGGTCTTTCCGGAGGGCACCTGTAACGATGTCGACCACACCGAGGTGCAGCCGGTGGGCAGCGGGATCGGCCACATCGCATTCCGTGCGATGAAGTTGGGTGCGCAGCCGGTGCTGCTCAGCCTGGGTTTGAGCTATGGGCCGCGACCCGATCCGAGCGTGCCGGTCACCAAGGAGGAGGCCAAGTCGGCCAGCTTCCATTTCGGAGTGCCGATCACCGAGCTGCCGACCAAACCCGCGGAGATCGCCCGGCTGGTGCGCACGGATCTGCAGCAGGCGCTCGACGGAGCTGTCGCCGCGTACTGATCTACAGGGGCAGGCCGAACTTCTGGCGTGCCCACTGCGGAACCGTCGCGATGTACTCCGGTTCCGTTTGGACGAACCGCCGCACCAGCGGACACATCGGCAGAATGCCGAAACCTTCCTGACGTGAGGCGTTCAATGCCGCCTGCACCAGCACCCGGCCGTAATCCCGGCCCGCGTGCCTTGGATCGAACTCGGTGTGTATGAAGGCCCGCTCGGCACCGGTGTCCTGATATTCGGCGTAGCCAGCGATGGCGCCGTCGACGTAGATCTCGAAGCGTTCCAGCGCGAAGTTGTTGCGGACCTCAGTCGACATGGCTCGACGCTACTCCGGTGGGTGTGGATGGCTGTGCACCGCAATACCAATCGCATCCGATCGCCCGCTCGACTTGTCTACCGGTGCCAGGGTGACCAGAATGCCTATGGTCGCGCCGAATCAGCGATGGGCCCGGCGGAGGTACGAAACATGATGAGGACGCCAGGTTTTCCACGAGCGCTGGTCGCTGTCGCGGCCGCGAGCCTGATCAGCGGATCGATCGTGACGGGTTGGGCCGAGGCCGCACCCGCGGCATCCTTCGGCGCCTGCCCGGACTCGTCGGTCACCGAGGGGCGCGGTGTGCAGTGCGCGGTGATCTCCGTCCCGATGAATTACGCCGACCCCGGCGGCGCGCGTATCGAACTCACCGTCAGCCGGATCGCGGCCACCGGCGAGCGTCGCGGCGTCATTGCCGCGAATCCGGGCGGACCGGGCGCGGATGCCCTCGACTACTGGGCTCGCCGGATCGATTCGATGCCTGGCGAACTCACCGAGCATTACGATCGCATCGCGGTGCAGCCGCGCGGACTGCGCTGGGCCACCCCGCTGCGCTGCGATTCCCAGACCATCAGTGCGGCATCGAAATTGGCTGAGGGCGAACAAGTTTCGCTGGGCGGTGGCAACCGCGACGATATCAAGAAGGCCTGCGACGCGGCGTTGCCCGGCTACCTCGACACCATCACCACCGAGAGCACCGCCCGTGATCTGGACGAGGTGCGCGCCGCGCTCGGCGTGGATCGGATCAGTTACCTCGGTACGTCGTATGGCACCTATCTCGGCGCGGTGTACGCGTCGTTGTTCCCGACCCGGGTGGATCGAATGGTGTTGGACTCCAACGTCAATCCCGACTGGGTGTGGACCGAGGAATTCGCTCAGCAGCAGGTCGCCGGTAAGCAGCGACTCGACGATCTGTTCGCCTGGATCGCCGACCACAGCGGCGACTACGGGCTCGGTGATACCGCATTGCAGGTCTACCAGAACTGGGTGCGGCTGGTCGCCGACCAGGGCGGCGGCTGGTACGCCAACCTGACCCCGCCACCCGCGAGCGTCGCCGACCTGCCCGGCGCACTGCCCGAACCGCTCGCCGAAATCGCCCGCGACGGTTTCAACGACAGTGTGGAACAGGCGGGCAAGGTGCAGAACCTGGTGCGCCTGCTGGTCACCGGCGGCGCGTCCGCGCAGGTGCCGCTGGTCGGTGCGACCGCGGTCGCCACCTACACCCGCACGTTCTGGCCGACCTTCGCCAGGGCGATGGCCGACGCCAATATCGATCCGAAGAACGTCCGCCAGCTACTCGCCATCGAGGGCGCGACCAGCACCGATCCCACCGGTCGCTTCGTCTTCTCGGCCATCACCTGCAACGAGAACAATGTGCCCGGCCGCTCCGAGCTGATCGGCTCGGCCATCGCCACCATCGCCACCGGGGGCAATGCCATGGACGCCCGCGCCGATCTGGTCCGCTCCGGAACCGCCTGCGGCAGTTGGAAACCGGTGACCAAGCCGGTGCCGATCACCGGAAAGGATCTGCACACCCGCCCGCTACTGCTACAGAGCCGCTGGGATGCGCTGACCGCATACGCGGGCGGCCCGGCCATGGCGCAGGCGCTCGGCGGATCGCTGATCACGGTCGAGGGCGGCGACCACGGCGCATTCGGCCGCGGCAACACCGCCGTCGACGACGCCGTGATGACGTATCTGCGTACCGGCCAGGTCACCATCGACCACGCCGACCAGGCGCCGTTGCAGTAGGTCATGATTCCTGGGCCAGGCTATGTGGGGCATGGCTACCGGTCACCTACCGGCGATGGACGACGTCGTAGTGCCGTGTGGAGCAGGGCGGGTGGTGTGTCGTGCTTCTCGTCCGGGGCGAGGTCGACGCCGGGCGCGACGATCGCGTCGATCGCATCGAGCACGTCGTCGGAGAGCACGGTGTCGGCGGCGGCGAGTTGCGAATGCAAGTGGTCTATCGTGCGTGGCCCGATGATGGCGCTGGTGACGCCGGGGTGCGCGGTCACGAAACCGAGGGCGAGCTGGATCATTGTCAACCCGGCCTGGTCGGCGACCTTGGCCAGCTGCTCGACGGCATCCAGTTTTGCCCGGTTGATCGGGATGGTGGTGTCGAAGCGTTGCGGCATGAATTTCGAGCGGCTGGTGGTGATGTCTCGACCCGCGCGGATCGCACCCGAGAGCCAACCCGAAGCCAGCGGGCTCCACACCAGCACGCCGAGTCCGTACTGCTCGGTCACCGGCAGCACGTGGGATTCGATGCCGCGCTGCAGGATCGAGTAGCCGGGCTGTTCGGTGACGTAAGGGCGCAGGTGGTTTTCGCGAGCGGCCCACTGGGCCTGCACGATTCGGTACGCGGGAAATGTCGACGAACCGAAGTAGCGAATCTTTCCGGCGCGCTGCAGGTCGGTCAGGGCCGACAGCGTCTCCTCGTCGCTGGTGTTCGGGTCCCATCGATGAATCTGGTACAGATCGACGTGGTCGACGCCCAGCCGACGCAGGCTGTTGTCCAACTCGGTGACCAACCAGCGGCGTGAGCCGCCCTGATGGTTGCGCTCCGCACCCATCGGCATGCTCGCCTTCGTGGCCAGCACGATGTCGTCGCGGCGCTCGGCGATGGCCTTGCCGACCATCTCCTCCGACTCGCCGTCGCTGTACCTATCGGCCGTGTCGATGAGGTTGATCCCGGCCGCCAAGGCGGCATCGACCATCGCGGTGGCCTCGTCCTGGGTGGTGCGCCCGATCCGGCCGAAGTTCATCGCGCCGAGCGCGAGGGTGCTGACCTGCACACCGGTGCGGCCCAAAGTGCGGTACTGCATGAGATGTTCCTCCATGAGAGGCATGAATTGGTTTCGGAACGGCTGTTCTGTCATCCTGAACAAACGGAACCTTGTTCCGAAACCAACATACGGAACGATGTTCCGTTTGACAAGCGCTGTGCCGGAGGTGGTTGACATCGACAGCGGATCGGGGCCGTCAGTCCCGCGAAAACGGGCCGACGCCCTGCGTAACAAGAAGACACTGCTGGACGCGGCCGCCGCGGCTTTCGTCGAGTCCGGCGTCGATGTGCCCGTACGCGATATCGCCGCGCAGGCGGGTGTCGGCATCGGCACGATCTACCGCCACTTCCCGACGCGAGCCGATCTCATCGTCGCCGTGTACCGACACCAAGTCGAGGCATGCGCCGAGGCCGGTTCGGCACTGCTGGCGAGCAGCGACACCCCGCATGCCGCGCTGGGCCAGTGGATCAACCTCTTCGTCGACTTCCTGGTCACCAAGCACGGCCTCGCCGAGGCGCTACAGTCCGGCGATCCCGCCTTCGAGACGCTGCACACCTACTTCCTCGACCGCCTGGTCCCGGTATGCGCCCAACTCCTCGACGCCGCCACCGCAGCAGACGAGATCCGCCCCGACCTGGACCCCTACGAACTCCTCCGCGCCGTCGGCAACCTCTGCATCGGCGAAGGCAATACGCCCCGCTACAACGCCCGCCGCATGGTCGACCTCCTCATCGCAGGCCTGCGCCGCCAGTAAAGAGTTCCGCGTAGCGCCTTCGCGCCGGATCCGACGACCTACCCCCGAAGCCGCGCACAGTGCTGCGAGCTCATGCGATCCGTCGTTGTACGGCTGCGGCGATCGCCTGTGGATACGGTGCCCTCGAGCTGTCGAGGTCCAGCCGAGCTCCCTCTGCGCCGGAGGCGCCTGTTCAGAGCTACGCCACCGGTTCCGGCAGGGACTCGCCCGTCTCCAGCAGGGTCTTGAGGCTGGACAAGATGCTCGGCCAACCACCGCTGATTCCGGCCAGGACCGCGCTGCCGGGCTCGAAACCGTCGTGGATGACAGTCAATTTCACGGTTTCGCCATGGGGTTCGATTTCGAACGTCACCTTCGAGCGGGGCTCGCGCGCCCAGGCCGCCACGTCTTCCGGGTTCATTTCGAAGGTGGTGGCGAAGGCGGGGTCGAAGGTGTGCCAGGTGTAGGAGAGCCGGGTGTAGGGATCTGCCTCCAGGACAACCTGTTCCGGATCCTTGCTGGTCCAATCCCGTTGGTGCCACACCATTTCCGAGCGGGGCTGCCAATCGGTGTCGAAGCTCGCGCCCCAGTAGCGGTTGGTGAAGGCTGGGTCGGTAAGGGCTTGCCAGAGTCGCTCCGGCGTCGTCTTTATGTAGGTGGTGTAGACGAATGTGTTGTCACTCATGGTGTTTGCCTCCAATGCTTGTTTCAGGTCGGCCAGCGCGTGGACGCGGGCGCGGTGGTAGCGGGTGATCCAGCGGTCGGCGATGGCGTTGATGGGTTCGGAATTGAGGTAGTGCAGCTTTTCGCGGCCGCTGCGACGAGTGGTGATCAAGTTGGCGGACTCGAGGACCGCGAGGTGCTTGCTCACCGATTGGCGGGCCATATCCAGTTCGGCGCACAGTTCGCGCAGGGTTTGGCCATTGCGCGCGTTGAGGCTGTCGAGCAGCCTTCTGCGGCTCGGGTCGGCGAGCGCTCGGAAAACCTCGTCCATGCCATCTCCCTCGTGATATGCAGCCTTTCGGCTGCACATTCACACGATAGGCAGCCATTTGGCTGCATGTCAACCGTGAGGTAGGCAAGAAATAGCATTGTCGTGGTGCAATGTAGTAGATATGCTACGAATCATCCCGATCTCACAACGGGAGGATGAGATGACCATGGGTGACGGCGTCGCGCTCGACGTCGAAAAATTGCGGATGCGATACGGCACGACCGACGTCCTGCACGACGTGACATTCCAGGCCCGGCCGGGCGAAGTGCTGGTGCTCCTCGGTCCGAACGGCGCGGGCAAGACCACGACCATCGAAATTCTGGAGGGCTTCCGCATGCGCTCCGCGGGCCGTGTCGAGGTGCTCGGCATGGATCCGGCGCACGGGAACGAAGCCTGGCAGGCGCGACTGGGTGTCGTCCTGCAGTCGTGGCGTGACCATGCCAAATGGCGTGTGCGCGAGCTGCTTTCACACCTGGGCGCCTATTACGCGCCGTACGGCACGGATAAGATCCACCGGCCTTGGGACACAGACGAACTCATTGCCGCCGTCGGACTGACCGAGCAGGCCGACAGCAAGATCGGATCGCTGTCCGGCGGTCAGCGACGTCGCATGGATGTCGCGATCGGCATTGTCGGCCGCCCTGAACTGCTGTTCCTCGACGAACCGACCGCGGGCTTCGACCCGCGGGCCCGCCGCGAATTCCATGATCTGGTCCATCAGCTCGCCGACGACCGGACCACCATCCTGCTCACCACCCACGATCTCGACGAGGCCGAGAAGCTCGCCGACCGCATCATGATCCTGGCCGGTGGCCGGATCATCGCCGACGGCTCGGCCGACGAACTGTCGCGCCGCATCGCGGGCGAGGCCGAAATCCGTTGGACCCACGATGGACAACGGTTCGTGCACACCACCGCGGAGTCGACCGAATTCGTCTACGAACTGTTCAAGCAGCACGGCGACGAGATCGGCGAGCTCGAGGTGCGCCGCGCCTCGCTGGAGGACACATATATGGCGCTGGTGCGGCAGTACGAGTCCGGCCGGCTCGAAACCGAGGTCCATTCCCTCGAGGAGGTCGCGCGATGAATCCGATCGATGCCGCCGTGCGGGCCGGAACCCGGCGCGGACTGATCGAAATACGGCAATCGCTCACTAATGTGCAGGACCTGTGGGGCATGCTCTTCTGGCCGGTCGCCATGGTCATCGTGCTGTTCTTCATGCGCGACGCGACCTTCGAGGCGAGCGGCTTCGCACTCGGTTCACTGGCCCTGCCGAGCATCCTCGGCATGCTCGTCGCCTTCAACGGCATGTTCGGCATTGCCCAGATGCTGACCCTGGAACGCGAAGACGGAACACTGTTGCGCGCCAAGGCAACTCCGAACGGCATGGTCGGCTACCTGATCGGCAAGATCGTCACGACCGCGGGCTGGGTGGTCATCCCTTTCCTGATCGTGCTGATTCCAGGGCTGTTCCTGGTCGATGGCACGGCAATGGGCAGCATCGGTTCCTGGCTGGGTCTGATCGGCGTCGTCGCGATCGGCATGCTCGCGACCATGCCGATCGGCGCGGTGCTCGGATCGCTGTTCAGCAATCCGCGCAATATCGGCTTCGTCTCGCTGCCGATCATGGGCATCGTGGCGATCTCCGGCGTCTTCTACCCGATCACCTCGATGCCCGGCTGGCTGCAGGGCGTCGCGCAGGTGTTCCCCGTCTACTGGGTCGGGCTCGGCATGCGTTCGACGATGCTGCCGGGCGATGCGGTCGCCATCGAGCTCGGCCAGTCCTGGCGGCATCTGGAAACCATTGCCGTGCTGGGTGTCTGGGCGGTTGCGGGGCTGCTGCTCGCGCCGATCGTGCTGCGTAGGATGGCACGTCGCGAGTCCGGGTCGAACGTGGCGGCGCGCCGCGAGAAGGCGATTCAGCGTGCCTACTGAGGTCATCTACAACCGCATCGCCATGTTGCGGGCCGAGCGCGGCATCTCCCGGCGGGAGCTTGCCGAAGCGCTCGGCGTGCACTATCAGACGATCGGTTACCTCGAACGCGGCGAATACAGCCCGAGCCTGCATCTGGCGTTGCGGATCGCGGCGTATTTCGAGGTCGCGGTGGAGGTGATCTTCTCGACCACCCCGTTCCCGCGCCTCGGCTCCGTCGATTCGGCGCGTGCCGCCGGGGACTGAGACTTACCGCCGCCCGGCGAACAGCTGATACACCGGAACCGGCTGCCCCGCCTCCTCGCTGGCCGCGATCGCGCGCCGCCACAGGCCCTGCGCCGCGTGCGACAGCGTCGCGTCGACACCGACCTCCGCGCTGGCATCGATGATGTGCTGCGCCCCGGCATCCATCATCTTCAGACTCGCCAGGGTGCCCCAGCCACCCGCCTTCGCGGCGGCCGCGAAATCCTCGATGAAATACGGGTACGCGCCGGTCGCGCGCAGCGCGAAGGGCACGAACTGGTCGATGCTGTGGCCGGACTTCTCGATCACCGCGAGCGCCTGATCGAACGCGAGCATCCAGGGATGGAAAATGATCAAACCGGCCTGGTAGAAGACCTGCGCGAGACCGTCATCCGCACCGAGGTATTCCTGCGGGCTCAGCGGTCGCAGCAGTTCGGCGTGCGCGTCGAAGACCTCTTTCGGACCGCTGTAGAAGATGAACGATGACGGATGAGCGATATTGTCGCCCGCAGACATGACGCCGCCGGAAATGAATTCCGCCCCGTGCGAACGCACCCACTCGGCACCCTTGCGCGCCTTCTCCGGTGAATCCGAGGACAGATTGGCGATCACCTTGCCCGGCAAATGGTCGGTGGCCTGGCCCAATACGTCGTACATGGCGGCGTAGTGGGTGAGGCTGAGCACGGTCACGGCATTGGCGTCCAACGCTTCGGCGACCGTCGCGGCCCGCTTCGCGCCGAGTTCGACCATGGCGTCGACCTTTTCGGTACTGCGATTCCAGACCGTCACCTCGATACCGGCGTCCAGAAAGGCCCGGACCATGGCCTGGCCCATCGGACCGAGGCCGACCACGGAGACGGAGCCAGCGGTGTTCTGCTCGGACATATTGTGTCCCTTCGGTTCTCGTTTCGATTGTGTCGGCGCCGAGTTCCATGGTCGTTGTCGCAGGTAGCGTCGGGAAGACCGAACGTTCAGGTGTGGTTGCTTACCTCGAGGTTCGAATTCAGGTCAGAAGGAGTGCGGTGGGCATGAGCAGTGATGCGGATCACGACGTGTGCGGCATGTCGGTGGCGATCGACGTCGTCGGCGGCAAATGGAAGCTGCACCTGATGTGGGTACTCGCCGCGGGTCCACAGCGCTTCGGTCGGATACGCAAGCTGCTCACCGGCGTCAGCGAGAAGGTGCTCGCGGAAAATCTGCGGCACCTGGAGGCCAGCGGTGTGGTGCACCGCGAGGTCTTCCCCGAAGTCCCGCCGCGCGTCGAATACTCGCTCACGCCGCTGGGCGAAGAACTCGAAATCGCCCTGCGCCCGCTCGAAGCCTGGGGCGATAAGCACCGCGACGAACTGCTCGGCAATCTGCTTGCCGCGGCGGGCTAGACGTTCACAGGTTGTCGGCGCCTATTCGTTCGCCGACGCGAGCGAGGAGCTGTGCCGCATCGGCGATCGAGCGGGCGGGGTCCGGTTCCAGATCGGCCAGGGCATAGCAGGCGGTGAAGCCTGCCGCTCGGATCTCATCGCGCGTCAAATGCGTTCGGCCGACGGCGGCAACCACCGGGACGCCCGCCTTGCGCGCCGCCTCGCAGACACCGATGGGCGCCTTGCCGTGCAGGCTCTGGGTATCGAGGGCCCCCTCGCCGGTGACGACCAGGGTGGCTCCATCGAGAAGTGTTGGGAAATCGAGGAGTTCGAGTACGACCTCGATGCCGCTGCGGACCTGCGCGCCGAGCACTGCGAGTGCGCCGAATCCGGTGCCGCCCGCCGCACCCGCACCTGGCGCCTCCGCGAATTCCGGTGCGACGACGGTGGCCCAATTCGTCAGTGCCGCTTCGAGAATCGACAGATCCGACGGTGTCGCACCCTTTTGCGGCGCATAGACGGCGACCGCGCCGGTTGGGCCGAGTAGTGGGTTGTCCACATCGCAGGCCAGGGTGAAGGTCGCGGTCGCGGTCCGTGGATGCAATCCGGTGCGATCCAGTCGCGCGGCATGCGCCAAAGCCGCTCCGCCTGTGGATAATTCAGCGTCATCGGCATCCAGGATCCGGGCACCGAGAGCCTGCAGCATGCCCGCCCCGCCATCGGTGGAGGCGCTGCCGCCCAAGCCGAGGACGATATCGGTTACCCCTCGATCCAGCGCATGAGCGATGACGACACCGAGTCCGTAGGTATCCGCGCCGAGTGGATCACGTTGTCCCCCTGGTAGTTTCGTCAGTCCGACCGCCGCGGCCAATTCGATCACGGCCGTGGTTCCGTGTACCGCATAGGCGGCGGTATCGGGTGCGCCGGTTGGTCCGGGCGCATCGACCTCGATCCGCTCCCAGCCCGCGGCCACGAATGCGTCGACGGTGCCGTCGCCGCCGTCCGCGACCGGCACCTGCCGGAGCTCGACCTCCGGCACGGCGCGCGTGATGCCCGCGGCCAGGGCGGCCGCGACCTCGGGGGCGGTCAGCGAGCCCTTGAATTTGTCCGGGGCGAGCACCACCCGGGGCGCGGATGTCATCTGCACATTCTCGGCGGTGGTTCCGGAGGGCGCACGTCGGGGAGTGCGGTAGTCGGGTCCGGCGGCGCTTCGGCACTGACTCCATTCGTCTCGGGCGCGCTAAGGGACATGATCGGTCGGTCTCCGGAGTGCGGTCCTTCAGCACCTCGCGCGGGCTCGGCAAATGGGCATGTTGACTTCGGTTCCCGGTCGCGCAGGAAGGTGGGTCACGGACAGGACGGCAAAGATCCTCACTCAGAATGCGCCCGAACGACGGTAGGCCCCGGCGAAAAACCGGGGCCTACATATACGGACGGGCGTTCGACACCCTTGCTCGGCGGTCAGTCACGGGCGAAGCGGCGCGAAAGCTGATCGGGGTGGCGCTCGAAAAACGACGCGGACGGCCTCCGGAATGACGAACCGGGGGGCTATCGGCGTGATTGTCCGTACACGATCGTTCACGCGGGTTCGGTGGTTCCGTTGTGATCACGAGTGTGTGGCTGATCGCCTTTAGACGCCCAAATAAAAGGAGAGCAGTGCTCTTGACTTGATGAGATTTCGTGTGGAACACTGATCTCAACAGAGAGCAGTGCTCACAAAGGAGTAGGAAATGAACGCCAGCACCCGCTACCTCGCCCCGACCGGCATGGACCCGATCATGAACAAGATTGCCAACTGGCTGCCTCGCCTCGGCATCAGCGTCATGGGGTCGCGGCTGTTGGCTGTGCGCGGACGCAAGAGTGGCGAATGGCGCACCACCATGGTCAATCTGATGACCGATACCGATGGCACGCGCTACCTGGTCGCGCCGCGCGGCCACACCCAGTGGGTGCGGAACCTGCGCGTCGCTGGCGATGGTGAACTGCGGCTGGGCCGCAAGGTCGAGGTGTTCACCGCGACCGAAGTGGCCGACGCGGACAAGGTGCCGCTGCTGCGCCTCTACCTGCAGAAGTGGGGCTGGGAGGTCGGCAAATTCTTCGAGGGTGTCACCAAGGACGCCACCGATGCGGAATTGGCCGAGATCGCCCCGGGCTTTCCGGTCTTCCGACTCGCCTAGTGTGACAAGCCGATCCGGTCAGCCGACCCTTTCGAGCGACCTGCAAGCAGTCGCTAGCGGTGGATCAGGAATTCGATGGCCGCGGCATAACCCTGAATCCCCATCCCCGCCACCACCGCGGTGGCGATGGGGGAGATGTAGGAGTGATGCCGGAACTCCTCGCGTGCATGCACATTGCTGATGTGCACCTCGACGATCGGGAGTTCCGGAATCACCAGCGCATCACGCAGTGCGACCGAAGTGTGCGTGAGCCCACCGGGATTGATGACAATCCCGGACTCGACGCCGCGCGCCCGGTGGATCCGATCGATCAGCGCTCCTTCGGAATTCGACTGGAACGCATCGACCTCGCGGCCGTACCGGGCGGCGGTTTGTCGGCACAATTGGACGACATCATCGAGCGTGGCCGACCCGTAGACCTCCGGCTGGCGGGTGCCGAGCATATTGAGGTTCGGGCCGTTGAGAACCAGGATCGGGCCAGGTGTCGACATGGCTTAGACACTAGCCCGCCCTTTTCAGAGTCCCTGCGGACCTTCCGACCGCAGGTCGTCCACCTTCCGCATGGCGGTGCGCAACTCCTCGAGCCAGGCCTCGGCATGTTTGCCCGCCAACTTCACCGTCCACGCCAGCGCGTCCGCGCGCGAGCGCGCCACACCGGAATCGACCAGCGTGTCGAGTACCTTGCGCTCCGGCTGCCGCAGTCGTGTCATCACTGGAACCGCCAAGTGCGTGAACATAATTCGTTCGCCGTCTACCGAGACGCCCCACGCGACGCTGCGTCCGTAACGGCGCTGGGCCTCGTTCGCGATCTGCATGCGGGCCGGGCGGGTGGTCTCGCGGAAGCGGGCGACCGCGCCCTCCTTCGTCGCGGCCGGGACCTCCTCGGCGGGAGTGTCTTCCTTTTCCGATACCGGGGCCGGGAGCTCACCGATAACCACGATCTCGTCCCGGTCGATTTCGATGACGGGCTGCCCGGCGAACCAGTCGCTTGGCAACCTTCCGGCGAACCAGTCCGGGGCGTCCGCGGGATCCGGTAGATCGGCCTGCTGCCAGCCGCCCGGTCGTCCGAAGCCTCGTCCCCGATGCTCGTGCCTCATTGGGATTCACCTACTTACTGTGGTGCCTATATTTCATTGATTACAAGATTACGTCGCAAAGAGCGCGCGTGGTTCCGCTCTGTGCGAACGGTTTCGGCCACCGGCCGTGCGGGTACGCCAGATTAAGGTGTGTGCTGGTCAACGAGGCCCTGCGCGATCGAAACGCGGACGCGGGCCGCCGAAACGCCGACGTGGGCCGTTTTCTGACAAGTTCGTGTTCCGGCCGGTACGGTTGCGGCGCCGGGTGTCGCAACGGGACCGGGGAACGTCCATGATCGACCAGCCGAAGCACGGGCTTCGGGAACAATCGGAGATACTGAGCATGGGTAACGTCCGGCCGGTGCGGCACGGTGGGCAGCTAATTTCAGGTACGGTGGTCTTGTTACTGGAGTGACAAGAGTAAAGAGTGGGCGACATGGATGTGTGGGGATCCCGCCGCTATCGCGTCCGGGGCGCAATCGCACTCTCGGGGGTGGTGGCGCTGGCTATCGCAATTGGGGCTTGTGGTTCGGATGCGAAGCGCAATGAGGCCGAGTACGTCGTTGATCGCTTCACCCAACTGCTCGACGAGCAGAACTACGCCAAGGCCGCGGAGCTCACCTCTTATCCCACGGCCGCATCCGCAACACTGAAACAGATGTTCGCCGGATTGCAGCCGGGCAAGGTCGACTACCAGAAAACCCAGTTCATCGACCTGGACCGCGAGGCGGGCCTGTTCAGCATGGATGTCGCCTGGAACTTCGGCGAGAACAAGACCTGGAAATACAGCCTGCAGGGCAACGTGCGGAAGTTGGCGATCGGCTGGCGCATCTCCTGGGATCCCGCCGTCGTCATGCCGCAGCTGGACCACAACCGCACGGTCCGGCTCGTGCGCACCGTGCCGAACCCGCCGCCGCGGGTCAAGGACATCGTCGGCGACGCGCTGATGACCGAGCAGGTCATCAATGTGGTCAAACTCGATCCCGCCAAGACGACCGATCCGGTGGCCTCGACCGATGCGCTGGCCAAGGCCATCGAACCGGTCGCCCCGCTGATCACCGGACCGTCGCTGATGCAGCAGCTGTCGACTTCGCAGGGCAAGCCGATCATCGCGGTGAATCTGCGTGAACCCGATTTCGCGATCCTGGAATCCGCGCTGGCCCGGGTGCCCGGTGTCGTCACGGAGAAGCAGCCGCGGCTGATCTCCGCCGACCGCCGGACCTGGTCGCCGATGCTGGACGCGCTGCGCAAGGTGTGGCAGGACAGCCAGGATCTGCACTCCGGTTGGGGCGTGCAGATTTTCGAACAGGATGGACGTTTCGTCGGCCAGATCGCCGGTTACCAGGGCCCGCCCGGACCGGATATCGCGGCCACCATGGATCAGCGCCTGCAGCGCGCCGCCGAGGACGCGGTGGTGAGCGTCGGGACGCCCGCCTCGATCGTGGCGATCCAGCCGTCCAGCGGCGCGGTCGTGGCGGTGGCGCAGAATACGCAGGCCAGTGAGCACGGTTCGGTCGCGTTCACCGGGCTGTATCCGGTCGGCACCAATATCGATCTTTTCCGCAATGTCGCCTCGGTGCTGAAGAACAAGGCGCCACAGGATATCTCGGTGCAGGATGCGGCCGAATCCGCGCCGAATCTCGGCGTCGGCGTCGACTACAAGGTGCCGGGACTGGACGAGGTGACGGGCCGGGTCGCGATCGCGGGCCGCAGTGCCGAGCAGGTGCGCCAGGGTGGTGGTACGGATGCGGTGCTGGCCAGCCCATTCGGCATGGCGATCGCCGCGGCCGCGATCGCGCGCGGGCAGGTGCCGCCGCCGATGATCGAGGCCGGACACCCGAGCGCCACGGACGCGCAGGTCCCCGAGATGTCACCGGAACTCACCGATCGGCTGCGCGCGATGTTGCGCGACGGCGCGGGCCGACCGGAGTTCGCGCCGCTGCGGCCCTACCGCGATGTCATCGGTTTCATGGCAACCGCGGGCCATGACGGTTGGCTCATCGTGAATGCCGGGGATCTGGCCCTCGCGATTCACATCAATGACGCCGACAGCGGCGACGCGACCGCGCGGATGGCGGCCAGGTTGTTCCAATCGCTGGCCCATCCGGAACCGTGATCAGTTGATGGCCTTGATGGCCGCGCGCCAGCCGAGCAGGAACAGCGCGAGCACACACGCCGCGACGATGATGAAACTGAATGCCGTGCCCTGACCGCTGATCACGCGCAGCAGCATGCCGCCGCAGAGAGTGCCGAGCCAGACCAGAACTCCAGCGGGCCACAGGGCGGTTCCGTCGACGTGCCCCTTTACCCGGCTGGCCACGGCGGCCGCGAGCACCCAGCCGATCGCCAGCCCGATCGCGAAGGGCCACACTGTCTTCAGCAGTCCGGTGAGTACTGCCTCGTCATGGCTGCGCCGCCCGATCGCGCAGAACAAGATCACCAGCAGTGCGTCCACCACCAACGGCACCAGTTTTCTCACGCTGGCCAGCGTAGTAGTTGCCCGCATCCGTCGCCGCGACGCGACACCTGCGGCTGCTGAGCCACCAGGTCTCACCAGGCGCACATTCCCGACCACCACGGAGCGAGTCTTACGA
>NZ_BDBY01000272.1 GCF_001613225.1 Nocardia pseudovaccinii NBRC 100343
ATTGAGCGCAGCAGCCCACCACGCATACGCCGGAAGCGTCAGCGGACAAAACAGATAGAACCCCAGCGGCACCAGAATCGCCCACCGCACCCCTATGAGCACGATCAGCATCCGCACCACCGCCACCGACGCCGCCAATTGCAGCACCAGCAGCGACACCACCGGCCCAGCCCACGTCAACGGCGCAACCGCAGTCACCACCCAGGCCGTAGCGAACGCCAACGGCATGAAATGCCCATCGTGGTTGTACAACAGCAAATCCGCAGACCACAGCGAATAACTCCCCGCCCGCCCCACCAAAATCAGATCATCCCAATAAAAGAACCCACTCCCCGCCACCCACCCCCGAACCACCAACTGCACCACCACAAGAAAAGCCACCGCGCCGAGAACACCCCGCCCCGCCCCACCCACCCGCGCAGGCGCGACGTCAACCCACTTCGGCACGGCGACGGTATCCATGTCACCCCACCGTAGTGTCACGCGCTGGACGCGCGACAACTTCGCGCCACGCGTCACCTGCCTCCCGCGCGCATGGACCGTCTCTCGCGCCACGTACCGATTCCCCGGCGAAACGTCCCCGACGATGCGCGGCAGCAGGCCCGAGATGGGGGCAACCACGGACGCGCAGCGCTGTCCCCAAGATGCGCCAAGTGCGCTACTGACGGCCGGTTCGCTCCGCACCGCGCATTTTCTCTCGCGCCCCGCATCAATTCGCCGGGCGAAACATGCGCGGCGCGAATTGGTGCGCGAGGGCACCCGAGATTGCGGGCACTCACGAGCACGCGCAAAGTGCGCCGTAGACGACGGGCGATATCTTCGCGCCGCGCGCCAAGAACAGCCGCGCTGTCCCGTGCGAAGGCTGTGCATGCAGGCGGTGCGAGAAGCGGTGCGCGGGCAGGCTGGGGATTATCGACGCGACGGGCCGGGCTTGGTCATGCGCCCAGGGCTCGGGCCAGGTGGGGCCAGGAATCGTGGAGGTCGGTTTCGAACTGGCCCCAGGTGTGGGATCCTTCGGGGCGGTTGACGTGGATGGCGGGGAGGCCGAGCTCGCTGAGCCGGTCCGCGAATGCGTCGGTGCATGAGCTGGCAATGGCTTCGATCGGCGGGAAGCCTAGTCCGCCTTCATCGATCGCGCCGGGGGTTCCGGTGGCGGCCGAGAGATAGATCGTCTTACCGGCCAAGGCGCTCGCATTGGCGAACGCGTCGTGCATCCGCCAGATCCCTTGGCCCAGCTCACCCCACATATTCACCGGATTGGCGCCGCCGCGGATCACCTGCGCGCTGACCATCGCGACTCCGAGCGCATCCGAAGTCCACGGACATCCGCTGTAGGCCGCCACCGCGCTGTACACATCGCGCGCCTGAATCGCAAGATCCACCGCCGACCCCGCGCTCATCGACACACCCGCGATCGCATTGCGTCCGGTGCTGCCGAGCCGGGTATCGAGGACGGCCGGAAGTTCCCGGGAGAGATACGTTTGCCACCGGTTCCGGCCGACCGCCGGATCGTCGCTGAGCCAGTCGGTGTACATGCTGTACGCGCCGCCGATCGGCATCACCACGTTGACGTGTTTATCGGCGAAGAACTGCCGGACATCCGTATCGTCCCACCACGAGATGCCATCGGTACCGCCACCGATTCCAGTGAGCAGATACAGCGTCGGCGCAGAACCACCCGCGGCTCGAATCACCCTATTGCTCACCACCCGATCCATCGCGGGGGAGTAAACGTCCACTTGCGAAACCGAACCGTCCAGCGGCGTCTCCCCGACCACGCGCGGCGCCGCAACAGCAGGACACACGGACAGAACAGAAACCGCGAAACCGGCCACCAGCACACCCACGAGCGAGGCCAAAACCCTTGAAGCCCTCACCATTCCGGAATACCACCAAATCCAAAACGCAAACCCATTGCGTACCAACATCTTCGGAATGCCACCAAACCCCAAGCTCCACACCACCGCAATACACCGCCACCGCCTGGACTCACCGTCGCCGCATCCCACCCCCCGTCCCACACCCCCGCCACCCCTT
>NZ_BDBY01000273.1 GCF_001613225.1 Nocardia pseudovaccinii NBRC 100343
TCCCACACCCCCGCCACCCCTTCCCGCGCCCCCAACCCGCGCCAGCTGGCGTCGAGAATGTACTGGTGGAGCGGCCCTCTCGACGTTTCCCGCCACCAGCACATGGTGATCAAGGGTCCAGTTCCGTGACCCCACCATAACCTTCCCTGCGTACCGCACCACCGATCCCGACTGCCCACAGCTCGCGTCGACAATGCTTTGGCGGAGAGGGGTTCTTGGTGTTGGCCTGCGTATGTCGAAATATCAGGTGGGGGTGAGTGAATGTCCGGGGGTGAGGGAGGGGCGGTTGGTCAGTGATCCAGCCTTGGTTCCAGGCTCGATCGCTGACGTGACGGGTGTCAGTTGGTGTGGCGTCCGAATCGGCCCGATTCGAAACCGGCCAGCATGCGGAAGGCGAGTACGGCGCCCCACGGGCCGATGACCCAGATCGGCCACGGGTAGGTGAATTCTCCGACGCTGATCGAGATCGCGGCCCAGATGGTGAGCACCAGCACGCTCACTCCGAGCCACGAGGTGCCTTCGATCTGCTGCCAGATCGGGAAGCGATTCATCGAATTCTTCTGTACGGCAGACTCTTTCGGCAACTTCGGCAGATCCGACATGACCAGCTGCAGATCGTCGCGAACGCCGGTCTCATAGACGCGGGCGACGCGCTGATCGTATTCGGCAAGGTCGATCCGGCCGTCCGCCATGTGCCGTCCGAGCAGCCGTACAACCTTCTCGCGCTCCGCATCGGAGGCCCGAGTACCAGGCGAGATTTCCATGTCCAGTTCCTAACGGCTGGTTCAATATTCCACATTGGAAGGTGAAATTAAGGATGCACCCTCCAATGTGGAATGTCAAGCGTTCGGGTGAGGTGGCGATTGTGCTGGCCCGATCACCGACGGGTACGAGACTCCGGCCGCTGCCGTGGCCTGGACGCACTCTGCAATGTGTTCGGCCGATGACCTGCAGAGACGCCTGGTCTGCACGGTCAGTTGCCTCAGCACCGATGAGTGCTGGAGGCGGGGCTGTCGCCGCCGCGATGAGATTGGCTATGCCGCGATGAGATGGGCTGTACAGTGCGTCAACTGCCACACGGCCGATGACCTCGGTGATGTCGGAGCGGTGCCGGGTTCACCACTGCGCCAGTTGTTTTCGCCCGCTCCGCCAATGCGGTTCGCCGGGATGTGCGCGGGATCGCGCGTGCCGACGGGTTTGCTCCGGCGACAGCTCGGACTGCCGTAGATCCGCGGGGTCCCGGCGCAGTCCGGATACGCCTAGCTCGTTTTGGGACTGTCAGGTGTCGGCTGTTCGCCTATGACCTGCGGTGACGTCGGTCAGGTGACTCGTCCTGCCGCCGCTGCGGTTCGCGCCGCCGACGAGGCGATTCGCTGGGGTGCGCGCCGGATAGCACGTGCCGGTGTGCGCCGGAACCTTCGTCCCCGGGCCGACCGGTGGGCTGGCGGTAGTCCACTTGCTCCCTATGGCGGGTCGCTGGCGGTTCGTTCCAGCGATCACTCGACGGCTCCGGCCACCGTGGGGCGGCAGGGGTTCCGCGGCCGCCCCTCGGTGCGCCGAGTTCGTCGCGGGGCGACTCGGCGCGACGTTGGTTAGGCAGTGTGCCTCGGCTGGCGGACGGTTCGTCCCGGTGTTCACCCGCTGTTCTATCCGCATAGGGGTCCGACTCCGCCTCCCATCGATCGTTCGCTCTTCGGCGCGTGTTCGACGGCTGGTCCCGGCGTCGGGTTGGTGGTTCGTCGTAGCGGTTCGCTGAGTTCCGAGGATCGGGGGAGTCCGAGGCCCGGCGGCGGGTGGGTGCTGGGGTGTCCTGGCCGGGTGGTTCGCGGCGGCTCGAGCGGCTGGGGCGGGGCTGGTCTACCGGATTGTGGCGCTTGCTCGATAGCCTTTGTGCCCCAATGGATTCACGGGATGATTCGCGTTGGGGGCCTTCGGGCTCGACCACCGGCAGCTCGCGGGTGATGCGGTGGGAAGTGTCGCCGCGTTCGCGGAAGGCGGCGGGGATGCCCCGGTTGTGCAGCCAGGCGCCGGGGTCGTACCGGTCTTGGCGGTCCAGGTCGGGGATCGTGTGTTCGAGAAGGTCGAGCAGGTCGCCCTTGCCACCGCCGAGGGCGGAGCGGATGTCGGGGAAGGTGGTGGCGCGAAAGGCCCAGTCCCATTCATAGGCCGGATAGGTACCGCCGGTGTCGTGGCCGTGGAATACGAGATCGCCGGAGCGAGTGATGCGGGCCCGCACCGAGATGTCGCCGGATTCGATGAGGAAACCGCGGATATCGGTGCGGGCGCGGGTGGCGGCGTGGTCAGCGGCCTTTATCTCGAACCAGGCGGTCGTGAGGCCGGTGAGCGCGAGTCCAGCGGCGAAGGCGACCTGCACCCAGACATCGGACAGATCGCTCTTCCGGCTGACCTCGCAGGCGTACAGAAAAACCAAGCTCCCCACGACCAGCGTCCCGATGCGCGTCAGCCGCAGCGTCGTCGCATGGCGGACTAGACCGAGCACGCTGCTGGTCTTGTCCGACATGCTCTGCACTCCCGAACTGCGGTCCGCTGGCGAATCAGACTGGATCGTATGCGCCGCGGCAGCCCGGCGATACCGCAAGCACAAACCGGTCAGTCTGGGGAGTCGGAGTGCGCGCGCCAAGTCGACGAACGCGGCAGCCTCGGCCGCTTCACCCGCACGCTCAACCGCCTGGCCAGGCAGAACGCGGGCGTCAGCGCCAAAGAACTCATCTGTGAGCGAATCGTCCTGGAGGCCAATCGGTTGCTGACCCACACACCTGGCTCGGTCGCCGAGGCCGCCGAACAACTCGGCTTCGACGAGCCCTCCGACTTCTCCGCATAGTTCCACCTGCGCACGAGTCATACCCTGTCACCACACCCAGAACGCCCGAGGTGCGAACACCGACAAGGGGTGCGAAACTGACGCGCGGCCAGCAAATGTGGAGCACACGGAAATGCGGGACATCGGGCGCCGAGTCGATAACCTACGGAGGTATCCGCCCGCTTACGGGGTAACCGTTGTCAGACGGATACCATGGCTGGTCGCCCCGAGTGGACGACGAATTGTCCGACCACCGCGCAGGGAAGGGTCGTCGAATTTGCACCTGAAGAGTCTGACGTTGAAGGGTTTCAAGTCCTTCGCGTCCGCGACGACCTTGCGTTTCGAGCCGGGCATCACCTGTGTGGTCGGCCCGAACGGCTCGGGCAAATCCAATGTCGTCGATGCGCTCACCTGGGTGATGGGCGAACAGGGTGCGAAGGCGCTGCGCGGCGGCAAGATGCAGGACGTCATCTTCGCCGGTACCTCCGGACGCGCGCCGCTGGGTCGCGCCGAGGTCACGCTGACCATCGACAACTCCGACGGTGCGCTGCCGATCGACTACGCCGAGGTCTCCATCACCCGGCGCATGTTCCGCGACGGCGCGGGTGAATACGAGATCAACGGCAGCTCCTGCCGCCTGATGGATGTGCAGGAACTGCTCAGCGACTCCGGCATCGGCCGGGAAATGCACGTCATCGTCGGACAGGGGCAACTCTCGGCCATCCTGGAATCGCGTCCAGAGGACCGCCGCGCCTTCGTCGAAGAGGCCGCCGGTGTGCTCAAGCACCGCAAGCGCAAGGAGAAGGCGGTCCGCAAACTGGAGGCGATGCAGGCCAACCTCGCCCGCCTCACCGACCTCACCACCGAACTGCGCCGCCAGCTCAAACCGCTCGGCAGACAGGCCGAGGTGGCTCGCCGCGCTCAGACCGTCCAGGCCGACCTGCGCGACGCGCGCCTGCGCCTGGCCGCCGACGACCTGGTCACCAGGCGCAATGAACTGGAGAGTCAGCAGAGCAAAGAGGCCTACGCGCGCGAACAGCAGATCACGGTGCAGACCGAACTCGATGCCGCGAATGCCGCTCTGGCACAGCAGGAATTCCAGCTGTCCCGGCTGACGCCGAGCGCCGAGGCCGCCGCGCAGATCTGGTTCCAGCTGTCCGCGCTGGCCGAGCGCGTCAATGCCACCATCCGAATCGCGGGCGACCGAGCCCGCAACCTGCACACCGAAATGCCCGTCGGCAGCGGCCGCGATCCGGAGCAACTCGAGGCCGAGGCCGAACGCGTGGAGGCCGAGGAAGCCGAACTGCGCGAGGCAGTCGAGATCGCGGCCGAAACCCTGGAGGCCGCGCGCGAGGCGCTCGCCGAACGTGAGCAGGCCGCGAAGGCCGCCGAGCAGGCGCATCTGGCCGCGGTGCGCGCCATCGCGGACCGTCGTGAGGGGCTGGCCCGGCTGTCCGGTCAGGTCGAAACTTTGCGCACCCGATCGCAGTCGGTGGATGCGGAGATCACCCGGCTCACGGTCGCGATCGGCGAGGCCCGCCTGCGCGGTGAGGCGGCCCAGGCCGAATTCGATACGGTCCAAGGCGAACTCGGTGAACTAGAGGCCGGTGAGACCGGCCTGGACGCCCAGCACGAGCATGCGGTGCAGGCCCTCGCACTGGCCGATCAGCGCGTCACGGAACTGCGCGAGCAGGATCGCGACGCCAGCAAACGGGTTGCCTCGCTGAGCGCCCGCATCGAAGCATTGGGTATGGGTTTGGCGCGCAGAGACGGCGCGGCCTGGCTGGTCGAGAATCGCGCGCAGGGCCTGCTCGGTCCGCTCTCCGGGCTGATCCGGGTGCACGGTGGTTTCGAGGCCGCGGTCGCCGCGACCCTCGGTCCGCTCGCCGACGCCGTCGCCGCTGATACCGGAGATTCCGCACACGCCGCGGTGCGGGCCTTGAAGGAAGCCGACGGTGGTCGTGCCGCGCTGGTCTTCGATGCCGCGGCCGCGCCGATCACGTCCGACGGCGGGTTGCCCGGCGGAGCGCGCTGGCTGGTCGACGTGGTCGACGGACCGGACAACGTGCGCGGCGCCATTGCCGCGCTGACCGCAGGTGTCGCCGTGGTCGACGATCTCGCCGCCGCCACCGAGCTGGTCCGGGAACGGCCGGAACTGCGGGCGGTCACCCGAGACGGCGATCTCACCGGAACCGGTTGGGTGCTCGGCGGATCCGATCGCGCACCGAGTCAGCTGGAGATCCAGGCCGACATCGATACCGCCAAGGCCGATCTGGTCGCCGCGCAACGTCGCGCCGAAGAACTGGAGGCGGCCCTGTCCGGTGCACTCGCCGAACAAGCCGACCGCAAGGATGCCGTCGACCAGGCACTGCTCGCACTGCACGAATCGGATCAGGCCCTGGTCGTGATCTACGACCGTCTGGGCAGGCTCGGCGAGGTGGCGCGCACCGCCCAATCCGATATCGACCGGCTCACCGGCCAGCGCGCGGAAACCGAGTCGGGTCGGGAAGAGGCGCTGGCGGCGCTGGCCGATCTCGAAGAGCGGCTGCGCCGCACCGAACTCGAATCCGAGGTCGACGACGACGGCATGGGCGCGGCGGGCACCGAATCCGCAGGCCGCGACCGCGAGGAAGCCGCCGCCGCGCTGGCCGAGGCGCGGTCCATGGAAGTCGAGGCCCGCCTGGCTGTGCGCACCTCCGAGGAACGCGCGGAATCGGTTCGCGGCAAAGCGGATTCGCTGCGTCGGGCCGCCCGCGCCGAACGCGAGACGAGGGCTCGCGCCGAACGCGCGCAGGCCGCGCGCAGGCAGGCCGCCGAAGTCGCCGCCGCCGTTGCCGAATCCGGCGCCAAGGTCGCCGCAGAGCTGGAATCCGTTGTGGCGCAAGCGGGTGCGCGCCGTGACGAACTCGTGCGCCGCCGCACCGAATGCGCCACCCAGGTCGAGCAGATCAAGGAGCGGGTCCGCGCGCTGACCACCCAGCTGGCCCAACTCACCGACGCCGTGCACCGCGACGAGGTCGCCAAAGCCCAAGCGGCACTGCGCATCGAGCAGATCGAGGCGACCATCGCCGAACAATTCGGCATCGCACTGGCCGATCTGATCGCCGAATACGGTCCGGATGTGCCGATGCCGCCATCGGATCTGGAGTGGCAGGAGTACGAGCAGGCCAAGGAGCGCGGCGAGCAGGTCACCGCGCCCGCGCCGATGCCGTTCGACCGCAAGTCCCAGGAGCGCCGCGCCAAGCGCGCCGAGAAGGACCTCGCCACCCTCGGCAAGGTGAATCCCCTTGCGCTGGAAGAGTTCGCGGCGCTCGAGGAGCGCTACAACTTCCTCGCCACTCAGCTCGAGGACGTCAAGAGTGCGCGCAAGGATCTGCTGGAAGTGGTCGCCGAGGTGGACGCGCGCATCCTGCAGGTCTTCACCGAGGCCTACGAGGACGTCGAGCGCGAATTCGTCGGCGTTTTCGCGAAGCTGTTTCCGGGCGGCGAGGGCAGGCTGGTGCTCACCGACCCGTCGGACATGCTGACCACCGGTATCGAGGTGGAGGCCCGCCCGCCCGGCAAGAAGGTCAAGCGACTGTCGCTGCTGTCCGGTGGTGAGAAATCGCTGACCGCCGTTGCCCTGCTGGTGGCCATCTTCCGCGCCCGCCCCTCGCCGTTCTATGTGATGGACGAGGTCGAGGCCGCGCTCGACGACACCAACCTGCGCCGCCTCATCGGTCTGTTCGAGCAGCTGCGGGAGAAGAGTCAGCTGATCGTCATCACCCACCAGAAGCCGACCATGGAGATCGCCGACGCCCTCTACGGCGTCAGCATGCGCGGTGACGGCATCACCCAGGTGATCAGTCAGCGGCTGCGCGGAGAGACCCTGACTCCGGTCGGCGCGGCCAGCTGAAGGTAAGGCCCCTGCACGATCCCCTTTGTGATCGTGGCCTTTTCGATTCCGCGTTGTTGCCCGACGCCGACGCCCGCCGAGTACGTTGCGAAATATGGGCGGGAGGGTGGCGCTGGTAGTCGGCTCGGAGTGCACAGCGCTGCCCAGGTTGGGTTTCACCGACGACCTCGCGACCGGCCTCTACACCGAACTGCGCGAACTCGGTGGCTGGCAACCGGCCACCGGCACCGACGGCCCGCTGCTCGATCCGACGATCGACGAATTGGTCTGCGCGGTAGACGAAGCCTTCGACACCGCGTCGAATCGGCAAGCGACACTGCTGATCAGCTTCGTCGGCCACGGCATGACCACCGCCGCGGAGAACTTCTACCTGCTCGCCCGTGACTCACCGCAGCTGCCCAAGCTGCGCAACGCCTTTCACCTGACGCAGGAAATCCAGGAGCGACTGAACAGTGCCGCGACGCTGGACGGATTGATCGTCTTGATCGACGCCTGCGAGACGGGGGAGGGGGTGCGCGGCGCCGCCCGGCGCTGGCCGGAGGCCTCCGGCCCGAACGGGCGGGTCGAACTGCTGGTCGCCACCGGCAACGGACCCGCCTATTTCGGCTGTTTCACCAGGACGATCATCACCACCTTCGGCAAAGGGGTACCGCACGGCGGTGAAAGCCTGCTGCCCTCGGATCTGGTGCAGCCGCTGCGCCAGTGCCCCGCGCTGGAGCCGCAGTCGTTCTCCTTCACCTCCGGAATCCGCACAGCCAGTAGCGATCCCGGGCTCTGGCTGGTGCCCAATGCCGCCCGCCGCGAGGACGCGGTCAGCGGCACCGCCGCGGCCGGTTTCATCGACCAGTTGATCAACGGTCTGGTCATTTCGGAGCCATTGCGGGAGCGGCTGACCCAGGTGGTCGACTCCGGCGAGGAACGGCTGCGCGGTGTGCTCGGTCCGGCGGGCTGCGGTAAATCGACGCTGCTCGCCACGCTGATCCGCCCGGGCTGGGTGGATACGCTGCCGATCAAGGCCGAATACGTCACGGCCGCCATATTTCTTGACGTCACCAGCTCCATGGAATCGTTCACCGCCGAGCTGGCCCAGCAGCTGGGCAGCAGGCTGGACGGTTTCAAGGCCGCGACGCGCATGGTCGAATTCGATCTGGCCGAGCAGGACAGTCGTGGGCTCGATCTGTTCGAGATCAGGATTCTGCAGCCGCTGGCCAGGCTGCGCAGCTCGAAGCCGGTGCACATTCTGGTCGACGGACTCGATCAGCCCAAGCGCGGCAGCCGTACGCTGCTGTCGTACGCGGTCGCCGAGCTGACCCGTCGCCCGGAGCTCGCGCACGTCCATCTGATCGTCGGGATCCGTGAGGGCACCGGCATCGAGAATTCGCCGCGACTCGCCCATATGCGCCGCATCGAACTGCCCGCGCCGACGACTCCGGATATCGCCAATACCGTCGCGGCGGCACGCGGCCATACCGCGCATACGAATTGGCGCGAATGGATCGACGGTCTGCTGCAGCAGACGCCGACGGGCGGTTGGCTGCTGGCGCGGCTGCTGATGGAAATCCGTTCCGATATAACCGCTTCCGATCTGGAGCGGGGAATCGGCATCGATACTCTGGTGTCGCGACGGGTCCGTGATGTCGTCGACAACACCGATTCCGCCACGGGCGCAGCGGTATACGCATTGCTCGGCATTCTGGTTGCCGCCGGTGCCGGGCCGGTGCTGCCGCTCGAGCTGCTCGAACGCGGTCTGGAATTCCTCGGAATCGAGTTGAGCACCAACCGGATTCGCGATCTGGTCGTCCGGTTGGGAGTGTTGGTCAGCCGCGGCCGACCCGGCACCGGAGGCGAAACGCTGGGATTGGCGCACAACGCCTTTCGGCGCTCCCTGATGGTCGCCGGGCAGCCGCAGTGGCGTCGCGATGCGCATCGGGCGCTGGCCGAGGCGATCGACTCGGATGCGGGCTCGTCGACACCCGCACCACAGATCACCGACTACGCGCGGCGATCGGCGGTGCGCCACTATCTCGGCTACGGCGATTCGGCTGCCGCGATGGCTTTTCTGGAACGGTTGAACACCCCGCGAGCAGCGGATAATCGTGATCTGTGGGCCGCGTGGATACCGTCGTTCGAATCCGCGGTCGGCCCCGATCACTCCGACACTCTCACCGCCCGCAATAACCTCGCCTTCTGGCGCGGGGAAAGCGGCGATCTGGCCACCGCCATCACCGAGCACCAAGGGCTACTCGCCGAACGGCTGCGCGCGCTCGGTGCGGACGATCCGGGCACCCTCACCATTCGCACCAACCTTGCCCGCTGGCATGGCGAAAGCGGTGATTTTCGCACCGCCGTAGCCGAATTCGAGCAGTTGGTCGCCGACCGGACCCGGCTGTTGGGCGTCGACGACCCGGCGACGCTGCGCACCCGGGGTGATCTTGCGCATTTTCGTGGCGAGCAGGGCGAAACCGCACAGGCCATCACGGATTTCCAGCAGTTGATCGCCGACCGGCTGCGCGTCCTCGGACCGGATCATCCCGACACGCTCACCGCCCGTTATGAACTCGCGTACTGGCGCGGTGAGAGCGGCGACCTGGATGCCGCCATTATCGAGCTGCACCAACTGCTCGTCGATCAGCAACGCATTTCCGGCACGGCCGATCCGGCCTTCTTCAAGACCCGCCATCACCTGACCGAATTGCATGCCGAGAGCGGCGATCACATGCGCGCCATTGCCGAATTCCAGCAGCTGCTCGCGGAACAGGATCGGGTGCTCGGTCCCGATCATCCGCATACCCTGATCACTCGCAACGATATTGCCCGCTGGCGCGGTGTGAGCGGCGACCACGCCACCGCCATCGCCGAATTCCAGCAGCTGCTGACCGATCGGACCCGCATTCTCGGTCCGGAACATCCGCATACGCTGCGCACTCGCAACAGCATTGCCTTTTGGCTCGGCGAAAGCGGCGAACACCACCGGGCCATCGGCGAATTCCGGCAGCTGATAGAGGACGAGCGCCGCATCCTCGGCCTGGATCAGCCGCTCACCCTGAAGTCACGCCACAACATCGCCCACCTGTATGGCGAAATCGGTCACTACCTCACCGCCGTCGCCGAATTCGAGCAGGTGCTCCCGGCCAGGATCCGGGTCCTCGGCCCCGATAACCCGCATACCCTGCGCACACGCCACGAACTTGCCTTCTGGCGTGGGGAGAGCGGCAATCCGGCCACCGCGGTGCTGGAGTACCAGCAGCTGCTGGCCGACCGGCAGCGGGTTTTGCCGATCGATCATCCCGACACCTTGCGCACCCGTCACGCGGTCGCCTACTGGCGCGGGGAGAGCGGTGACCCGGCAGCGGCCGTCGCCGACTACCGGCTGCTGCTGCGCGATCAACTGGCCATCCTCGGCCCGGAGCACCCAGAAACCCTCAGTACCCGTCACTGTCTCGCATTCTTCCTCGGCCAGAGCGGCCAGATCGGCGCGGCCGTCACCGAATACGAACAACTGCTCGACGACGAGCGCAAAGTGCTCGGACCCTTGCATCCGGAAACCCTGCACACCTGGCACCGCCTCGCGCTCTGGCGCGGTGAGAGCGGCAATACCGCTGTCGCGCTCGCCGAACTCGAGGAACTGCTACCACTGCGGCTGCGTATTCTCGGTCCCGACCATCCCGATACATTGCGCACCCGGCACAATCTGGCGAAGTGGCGCGGTGAGGCGGGCCAATACGCCACCGCCATAGCCGAATACGAGGAACTGCTGGACGACCGGCGGCGCATTCTCGGCGCCGACCACCACGACACGCTGACGACCCTGCACAACCTCGCCTACTGGCGCGGTGAAAGCGGTGATCCGGCCGCGGCGGTCATCGAATTCGAGCATCTGCTCGTCGACCGGGAGCGCGTACTCGGACCGGACCACCCCGACACCCTGCGCACCCGTGCGAATCTCGCACACTATCGGGCCGAGAGCGGCGATATCGCCACGGCCCTTTCCGAATTCGAGTACGTGTTCGTGAATCGCATCCGGGTGCACGGACCGGAACACCCCAACACCTTCCGCACCCGCCACGACATGGCGTGTTGGCTTGGTGCGCAAGGTGATCCGGCCATCGCGGTCGAGCGTCTCGAGCTGCTGCTCACCGATCGCGTCCGAGTGCTCGGCGATGATCATCCGGATACGCTGTTGAACCGAAATGAATTGGCCCGCTGGCGTTGTGAATCCGGTGATCCGCAATCCGCCGTGCGCGATTTCGAGCAATTGCTCACCGACGAATATCGAATATTCGGCCGGTCCCATCCGCGTACCCTCAGCACCCGCTTCCACTTGGCGCACGCCCGTGGCTCCGCGGGCGACACCGTAACTGCCGCGACCGAATACGCGGAACTCCTGGCGGACCAGCTTCGTGTTCTGGGTCCCGACCACCCCGATACCCGTCGAACCCGAGCCGCCTGCCCCAATGGAAAGCCTGCACCGTCTCCTCGGGATCCGCACTAGTGCGGATCCCGAGGACTCCGGTCAGTGCGCGGCGGCGCGGCGGTCGCTGTCCTGTTGTGCCTTGATCTTGGCGGCACCGGTTGTGGAGAGCCAGGATTCGAGGGTGGTGAGGGCGGGGTAGATTTCCCGAAGCGCGGGGATGTCGGCGTGCCAGCCCGCGGACTTGCGCAGCAGCCGCCAGGTGTTGCCGATCTGTTCGCCGATGGCATCCGCTTCGGCCTCGGTGACCTCGTGATAGCGCACCGGATATCCGGTGGCCCTGGTGATCGCCGCAAGGGCCGCGACGGGAGTTATCGCGTCACCGGCCAATTCGAGGGTTCGGCCGTGGAAGCGATCCGGGTCGGCGAAGGCCAGTGCGGCGAAGGCCGCGATATCATCGATCGCGATCATCTGCAGCGGCCACTCCGCTGGGAACAGATGCTTGTGCACGCCGTCGATGATGCCGTCCACCGGACTGCCGCGCATGATGTAGTTCTCCATGAAGCGCACTGGACGCAACAGGGTGTAGCGCATACCGCTGGCAGCGGCTGCAGCCTCGATGCCGCGTTTTCCGGCCTGGCCCCAGGCGGCGTCATCGGTCATCGAAGCAACACCGGTGAAGACGATCTGTTCGACCCCCGCACGCTTGGCCGCGTCGATCGCCACGACGCCGCGGGTGGCTTCCAATTCCGCCTGCCAGCCGTTCGGTCCGAAAGCGGCTGGTGGCACGAGGAATACACCGCGCGCTCCGGCGACGGCGGTGTCCAGTGTTGCGGGAGTGTCGAAGTCACCGGTCACCAATTCCGCACCGGCGTCGGCCAATGCGCGAGCCGCGGGCGTCTGCGGATCGCGGACCAGCGCACGCACCGCGATACCGTCGGCCAGCAGTCGGCGCGCGGTCGCGCCGCCCTGCTTGCCGGTCGCGCCGGTGACCAGGATGGGGTTCTGCTGAAGGGACATGCTCGCCTTCTCTGCTCGATATAATCGGGTCGGATAACCCGTATTCGGCACGATATGAGTGTGGCCACCCGCTTGGCCAGGTCCAGGAACGGAAGGCCGTAACGAAATGTCTGCTTCGCTGTCCACTCCGGCGTCTTCCGCGCGGGCCGATGCCCGTCGCAATCGCGCGCTGGTGCTGGCCGCCGCGCAACGTGCTTTCGCCGAACACGGCACCTCGGTCTCATTGGCCGAGGTCGCCCGCAGAGCCGGGGTGGGGGCGGGCACCGTCTATCGGCATTTCCCCACGAAAACCGATCTGCTGGAAGCGGTTATGCAGCAGCGCGTCGACCGACTCGCGACACTGGCCACCGAATATCTCGACGCGCCGGATCCGGGTGCCGCGTTCTTCGCGGTCTGCACCGAGGTGGTCATGTCGGCCCCGGGCAGCCAGGCGCTCTGCGATGTCGTCCAGTCCGATGACGGTTGGCCGAAGGCGCTGCTACGCGGCGCGGGCGACCGCTTTCATCACGCGCTCGGCGCACTGCTGACGGCGGCGCAGCGCCGAGGCGCGGTCCGCTCCGATCTCGAAATCGCCGATGTGCTGGACATTTTCACCGGATGCGTCGCGGTTCAACGACGTCAGCGCTCCGGTGGGCCGATGATTCGGGCTGTCGCGATCATGCTCGATGCCATGCGTGTGAACCCCGGAATCATCGCCGTAACGAAACCCGATTCGGAGGCCAAGTTCAGTAACGAAACCGGCCCTCGTAACGAAACCTGTCCGATCTGCGGCACCGAGATCCACCCCACCGGCACCGGCCGCCCGGCCCGATACTGCTCGGCGGCCTGCCGTCAGAAGGCACACCGCCGACGAACCACCCGCGCGGCGCGGGCCGAGGCGGCCGTTCTGGGATAACACGACAGAATGTCGGGCGACCGTCTGCCCTGGAACGCTCCGGGCATAGACGGTCGGCAAAAGGGCGGGGGAGCTAGAGCAGGTCGCTCACATCGTCCGGCACGTCGACGGCGTATTTGCGCAAGATGTCCATCGAGATCACTTCCAGGGCGTTTTCATGGGTGGCCGCCAGCACCACCGGCGCGGCGACACCGTCCTCATGGGCGTGCAACCAGCGCACGGCCACCACACACCACCGGTCGCCCGGCTGCAGGCCCGGGAAGTTGTTCTCCGGGCGCGGCGTACTCAGATCGTTGCCGATGGACGCCTGGTGTTCGAGAAATTCAGCCGTGACGACGGTGCACACGGTATGGCTGCCCAGATCCTCCGGCCCGGTACTGCAGCAGCCGTCCCGGTAGAAGCCGGTGAGAGGATCGGTGCCGCACTCTTCCAGCGGCCCCCCAAGCACGTTTCGATCGGTCACGTCGCCGATACTATTGTCACTTCGCGAGAAGTTCCGCAGGACAAGAAATCTCGGGGGTTGTGTGTCGGGTCCAGGACGCTGTGGTAAGGCGGATGACCTGGTTCTGCAAGGATGGTCGGCGTGAGCTCCGAAGCCTGGATCCTGATTGCCGCTGTCGCCGCCCTGCTGGTGGTGGCGTTTGTCGCCGGATTCGTCCTGTACAAGCGCCGTCGCGTCACGCTGACGCCACCCGCCGCCGAGAAAGAAGTGACCGACCGGTCCGGCGGATACGCGGCCTCCGGTGGCTTCAACTTCAGTCAGGGCGGCACGGCCACCGCGACACGCCCGGAGCCCGCGCCGATCGAGCGAACCGATACCGAGGGGCAACCCCATGTCGGCGACGACGCGGCGATTCCGCGTGACGCACCGAAACGTGGCATTACCAATGTGCCGCTGCCCGAGGGCGATGTCGAAACCGCGGAATCCGCACCGGTCGAAACCGATGGCGCGGGCACCACGGCCGAATCCGCCACGGCCACGGTCGATTCGGATACCGCGGTCGAGTCGGACGAGGCAACCGCCGAACCTGGAACCGTGCCGCCCACCAGCGCCGATGGCGCCGCGCCCGCGGACTCCGCCACCCACGTGGATCCTGGGACTGGCGCGCCTACTGACACTGCCGCGCCGACGGAGACCGTTCCACCTGCGGAAACAATCCCGCCCGCAGCCCCGATACCAGCGCCGACCTCGGACAAAACCTCCGTAGAAACGGCCCGCGAACCTCGAGCCGCCGATGCGGCCACGACCCCTGCCCTCGAGGAAATCGAGCCGACCGCGGGCCGCCTGGTCCGCCTGCGCGGCCGCCTGTCCCGCTCCCAGAATGCCGTCGGCAAGAGCCTGCTCGGCCTGCTCGGCGGCGGCGACCTCGACGACGATTCCTGGGAAGAGGTAGAGGACACCCTGGTCCTGGCCGATCTCGGCACCGCGAGCACCACCGCGGTGGTGGATCGCCTGCGCAAGGAAATGGCCGCGCGCAGCGTCCGCAATACCGAACAGGCTCGCGCCGTGCTGCGCGAGGTACTGATCGATGCGCTACGTCCCGAACTCGACCGGTCGGTGCGTGCGCTCCCGCACGACGATCATCCGTCGATCCTGCTGGTCGTCGGTGTCAACGGCACCGGCAAGACCACCACGACCGGCAAACTCGCCCGCGTACTCGTCGCCGACGGCCGCCGGGTCCTGCTCGGCGCCGCGGATACTTTCCGCGCCGCCGCCGCCGATCAGCTGCAGACCTGGGGTGAGCGGGTCGGTGCCCACACCGTCCGTGGCAAGGAGGGCGCGGATCCGGCCGCGGTCGCCTTCGACGCGGTCAGCGCGGGCATCGAGGGCGGCGTCGATGTCGTCATGATCGATACCGCGGGTCGGCTGCACACCAAGACCGGTTTGATGGACGAGCTCGGCAAGGTCAAGCGCGTGGTGGAGAAGAAGGCAGCGGTCGACGAGGTCCTGTTGGTCTTGGATGCCACCGTCGGACAGAACGGTCTCATGCAGGCGCGCGTCTTCGCGGATGTGGTCGATATCACCGGCGTCGTGCTCACCAAACTGGACGGCACGGCCAAGGGCGGCATCGTCTTCCAGGTGCAGCACGAACTCGGCGTTCCGGTGAAACTGGTCGGCCTCGGCGAGGGCGCCGACGACCTGGCTCCTTTCGAGCCAGGCGCCTTCGTGGACGCGTTGCTCGGCTAGCTCCGCGCCACCGAACCCTTCCCCTCGGAAACAGCTGTCGGTTTGCTCCGACACGCATCGCACACCGGCGATGAAGCGGCTGTGCACACCAGGAAACGTGGTAGCAACACAACTGCCCCACGCGTTCACTTAGGTGAAACACAGCATCATCACGGATGAAACACCGAATGGCGACCCTTCTGTGCAGGTCCAATTGCCGGAGTCGGCAGGGCCCGAGATGAGGAGGACATTAAGGTGGCTTTTCCCCTTACCGGTGCACCGGACACCGGTGACACCGCCTGGATGCTGGCCAGTTCAGCGCTCGTGTTGTTGATGACGCCCGGCCTGGCGTTTTTCTACGGCGGCATGGTCCGCTCCAAGAACGTGCTCAACATGATCATGATGAGCATCAGCGCCATGGGGCTGGTCGGCGTGCTGTGGTCGCTATACGGATACTCGACCGCATTCGGTGACAACAAGTTCGGCGTGATCGGCGATCCGGCGCAGTTCTTCGGTCTCAAGGGTCTGATCGGCGGCAATTCGGTTGCCGAGGTCAAGGACGCGAGCGGCGCTGTCACCACTGCCGCGGTGAACATCCCGCTCGCGGGCACAATTCCCGCGACCGTGTTCGTCGCGTTCCAGTTGATGTTCGCGATCATCACGGTTGCCCTCATCTCGGGTGCGGTCGCAGACCGCTTGAAGTTCGGCTCCTGGCTGCTGTTCGCCGGTATCTGGGCGACGGTCGTCTACTTCCCGGTCGCGCACTGGGTCTTCGACTTCGACGTCAAGGATGCCGACGGCAATGTCGTGCACGAAGGCGGCTGGATCGCGAACAAGCTGCTCGCGGTCGACTTCGCCGGTGGTACCGCGGTCCATATCAATGCCGGTGCGGCGGGCCTGGCGCTGGTGCTGGTGCTCGGCAAGCGCAAGGGCTGGCCGAAGACTCCCTTCCGCCCGCATAACCTGCCGTTCGTGATGCTCGGCGCCGGTCTGCTGTGGTTCGGCTGGTTCGGCTTCAACGCCGGTTCCGCGGTTTCCTCGGGGGGTCTGGCCGGTTCGACCTTCATCACCACCACCCTCGCGACCTGTGCCGCGATGCTGGCATGGCTGCTGGTGGAGAAGGTCCGCGACGGCAAGCCCACCTCGCTGGGCGCGGCTTCGGGTGTGGTGGCCGGTCTGGTCGCGATCACCCCGTCGTGCTCCTCGGTCAACGTGGTCGGCGCCCTGGTGATCGGCTTCGTGGCCGGTGCGATCTGTGCGCTCGCGGTCGGCCTGAAGTTCAAGTTCGGCTTCGACGACTCGCTCGATGTCGTGGGTGTGCACCTTGTCGGCGGCGTCATCGGCACCCTGATGGTCGGCTTGGTCGCCGCGCCGGAGGCGGGCGCGGGCAAGACGGGCCTGTTCTACGGCGGCGGTTTCGACCAGCTGTGGCGTCAGGCCGTCGGCGCCGGTGCGGTACTTGCGTTCTCCTTCATCGCGAGCCTGATCATTGCCTATATCGTGAAGTTCACCATTGGGCTGCGCGCCAGCGAGGAAGCCGAGTCGGTGGGCATGGACGAGTCCGAGCACGCTGAAACGGCATACGATTTCGCTGCTGTGGGTGGCACGGCACGTACCGCCGTCAAGGAGGCATGACGACATGAAACTGATCACCGCAATCGTCAAACCGTTCACTCTCGAGGACGTCAAATCCGGGCTCGAGCAGGCTGGTGTGCTGGGCATGACCGTCAGCGAGGTACAGGGCTACGGCCGCCAGAAGGGGCACACCGAGGTCTACCGCGGCGCCGAGTACTCGGTGGATTTCGTTCCGAAGGTTCGGGTCGAGGTTGTCGTGGACGATGCGTCGGTCGACAGGGTCGTCGAGGTGATCGTCGAGGCATCCCGCACCGGCAAGATCGGTGACGGCAAGGTCTGGGTGACGCCGGTGGAATCGATCATCCGGGTGCGGACGGGCGAACGCGGTACCGACGCTCTGTAAACGGAAAATCGAAATCGAGCGGCGGCCCCGCTCCCACCGGATAGCCCGGTCGGGGCGGGGCCGTACGCATTTGGATGGACGGTGGTTTGTGGGTAGTCACGAGCAAGACGGCAGACAGGTAACCGAGAATGTCTCCAACGGCGCGACCGACCTGGTCCGGGCACGCAATCAATTGCTCGAGGGCGGACTGCCCCGCAATCCGCGTCTGGACGCGGAATCCCTGCGTTCGGCGCTGGTCGATCTGTTCGAACTGTGGCTGACTACGAAGGGCACCGATCTCGGCATCGGCCGCGACAGCGGTCTGGCCGTGGTCGCGGTGGGCGGACTCGGACGCAAGGAGATGCTGCCGTACTCCGATCTGGACCTGGTGTTGCTGCACGATGACGTCGATCCGGCGCGGGTGGCCGAGGTGGCCGACCAGCTCTGGTATCCGCTATGGGACGCGCACATCAAGCTCGACCACAGCGTGCGCACCGTGCCGCAGGCATTGCGCGTGGCCTCCGACGATCTCATCGCGGCCCTCGGCATGCTCGAGGCCAGGCACATCGTCGGCGATATCGAGTTGAGCAATCTGCTGATCGGCGGGGTGCGCCGGGAGTGGCGGACCGGAATCCGTTCGCGCTTCGACGAATTGATCGAACAGGCCGAGACCAGATGGGAGCGCAGCGGTGCGATCGCCCATCGTGCCGAACCCGATCTGAAGAACGGGCGCGGCGGACTGCGCGATATCCAACTGCTCGACGCGCTGGCCATCGCACAGCTGACCGATGCGATGCCGGGTCTCGGGCCGGATGTGCCGGGCGGTGGGGTAAAGCACGCGCGGCGCCGTTTGCTGGATGTTCGCACGGAGCTGCATCGGGTGGCGGGCCGGGCGCGCGATCAGCTGCGCGCCCAGGATGCCGACGAGATCGGCGCGGCCTTGCGCATCGGTGATCGTTTCGATCTCGCTCGCACACTGAGCGATTCGGCGCGGACGGTGAGTTACTCGGTCGATGTCGGTCTGCGCACCGCGGCCAATGCGCTACCGCGTCGTGGCCTCGCGCGACTGCGTCGCATGCCGGTTCGTCGACCGCTCGATGAAGGGGTGGTCGAACACGCGGGGGAGGTCGTGCTGGCCCGGGATGCGCGGCCGCAGCGCGATCCCGGACTGATTCTGCGGGTGGCCGCGGCGTCGGCGCAGACCGGGCTGCCGATGTCCGCGACGACCCTGAACCGGCTCTCCGAGGATGCGCCGGAGCTGCGCGAACCCTGGCCCAAGGACGCTGTCAACGACCTGTTGATCCTGCTCGGCGCGGGCCGCGGCGTCATCGATGCGGTCGAGGCACTGGACCGAACGGGCTTGTGGGGCAGGCTGCTTCCCGAATGGGGTGCGGTGCGCGACCTGCCGCCGCGCGATGCCCTGCACACCTGGACCGTGGACCGGCACCTGATGGAGACGGTCGCCTATGCGAGCGCGTTGAGCACCCGCGTCGCCCGTCCCGACCTGCTGATGCTCGGTGCGCTGCTGCACGATATCGGCAAGGGTCGTACCGGTGACCACAGCGTTGTCGGCGCCGAACTGGCCACCCATATCGGACGGCGTCTCGGCCTGTGGCCGTCGGACGTGCGCACGCTCAGCGCCATCGTGCGCCACCATCTGTTACTGCCCGACACCGCGACTCGCCGCGATCTGGCCGATCCGGACACCGTGGGACTCGTCGTCGATGCCCTCGGCGGCGACGCGCAACTGCTCGAACTGCTGCACACCCTGGCCGAGGCCGATTCGCTGGCCACCGGACCCGGCGTGTGGGGTGATTGGAAGGCCTCGCTGATCGGGGAACTCGTGCGGCGCTGCCGCTTGGTCATGGCGGGGGATCAGCTGCCGGAGCCGGCGCCGATCGCACCGGAACTGCTGGCCAAGGCAGCGGCGGGTGGCGTGCACGTCGATCTGCGGCCCGGCGAGGGCAAGTACACCTACACGGTCACCGTGATCGCGCCCGATACGCCGGGCCTGCTCTCGGATGCCGCCGGGGTGTTGGCCCTGCATTCGCTGCGGGTGCTCTCGGCAACCGTCGGCAGTGAAGGTAGCTCGGCCATCAATACTTTCGTGGTCTCCCCGAAGTTCGGCGATCCGCCGGACGGCGGACTGCTGCGGCAGGAGCTGATCCGGGCGAGCGCGGGCGATCTGGATCTGTCCGCGGTGCTGGCGAAGCGGGAGCGCGAGGCCACCGGTACTCGCCCGAGCCCGTACGCGCAGGCGCAGCCCCGGGTGATCTGGTCGGCGGCGTCGACTCCCGGCCAGGTGGTCCTCGAATTGCGTGCCGAGGACCGGATCGGCCTGCTCAGCCGTCTGGCCGCGGCGTTTGCCGAATGCGGTGCCGATGTGCGCTGGGCCAAGGTGGTGACCATGGGTTCCGCGGTGGTCGACGCCTTCAGCCTCGACCTCGGCGTCGATATTCCGGAGCGTCGCGAAACCGTCGAAAAGGCGGTTCTGGCCGTGGTCCCGCGGCCCGCTCCGAAGCCGCCGGAGGGAGTCGGACCACCCGGTACCAGCTCGAACTCCTGACCGGAGCGATTGACATTTGCGCATGATTTGCTGAAAGCGTATGCAGCGCGCCCGGCGCACCCTACTATCAGAGCGTCTGGCTATCGCGAGCATGAGGGGAGCAGGTCGGTGGCAATTGAAGTCGTTTCGGCGTCGATGATGACGAGTGACGAGACCACGCATATGGCGCGCTGCGTCGGCGGTGATCGGTGGGTGGTCTCCTGGCTGCCCGGCCGGACACTGACCGGTCAGCAGGCTGTGACCGCTATGACGATTGCCACGACCGTTGCCACCCACGATGTGCCGACCGGCACGGGCTGGGCCATGCTCGACGACCTGGCCCTCGAGCTGGGCCTCACCGGTCGGGAGGCGGTTTTCATGGTTGCTCTGGAGAACCACGACTACCGCAAAACCGCCAGACCGCGCCGCCGCGCGATGGAATAACGCCACGAAGCGAGCACCGCTTGCGCGAACTGGTGGGCAGTCCCATTACCCTGGGATACCAAGTGACGTCCCACGAGATCAGGAGCGCGATCGGTGTTCGAATCCCTGTCCGACCGGCTTACCGGTGCCCTCAAGGATCTTCGCGGTAAGGGGCGTCTGTCACCGGCCGACATCGACGCCACCTGTCGTGAGATCCGCCTCGCCCTGCTCGAAGCCGACGTCGCGCTGCCCGTGGTGCGCGGTTTCATCGCCAAAATCAAGGAGCGGGCCAAGGGCGCGGAGGTCTCCGCCGCCCTCAATCCGGCCCAGCAGGTCGTCAAGATCGTCAACGAGGAACTCATCGGAATCCTCGGTGGCGAAACCCGCAGGCTGACCCTCGCCAAGAATCCGCCGACGGTGATCATGCTCGCCGGTCTGCAGGGTTCCGGTAAGACCACCCTGGCGGGCAAGCTCGCGAAATGGCTCAAGGGGCAGGGCCATCAGCCGCTGCTGGTGGCCTGTGACCTGCAGCGCCCCGGCGCGGTCACCCAGCTCCAAGTGGTCGGTGAGCGCGCGGGTGCGCCCGTCTTCGCGCCGCATCCCGGTACCTCCATCGGCGGCGGCGAGAATCCGCTGGGCATTTCGGCGGCCGATCCGGTCGCGGTGGCCGAGGCCGGTGTCGCGGAGGCGCGCAGCAAACAGTACGACGTGGTGATCGTCGACACCGCCGGTCGCCTCGGTATCGATGCC